>CAADGU010000255.1 GCA_900696625.1 uncultured Chloroflexota bacterium | reverse complement strand
GAACGCCCCGACGGCTCATTGTGTAATCCACACGAGGTAGGCGAGATTGTGGGGCGCGGCCCGATGACCATGCCCGGCTATTACAAACGGCCCGACCTGACGGCGCAGGCCATGCACAATGGCTGGCTGCACTCCGGCGACCTGGGCTATCTGGATGAAGACGGCTTCCTCTATCTGGTGGACCGGCAGAAGGATATGATTATTTCCGGCGGGGTAAATGTGTATCCGCGCGATATTGAGGAGATTGTGGTGCAGCACACGGCCGTGCGCGAAGCCGCCATCTTTGGTGTGCCCGATGCTCATTGGGGAGAGACGCCCATGGCCGCCGTTATCCTGAACGAACCGGGCAGCATCAGCGAAGCGGCGCTGCTGGCCTGGGTAAACGAGCGCGTCGAAGCCCGCTTCCAGAAGCTCAGCGGCGTCGTTTTTATGACTGACTTCCCCCGCTCCACCGCCGGTAAAACGCTCAAGCGCGTCATGCGTGAATCCTACTGGGCCAACCAGGAAAATAAAATCTAACCCCCGTTCGTAGTAGGCGATTTATCGCCTTCTAACGGCGATAAATCGCCTACTACGAACGGGACGCCTTAAAATGAGAGATTACATGAATCATTTTGTGACAACCAACAATATCCAACTGCATCTCCTGGAAAAACCAGGTACAGAACCAACGCTGCTGCTGGCGCATGGCCTGACGGCTAATGCGCACTGTTTTGGCGCGTTGATGGCGGCGCTACCTTACCGGGTGCTGGCCGTGGATTTGCGCGGGCGCGGCCAGAGCGATGCCCCCGTCTCCGGCTACAGCATGGATGATCATACGACCGATCTCATTGGCCTGTTGGACGCACTGGAACTGGAACAGGTGGTGATGGGTGGGCACTCCTTTGGCGGACTGTTGACGGTATACACGGCCGTACACCACCCCCGGCGCGTCCGCCAATGTATCATCATGGACGCCGGGCTGATGCACCCGCAGGTGCGTGAACTCATCACCCCCTCGCTGGCCCGGCTGGGCCAGACTTACCCTTCCTGGGAGGCGTACCGCGATATGGTCAAAACGGCCGTTTACTGGCAGGGGCAGTGGGACGACGACATCGAAGCCTATTATCGCGCCGACGTACACCACCATGCCGACGGTACGGTTACGCCTATCCCTACCCCGGCAGCCATTGCCGAAGCCGCCGGTAAAGGGTTGGGGCTAAACTGGCTGGAAGTGATGGCCCGGCTTTCCCAACCGGCCCTCTTGCTCAATGGCCCCGTAGGTTACGGTACGCCCGGCACGCCGGCCGTTGTACCCGCCGACCTGGCCCAACAAACCGCCGCCATCATCCCCCACTGCCGGCTGGTCTCTATTCCCGGCAACCATATGACCATGTTATTCGGCGAAAACGCGCGGTTGATGGCGGCAGCGATTACCGAATTTGTAGGAGACTAGAGATTGGAGATTGGGAGATTGAAGACCCTTAATCTCCAATCTCTAATCTCCAATCTCCCACTCACATTCAGGAGGTTATCTATGGCCGGAGTCATTGCAGCGGGGGGACCGGCAACGGCGGCAGCAGGGGCAGCCATGTTGCAGCAGGGCGGGAACGCGGTGGATGCAGCCGTGGCTGCCGCTTTTGTCTCCTTCATCGCCGAAATTGGCGTGGTACATTGGGGCGGCAGCGGTATTGCCCATCTGTATGATCCCCGGCAGCAGCGTTCCCTTGTTTATGACTTTTTCAGCAACACCCCCGGTCTTGGCGCAAACCAACCAACCGATCTGGATTTTGCCAAAGTGGTGGTGGACTTTGGCGCAGCCACCCAGGATTTTTACCTGGGGCGGGCGGCCGTCGCCGTGCCCGGTAACATCTTTGGGTTGTGCCAACTGGCGGCTGATTACGGCCGTCTCCCCCTGCCTACCCTGCTCGAACCAGCGCTGCAACTGGCCCGCGATGGCGTCATCATGGAGCCATTCCAGGCCAACACTTGCGATCTGCTCTCCCCACTCTACACCCACACCGCCGGTATGCGCGCCATTTTTGCGCCGCACGGCCGTGTCATCCAACCAGGCGAACGCCTTTTCCTCCCTCACCTGGCAGAAACGCTGGCGGCATTGGCGGCGGAAGGAGAAGGTCTGCTGCGGCACGGCCGTCTGGCCCAAACCCTGGTCGCCGACCAGCAGCAAAACGGTGGCCTGCTCACGGCCGCCGACCTGGCCCGGTATGAAGTACATAAAGTAGACTCCATCCGCATCCCCTACCGCAACTATGAACTTTTATTGCCGCCGCCCAGTTCCACCGGCGGCGTCCTCACTGCTTTCTCGCTGCAACTGCTCAGCTACTTCGATATGGCCCACTTCCGCCACAGTTCCGCCCGCCACCTGCAACTGCTATATGAAGTGCTGACGGCAACCAACCGGGCACGGCCGTATTGGGAACAGTGGAGCAACACTCTGCCGGTAGCGACGGCCATTGCCCGTTTCCTGAGTGAGGATTTTGGCCGGCCGTATGCCACCCAGATTGAGACAGCGCTGCGTCACGGCCGTCCCTCGCCGCCCGCTGCCGAACCAGATGGCCCCAACCACACCAGCCACCTCAGCGTGATTGACGCCGACGGATTGGCCGTTGGTTTGACCACCACCGCCGGGGAATCGGCCGGGTACGTCGTGCCCGGTACCGGCTTCATCCCCAACAACATGATGGGCGAAGAAGATTTGCACCCGCATGGTTTTCACAGCCGCCCGCCGGGTATACGCCTGCCCACCATGATGGCTCCCACCATTGTCCTGCAAAACGGCATGACGCGGCTGGTAACCGGCAGCGGCGGCAGTATCCGCATCCGCAGCGCCATCTTGCAAACGTTGAGCAATGTGTTGGATTATCACCTGCCTCTGGCCGAAGCCGTGAATCGGGCGCGGGTTCATGTGGAGAATGGGGTATTGCAGTGCGAAGCGGGCTATGACGAAACGGCCGTTGCCAACCTGGCAGCCATGGGCTATTCCGTTAATCGCTGGCCCAGCCGCAGCATCTATTTTGGTGGGGCACATTCGGTAGCGCGGACGGCGGACGGCCGTTTGGAAGCCGCCGGCGACGACCGGCGCGGCGGGGCAACCGCCTGAAACCTCGTTTGTAGCAGGCAATTCATCGCCTTTTCACGGCGATAAATCGCCTGCTACAAACCCACAGGTGACAAGACCTTGATGGCAAATTGTGATACAATTCACGACGACTTAAACAAATAGGCTTGCGTGTAACAGGATGAGCATGACGCCCCCAGGCAATTCAATCAATCAATCAACCACACCATCACCGTCATTAACCGGCGGCTTTGAACCCAGTGCAGAACAGTTGGCGCGGGCGGCATCTTTGCGCCGGTTTAACCGGCTGTATGTGTACGTGCCGGTGGGGGTGGTCACGGCCGTTGTCTTCATCACCTTCCTCTACCTGCTCTACCTGGCGCTCTTCCCGCCCACAGAAGAGACCTACCTCTTCCTATCTGGGCTGGCCGACTTTGTACTCATACTGATGCTGCTGCCGGTGGTGCTGATCTTTGGGCTGGTGATGACGGCCGTCGTTGGCGGCGGCATCTATTACAACTTTTTCATGGACGAAGCGGACCGGCCCATCTCCCCTGCGCCGCCTTACGGCCGTGTGCGCACCCTACTGTGGCGCATTGACAGCCTGCTCCTGCTCATCGTCCTGCCCAAACTACGCCACATCAGCCAGCGCATCACCAAACCCATCATCCAGTTCAACGGCTGGTTTGCTTATATACAATCCTGGCTGGATTCTTTAAGGAGATTGGTGATTAGAGATTAAGAGATTAAGAGATTGGGAAATTGCTCAATCTCCTAACCTCCCAATCTCTTAATCTCTTCAAATACATATGGAGACAATATAGATGTCCAACATCAATTGGAAAACAAAAGCAATGATTATCGGTACCATCGTCGGTGCGCTCATTGGGTTGGGCGCGGCCACCTTGTTCACCCGCAATGCCGACAGAAGCGGTAATACAGAAGCGCCTGAAGTGTCCACGGCTGAAGCCCTGGGACTGGCGATTTCCATCATCGGCCTCGTGCGCGGCATTGCTTCCCTGGCCGACGGTAAATCGAGTAAGAAGAAGAAGTGATGCGTGATACGTGATGCGTGGTTAGGAACCTCACGTATCACGCATCACGTTCAGGTCAACACTATGCCCAACATCGTTGTCGTAGATGACGACATCACCAATGTACAATTGTTACAAATGCTGCTGGAACTGGATGGTTTCACCGTCCATGCCTGCACCAACTTAGACCAGGCTCTCGCCATGACAACCGCAGCCACCAACGCTTTTGTGGTTGACTGGCATCTGGAGCGCAACACCAGCGGCCTGGACTTACTGCGCGCCGTGCGCCAGGGAGAAACGGCGGCGCGAACGGACACGGCCGTGATCATCTCCTCCGGCGACCATCGCCGCGAACAAGACGCCCTGGCCGCCGGCGCCAACTATTTTCTCCTCAAACCCTACCCACCAGACGAGTTATCACAATTATTAGCTTCCCTTTTACATCCATGAGAAAACAACTCACCCCTTCAAACAAAAACTCCGCCAAAGGAGAGGTATGATGGCCGCAAAAACAGGCCGAAAACGCGGCCGTACCACCCCCAACAGCAGCGCCCCTTCCCGCCAATGGCGGCGTATGGATTTACACCTGCATACCCCTGGCTCCAACGATTACCAACAGCCAGAAGTCAGCTATTTAGACATATTGCGCCAGGCCGAAGTACGCGGTCTGGACATTGTCGCCTTCACCGACCATAACACTGTTGCCGGATTTGCCGCCATGAAAAAGGAAATTGAGCAGTTGCTCTGGCTGGAAGAGCGACGGCGCATTGAGCCGGACGAAAAACGGCGGCTGGATGAATACCGGCGGCTGCTCACCAAAATTCTGGTGCTGCCCGGTTTTGAATTCACGGCTACTTTTGGCTTCCATATTCTGGGCATCTTTCCTTCGGAAACACCGGTCAGCCTTTTAGAGCATTTGTTACTCACGCTGAAAGTACCGCCCCAGGTACTCCATCATGGCAGTGCCAATGTGGGTGCTACCAGCGATGTATTGACCGCTTACCGCGTCATCCACGATGCGGGTGGCATCGTTATTGCCGCTCACGCCAATTCCGGCAATGGCGTTGCCATGCGCGGGTTGGATTTTGGCGGGCAAACTCGTATTGCCTATACGCAAGACCTCTACTTACACACGCTGGAAGTGACTGACCTGGACAAACGGGGCTACACCACCCGCCGCTTTTTTGACGGCTCCAAACCGGAGTACCCGCGCCCCATGCGCTGCATTCAGGGGTCAGACGCACACCGGCTGACGCGCGACCCGGCGCAGCCCAAATACCTGGGCGTGGGCGACCGGGTGACGGAGATTTTGCTGCCGGAACTGACGTTTGCGGCGTTGGCGGATGTGCTGAAGGGGAATGATCTGTCGTTGACACGGCCGTATCGCGGCCCGGCCAATCCCATTGATTTTGTGCAGTTGGCGCAAGAGGAAGGGGAATCCATCGTGCAGGCATTTCACCCCAGCCTGGTGCAGCGCGGTGGGCATCAAGACCGCATCTTGCAAGACATTTGCGCCATGGCCAACACCAACGGCGGCGCGATTTACGTCGGTATCAGCGCCGACCCCAAAATGAAACCGGAAGGGGTGAAGGAAGCGGACAAGGCTGTGGAGAAGTTGATGACGGCCGTGAGCAACCGTATCACCCCTGAACCCGACATCCACATAGACACCGTACCCTCACGCGGCGCACAAATTGTACGCATCACCGTCCAACCCGGCAGCGAAGCACCGTATGCCATTGACGACAACAAGTTCTACGTGCGCGACGAATCGGACACGAGTCTGGCGGTGCGGGATGAAATTGTGCGCCTGGTGCTGCGCAGTCTGCGCCACGAATCGCCGGAGCCGGTAGCCGCTCTGCCACCGCTGCCCGCCCCGGAAACAGTGGTTGCGCCGGTGGTGACGGCCGTGAAACCCGGCAGCAAAACCACCAAGCAAATCGAGCCGCCACGCACCGGCGTGGAAGTAGTAGAAAGCGAAAAGCGCAACGGCGCCTATTACCACACCGTGCGGGATTTGCGCAACGGCAACCTGATTAAAAACGTCACCCGCTCCTCGGCGCGCAAACTGTGGCATTACGCCATCTCCCAGGTGGAAGCCGGTCAGCCCAAACCGAAGGAGATCAGGTGGCAGGGTGACATCGCCCTGATCAACAAACGCGAAAAAGATGACAACATCTGGTATGACCTGGCCCTGCGCGAAGGGGACACCGTGCATATTTACTACGGCGTGACGGACAGCGGCTTGAATGATGCCTGGCTGCCGTTGATAGAGGGAGCGTGATGCTTTGCTCACGCATCACGCATCACTCGTCACTCGTCACTCGTCACTCGTCAGTGATACGTGACGAGTGATTGGTTGGTCACGCATCACGGATTACGATGAATATCGGCATCCTCACCATCAGCGACCGGGGAGCAGCGGGGGAGTATGAAGACCGCAGCGGGCCGCTCATTGCCGAAATTTTGCGCACCCACACCCCCTGGCCTATCACCCATCAAGCCGTCATTCCCGACGATTTTGCCACGATAGTGGAGACGTTGACCCGCTGGTGCGATGAGGGGGTGAATTTGCTGCTGACCAGCGGCGGCACCGGCTTTGCCCCGCGTGACATGACGCCGGAAGCGACGAAGCGGGTGATTGAGCGGGAAACGCCGGGTATTGTGGAGGTCTTACGGGCAGAGAGTTTGAAGATTACCCGCCACGCCATGTTGTCGCGGGCGGTGGCGGGCATTCGCAGGCAGACGCTGATTATCAACCTGCCCGGCAGCCCCAAAGCGGCGCGGGAAAACCTGGAGGTGCTGCTGCCCGTCCTTCCCCACGCGCTGGAACTGCTGACGGACGCGCCAGGCACGGAAAGCAGCCATCGCTCAGTTTAAGTTACGGAACACCCCACAGGCGGACCGTGCCGTCGGTTGAGCCAATTGCCAGGATACGGCCGTCGGGCGAAAAAGCAACACTTGATGGGAAACCATATTCACTTGAAATCGTAATCAAATGAGTTCCACTAGCTGCGTCTCGCAATTGCACCGTATGCCCCATAATGACGGCTAATAATTGTCCATCTGGTGAAAACGTCAGATTTGGAAAGCCACTTTCTTCGCCAACCAGCACAGCGTAAAGGACCTTTCCACTCGCAATCTCCCACATGCTTAATACCGCCGGATAGTAAGAGACGCCTGCCAGATATTGTCCATCAGCAGAAAAGGCCAGTTCATCAGCATAAAAATCCTCTGGACCAACCAAAAACCTTGACGGTTCTAGCGTCCATAAAGCGATTTGATCGGCGTGCCAACAAGTAGCAAATAAAAACTCAATTGGCGAGAATGTGATAGGACAGGTGGGCATAAGGCCATAACCTTCTCCGATCAAAGTGCCATCCGCCACTTGCCACAATCGTTGAGAATCATCATAAGGAGCTGAAGCTACTACCTGCCCATCAGCGGAAATTGCAACCTCTTGAATCTCCCAAGCGTTTGAAGCCTTCCAACCAAAAGACGTCAGGGCCTGAAGATTCCAAATACGGATCGTTTTGTCTGCTGAACCAGAGACCAAGGTTTTCCCATCTTGAGAAATGTCAATGCTCATTACTCCACCGGTATGCCCATCCAGGCGATGATCGAGAGTGCCATCTGACAGGTCCCTCAGGTAGATGAAGTGGTCACTTGAAGCGATTGCTAAGTGTCGATTATCCGGGGTAAACACTATATCGCGTACCTGACCTATGTGATGGTTCAATGTGTTTATTAGAGAGCCGTCTATTGTTTGCCATTGAGAGAGAGTATGAAGCCAGGTTGCTAACCGGGAACCATCAGGTGCATAAGTAACCTCCAATCCTGCATCTTCTATTCTCTTCTGTAATTCGCCTGTACTCATACCCCACATAGTTAGTTCAATGAATCCGTTTGTGACAGCTAAAGTTTTACCATCAGGACTGAAAGCAAGATCGTTGATGTAATGCTGACCTGGGCCACTACGATAAGCCGGTTTGCTAAAAGCACGTCTGCCAGTCATCGCGCTATCAAGCGGTGATGTATCCAGCGTATAAAGAAGCGTCTGATCACGCAATCGCCATATCCATACTCGCAATCCCCAATCTTCACCAATGGCCAGTAATTCCCCATCAGGGGAAAGTTCTGTTACTCCAATTTCACCAGCTGGCACGATATTTGATGGAATTTCTTGCAACACACCATCGGTTAATTGCCATAATTGGAGAACCCCATCTGCGACAGTAACGGTTATATCTCCATCTTCGACAGAAACGAGTTGATTATAGTTTGGCGGGAGCGTATCAAGTTGTGTTCCGTCACTAACGTGCCAACCAACCACGCCTTTATATTGAATACGGGAAATCAAAATCTCGCTGTCAGGTGAAAAAACCAGACCAGTTACCGCCTGGTGCTCAGTTTCAAATGTCTGTAGCAGGGAGTTATTGCTTAACATGAGAAGGTCAACACCTCCAGGCCAGGCATACCCCAAGGCAATTAACTGCCAGTCGGTGGAAATTGCAAACGCTACTAACTCTTGCCTCGCCTGAACAAAATGAAGTTGCCGGGCAGTTTCTGCATCATAAAAATATACCCCCAATGGAGTAGCTGCCGCCAGTTTTCTCCCATCCGGTGAATAGACTGCGTCAGTCACTACCCCTTTGCCCCAACGCCCAATCTCTTGAAGCATGGTGATGTTTTCAGATGAGATTACTGCCTGAGCAGGAGGCATTGGGGTTTCAATCCCCGTCCAAATTGCCTGTGTTGGAATAATGGGCGTCGGTTCAGGGGTATTGGTAGGGGTGGCAGGCACGGCCGTATGTGTGGTCACGGCCGTACCCGTTGGCGTCTCAGTGGAAGTGGTGGCTGTGGGAGCAGGGGGTACGGTGCGGGTGGGCGGTACGGCCGTGACCCTCAGGGCGGCAGTCACGGCCGTTGGTGTAGGTGTGGGTTGAACACTGGTACAGGCTGCCAGCAGCAGAAACAAAGAGAGGGTAAGAGTGAAAAGGATTTGGCGACTCATGGCGAAATTGTATCGTCCTTTCGCCGCTAAACCATGCCCCTATCCTACGCTTTTGGAACGATGTCTTAACGACAGATGTTCAGGCCTGTTATTGTTGCACGGCCGTAACCAACGCTTCGGCTGCCCATTGGTTAATGCTTTTACCGCTCACCTGGGCCGCTGTGGCTACGGCCGCGTGAATCTCCGGTGTCAGGCGTAACATGAGCTTCCCCGAATAAGGCTTTTGGGGTGCACGATCCAGTCTGGCGCAAGTTTCCAGGTAATCCTCGACCGCGTCTTCAAACGCCGCGCGTAATTCCGCCACCGATTCGCCATGAAAGCCCACCACATCGGTAATCCCGGCAATATGACCAATAAAACATTGATCTTCATCACTGTATTCGATTCGGGCTGCATATCCTTTGTAACTCATTGTATTCATGGTTTTATTCCTGCCTGCTCTAAAAACCGGCGGGCGTCACGTACCTGGTATGGTTTTGCCTCTTTTTGAGGGTGTGGACGATGAAAAGTAGCAATAACGCCATTCAGTTCAAAACGCACCCGTGACCCCCGACCTTCAATAATCCTGGCACCCAGGGCGATAAAGAGGGCCTCAATTTGCCGCCACTCTAAAGTGGCCGGAACCGGCGTCTCAAAGATAACTTCAAGGGTTCTTTGGTGTCGCTTGTTCATTGCCGATACGATAGCAAAAAACGCTATCATGAGCAACCACAGAATAGGTTGAATTTAGGGGGTACCCCACAGGCGAACGGTGCCGTCGGTTGAGCCAATTGCCAGGATACGGCCGTCGGGCGAAAAAGCAATAGATAAAATGTTGCTGCCCAATTCAATTCTTCTTAATTCCTGCCAGTTCGCAGTGTCCCAGATAGAAACCTGATTCCAATTTACGCCTAACAAAAGAGTACCGTCAGGAGACCAGGACAGTTTGTCATACGTGGCACCCCCGGCTATTTCAGTTTGCTCCATTCCAGTAACGGCATCCCAAACACGAATGGTTTGATCGTGAGAACCAGAGGAAGCAATCCTTGCGCCATCAGGACTCCATTCAATCGCTAACGTGATAGCCTCATGGCCTGGCAACACCAGACGAAGATCGCCTGTGCTCATATCAAAGATATGAATCTGTTGAGACTGTCCTGCCGCTATAAGGGAGTTGTCGGGAGACCAATCAGAACGATACCAGGGTGATACTAATAACCGGTTATTAGATGTCCAGCCAACCTCAAAAACACCATTTTCAGCATCCGCAAAGCCCCATCCATCTTCCGTTCGTTCTATCAATTGGCTTGTAAGCATATCCCAAATTTGGGACTTCCCACCATATGCGCCTTCAGCCGCAGCGAGTTTTGATCCATCAGGAGACCAGGAGAGGGAGTCCAACTGGTAATAATTTTTTTCAGAGACGAACGTATCCAAGAGCGCCTCGGTACCCACGTCCCAGATATTTATATCCATATTGCCGACCGCCAAAAATTGGCTATCCGGCGCCCAGGCGAGACTCCAGGCTGGCTTGGTATGCCCAGGCAAGACATGATCAGGAATCCCCGTTTTTACGGTATCAATACTAGCCGATATTAGTTGGCCACCATCTGACAACCATGCAAGGCTATGAACGGAATGAGTGTGCCTGTCAGAAAATCTATTTACACTCAGGGTTGTAGTGTTCAATAAGGCAATGACCCCTCCCCCACTTCCCAAAGCCAACTGTGTTCCGTCGGGTGACCATGCCATGCTGTGTGCAGCACGAATAGAATCAATGAGTAAATCGGTCAATTCTTCGCCGCTGTCAGCAGACCATATGCGTACCTTTTGGTCATCGCTCCCAGCGGAGGCAATAGACTGCCCGTCAGGTGACCAGGCTACACTCAATACACCATGACATATGGTGGCACCACCGTAATAGGCATCTGGAATATGATGCCCCGCATAAGTAAGTAACAGGTCGCCAGTACGCGCATCCCAAATACGAACCATGCTATCTGCATGAGCAGAAGCAAATCGCAAATTATCAGGGGTGGGTGGTACGGCCGTGACCCTCAGGGCGGCGGTTACGGCCGTTGGTGTAGGCGTCGGTTCAACGCTGGTACAGGCTGCCAGCAGCAAGGACAAAAAAAGCGTGGCGAAAAACAGTTGGCGACTCATGGCGAAATTGTATCGCCGTTCCCGCCCGCCCCTGACCATGCCTCCACCCTACGCTTGCCCGGCTGTATGCAGATGAAAGAGGGGTCAGGCAACGGCACATTCGGTGTACGGCCGTTTCTCCGCTGAATGAAAACCTGATACAATTTCATCATTGGAAATACCTGCATCCAGCAGTTCACCGGCTACGCCATACTCCGTCCAGTCATCCTCCACCCAAATCTTGTCATCACGGATACGCAGATGAAAGACCACACTATGAACCCGGCGACGGTAATTGTCCAGCCATCTTTGATGAGGGCTTGTTTCACCACATTATGATAGACATCTTGCGCAGGCATGGTCACACTCCATGACGCCCATTAGACCCCAACAACCATTCATTTTCTCAAGCGCATTTGGCTGCTATACTGCCAAAGGCCATAAAGTGTCATTTTGCCCGGCGAATGGAATTCGCGGCAACAATTGCAAAGACCGCCTGCGCGGTCTGGGAACCAGTCGGCGAAGGCCGACTTTGCCCTTGTAGGCGCGGT
>CAADGU010000254.1 GCA_900696625.1 uncultured Chloroflexota bacterium | reverse complement strand
GCGTTTCATCGGGGTCACAAATGTCAATCAGGTGGTGGCGCACGGCCGTGCGTTCGGCCAGTGATGGTTTGGCCGTGCCAATATCCATGCCCCGGTAAAACAACCGCGAATCGGCGGAGACAATCTCGCCATCAAATCGAGCAGCTAAGGCGAGAGAGAGGGCGGTTTTGCCCACGGCCGTGGCTCCCACCAGCACCAACAGAGGAGGAAGGTAATTGGGTAATTGGGTAATTGGGTAATTGATCACCTTGTCACCTTGCCACCCCCTCACCCCTTCACCTGCTCATCCCCTCACCACCCTAACACCGCATGGGGGATATGCTCGCAGCGCAGCAGCTTGCCGGATTTGTCCAGTTCCACCGCTACCAGGTCAATGCGCCAGTCGGCGTCCAGGTCATATTCGGCCATATACGTTTCGGCCAGGGCGATCAGTTTGCGAGATTTGGCGGGGGTCAATCCTTCCTCCGGCGCGCCCATGTCCAGACCACGCCGGGTTTTTACTTCCACAAACAAAATCAATTCACCCGCCTGGGCAATGAGGTCAATTTCACCATGGCGGCAGCGCCAGTTGCGGGCAATGATGCGGTAGCCCTGGCTTTCCAGGTGGGTAGCAGCCAACCGTTCACCCCAGGCGCCCAACTTTTTACGGCCGTCCGGCAGACGGCCGTCGCCCGGTTTGTGTTCATTTCCACTGGTCATGTTGATCACGGCGGTCACGCAGCCAAAATTCCGGGGCTAACCAGTTGGGTAGTGGATGTTCCCGTTCCTCCGGTTTGAAGATACGGTCCAGGGTGGATTGCACGCGCTGCCGGTAGAGGTAACGACGGCCGTGCTGCTGTTTGCGTTTGAGATCGGGGCGTTCGGCGTACAGCCGTTCATACACCTCTTGCGTCAGCGCCACCGTGCGGCGAATATCATAGCGATCACTATCGGCGCGGGCGGCGGCGCTCATCTGGCCGCGCCGCTCTGGGTTCAGTGCCAGCCCCACCATAGCCGCCGCCAGCCCACCATCAGGCCGGGTCGTCAACAGCCCGGTGCGACCTGACGCCACACTGTCGCTAATACCCGGCGATGAGACGGCGACCACCGGCAGGCCGGCAGCCATAGCTTCAATTACCGTCAGCGGATGCACTTCTGAGACGGAAGCGGTGACAAAAATGTCAGCCGCTGCCATGTAGTTAGGCACTTCGGGCACGGGCACGGGGCCGGTGAAATGAACACGATCTTGCAGGCCCAGTTGGTTTACCTGGGCGACCAACATCTCCCGGCTGAGGCCATCACCCACCAGCATCAGGTGCAAATCGGGGGCCACATCCGCCGCAATGGCAAACTGGTCAATGAGGCCGTCCAGGTTTTTTTCAGCAGCCAGGCGACCCACGTAAAGGAGGAGGACGGCCGTGTCTGGCAGGCCAAAATCGGCTTTGCGGCGGGGATTGGGCGGCTGGTGAAATGGTTGCAGTTCCACCCCGTTTTCAATGGTGATGGTGGGCGCGCGCACACCAAAATCGAGCATAATCTGGCGCACACTTTCCGAGGGGGCAATCACCAGGTCGGCATAATCACAAAAGTCAGGCCATAGCTGGCGCAAAATGGCGTCGGCGGCGGGTTGGGGCAGGTTCAAAATGGCGTTGCCATACAGGTCGTAGCGGGTATGGTTGGTGTAGATGACGGGGCAACGGCCGTAGCGATGCGCCATTTCCACCCCCATAATCAGGTGATGGGAATGCAAAATATCCACCTGGCGCATCAACTTTTGCGCCTCGCGGGAAAAACCGGGCGTCAGATAATAGCCCCGGTCGCTCACCTGAAAACCGGGTGAACGAATAATGTGGTCGTCGTCACTGGCGTCTGGCGCGCCCAGGGTAAAGATGGTGACTTCGTAACCGGCGGCTTCCAGATGTTCCCGGTATAACTCCACCATGCGCGTCACGCCATTGACAACGGGTTTATAAATGGCCGTAACCATGCCTATGTGCATTGCTGATACCTCGTACTATAGGGCGATTTAACAGATCGCCTGATGACATATCAATGATAACCCGGCACAGGGGGAGAATGGTACTTTGGGGGGAGGCAACGGCCGTAACCGCTAATAATGGACTAATAACCAGCGGCGTAAGTGGCTCAGCCCCAACGTGAGCGCCCATTGGTCAATGTTATCCGGGTGCCCGCCAAAAGAACGCTGCGTCACAGAAGCCCCATTTGGCGAGGCCAACGTCACCAAAATTTGCACACCACCCTGCGTCATATGGCTGTACACCACCAGTCCCAACATATCCCCAGAAAGCTCCACCAACTTTTCAGCGGCGGCGCGACTCCATTGGGTTAAATTACTCTGGGTCACCGCCTCCAGATGAAGTTTGTCGGCGGCTTCATACCAGGTCTGCCAGGACATGGCATTGATCACCTTTTTGCTACCGGGCAGCCTGTTTAAGGTATCGGCGATGATCTGGTTGGTATAACATTCCAACAATGAAAGTTTGACGCCATTCTGAATCAGGGCGTTGAGGACAACTTCTTCCAGGCGATCCGCTTCAGCGCCATAAATATGATCCCCTAACCGTTCCCGCACTACGTTTGTCATCCGGTGCAGTTCATTTTGCACCTCTTCATCTGAATTGGCCTGCACCCACAGGCGAATGTTCGTTTGCCCGGCAAAGGAGTCAAAGGTAACACGGTGTTGCGAGTCTGTGGCCAGGTCGGCCAGGTCTTGTTTCAAGCTGCTTTCCATCAAGCCCACACTGCGCAGCAGCGCCCAACCGTTTTTGGTTTCGCTGTGAATTTGTTGGCGCAGGTACGGCAGCACTTCTGTGTCCAGGAGGAAAGACATTTCGCGCCGGTTGCCGGGCAAACAAATGAGGACGCCGGCCTCTTCTTCCATCAAGAGGCCACCCATGCGCACAGAAGCGTCACCCAACAATCTGGCGCCGGCGATGCCAGGGGGGTCTGGCAGCAGTTCACGCCCGGTCACGGCCGTGACCGCCTGCCGCGTATAATCATCCCGGCCTGTGCCCAATCCACCGGTAGAAATCACCACATCGGCGCGACGCAAAGCCGTGCGAAAGGCATCGGCAATCATATCCGGGTCATCCCCTACCGTCACCTTGCACGTCAAATCTACCTTTACCTCGCGCAGGCTGCGAGATACAAAAGCAGAATTGGTATCGAGAATGTCACTCACCAGCAGTTCCGTGCCAATGCTGACAATTTCAACTTTCATCTTCGTTTACACAGGCGTAGTTTCACCAAGCAATGACCCTGGCAGAAAATTGCCGGGTCTGCCTGGCTCCACTTGCTATCTGATTGGACAACTACACTCATGAAATTATCTTTACAAGAGACAGGAGCGCAAAGACTGTTAAGATGGCTCGTCTGGTTTTGCCTGAGATAACATGATCTGGTATTGCCGCACCGTCAGGTCTGTATTGCGTATTTTGAAGGCCAGATCCGCAGCTACATTTTTCATCACCTTGTAACCCAGATCGGGGTAAGCATCACACAACTGCATTAAGCGATTACGTGGTACTTTGAGCAACATGGTGTTGTCCTGGCTGACGCGGGCTGTGGCCGAACGGATGCCTTCATCTACCAATGCAACTTCGCCAAAAACCTGTCCCTGGCGCAATTCGGTAATGACAACCGGCTCGTATTTTTCTTGATCCCCGCCAACAAGCGAGGGGTTCATGAGGATTTCCACACCACCACGGGCAATCACATAAAGCTCTGTGGTGCTTTCGTTCTCTTGCAACAAAACATCACCCTGGTTATAGGTAGCTGAGTCACAAATAGAGGCTACCAATTCCAGTTGGGTAGGGGTCAGGTTATCAAAAATCTCGGTAACGGACAGAATGGCGGCAATACTTTGTTGCATAAAAACCCTCACTTCTCATGGTCAAAACTGGGGCGATTCTAACATAAAGGTACGGCCGTCGCAATGCAGGGTAACAGGTAGCAGGTAAGGCCTGCCGCCTGTTACCCTGCTCCTTTTTGCGCTTCGGCCAGGATGCTTTCGGCGCGTGACAGGGAAGCGTCTAATATCTCCGCCAGTTTTTCTGATGGCATCGCTACCAGTTGTTCTTTGGTGACAACACCGACCTCTTCCAGGCGGGCGGCATAGGTAGGGCCAATACCATTGATATGTTGTAAATCGCCGTTGGGGTTGAAGGTAACGGCCGTTTCCACCGGCAGCACAGGCAACGGGGTCTGCTGCATAATGGCTTCTGCTTCCACCGCCAGTGCCAGCAGAGCATCAAATTCCTCGTAAAAACCTTCAATGATGGCGTCCGGGTTGGGCACCAGGCCGGCGTCTGTGGCTACACCCAACTGCACCTTACCGGCATAGCTGATGATGCTAATGCCCAATCCCAGGCGGCCCGACTGTGGCACCCAAAACATCAGTTCATGGATGCGAACGCCGCCCATATACAATGGCATGGGCGGGCCGGGCACGTTGGTCATCACGGCCGTTAGCTTCTTGCCAAACATCTCTACCAACGTCCCTTGCAATTCCTGGGGCACAACACCCATTGTGCCCAATACCGCCAGCCCTACCGGGCCTTCTTTGGATGTTTTTAGCTCTTCCATCCGTTTGTGGACTTCGTCAAGCCGATCCAGAGGGTCGGCGATACCGACGGGCAAATCCAAAAAGAGCAGACCGAATTTATTGCCCAGGGTGCCCATTTCATCCGGCTGGCGCAGGTTAATGGGTACGGCCGCGCGGAAACTTAGCCCACGCACATCCTCCCCACGCCCCAACAAATACCGCCGCAGCCCACCGGTCATGGCCGCCACCAACACATCATTCACTGTGCCGCCGGTTGCATTTTTGATCTTTTTCACATCCTTCATGGCTAACGGCCGTGACCAGGCGGCGCGTTTTTGGGTGCCCAATTTGCCCTTAAAAGACGTATCGGGATCATGGGAACGCAAGAACAGGCGGCCCGCCGCCAGCACATTATCCCCACCCCATTGGGCAATCTCCACCGCCCGCGTGGGACGGGTGAGAGTAGTGCGACCTTCATGCAGCGCCCGTTTAGTCAGGCTGCGCGCAGCCCCAGCCGTCGCCGACGTTTGTTTGAGCATGGACGTGAGGCCACCACCCAACAGCCCACGACGGCTGCGCGGCTGTTTGACCTTCGCGTCGTTACCCACTTTGGCGTCGGGCGACAAATCCGTCAGCGAGAGCAGCACATAAACCAACACCATACCATCGGCAATACAATGATGCAGCCCAATCCAAACGGCCGTGCCCCCCTCATAATTCTCAATCACATGCGCCATCCACAGTCGCTTGGTGAAATCCAGCGGCATGCTCATCAAATGGCTGACCATTTCCTGCAAGGTGGCTTTGTC
>CAADGU010000253.1 GCA_900696625.1 uncultured Chloroflexota bacterium | reverse complement strand
TCTACGGTTACATCATCTTCAAGAAAAGGCATTTCGGTCACAAGGGTAATGATCTGGCTGGCGGGCGGCAGGGAGAACAGAATCACATCCGGCCCCGGCAACATATTGGCGGCCACGATGGCCTCCCGCAAAGTACAATGCGCGTCGCAACTGCCATCATTGGTATCGGCATTGGTTGTTACCACAAACGTTGTCTGTGGGGTAGACGGCCGTGAGGCATCCCCCATTTGGGCGGCAAACCCTAAGATCATCGCCAGCCCGCTCACCACTGCCAGCGCCCCGGCCACAAATAAAGTCAAACGGTACAGATAAAAGGTTGACTGAAACATCGGTTGTCTCCGTTAACGTATCATAGCGACTCTTCAGGATTTCCTGGCGTGACACGATACCTGATGCGTGATGCGTGAAGCGTGAGATCTCTCTGGTCAAGCATCACGTCTCACGCCAGTCACTATGATTTCAAAAGAGCCAGATTATGACGCCAGTAACGAAATGAGTAAATAGCCTCCGCCTACAACGGCGCAATAAACGGCAAAGATGTAAAGCGTGTGGCTGCGCACCCAGCGCAGCAAAAAGGCGATGCACACATACCCGGTCACGGCCGCGGCTACAAAACCGGCGGCATAAACAATGGGTGCTTCGCTGGCCTGCGCGCTGGCAATATCCAGCAAGGACAGCAGCCCCGCGCCCATAATGGCCGGCACACCCAAAAGGAAGCTAAAGCGCGTTGCCGTCGGCCGGTCTAAGCCGCGTATCAGCCCACCGACAATGGTGCTGCCGCTGCGGGAGATGCCCGGCAGCAGGGCAAATGCCTGGAAGGAGCCAATGATCAGCGTATCGGCCCAACGCATATCGGCCACGCTTTTTTGGCCGGACAGCAGCCGTTCGCCAATGACCAGGAGTACGGCCGTGATCAGCAAAAAAAACGCGGCGTATTCTGGCTGGCTGAATATCTCTTCCAACTGGCTGGCAAACAGCAGCCCCAATACCACCGCCGGAATGGAGCCAACCACAATCAACCAGCCCAACCGCGCTTCGGTGGAGGCCAGGGGTTGTTTGTGGCGCAGGTCGCGCAGCACGGCCGTGACAATCCCCCACAAGTCCCGCCAGAAATAAACCAGCACCGCCAGCAGTGTACCCAGATGCAGCACACCAACCATTGTCAGATCGGCCGGCGGCATGTCTACTATCGCTGGAATAATCACCAGATGTCCCGAACTAGAAATGGGCAAAAACTCCGTCGCCCCCTGCAAAATGCCTAAAAAGATCGCTTCGATGATGCTCATAGTTGTTTACGAAGAGATTGAGAGATTAGGAGATTGGGAGACTAAAATCTCCTAATCTCTCAATCTCTCAATCTCCAATCTCCTCATAATGACTCAAAAACGCCTCCGCAAACCCCTCTAGCTCCCCCCTTTCTATCGCCGCCCGCATTTGCCCCATCAGGTCAATCAAAAAGTGGACATTGTGGATGCTCAGTAACACGTGCGCCAGGATTTCATCCGCCTTCACCAGATGGCGCAGGTAGGCGCGGCTGAAATGCTGGCAGGTATAACAGCCGCAGTCGGCGGCAATGGGCGCGGCATCCCGCGTGTGCGCCGCGTTGCGCAAATTCAGCCGCCCGCCGCGCACATAGGCCGTGCCATGCCGCGCCAGCCGCGTGGGGGCCACACAGTCAAAAATATCCACGCCGCGCAGCACCGCATTCACCAAATCCTCCGGTTCACCCACGCCCATCAGATAACGTGGTTTATTGGCCGGTAACAAAGGCACGGTGGCGTCTAACGTCTGGTACATTTGTGTTTTGGTCTCGCCTACCGCCAGCCCACCAATGGCATAACCGGGCAAATCCAGCCCGGTGACAAAAGCGGCGCTTTCGGCGCGCAGGTCGGCGAAAATGCCCCCCTGCACAATGCCAAACAGCGCCTGATCCTGCCGCGTTTTAGCCGCCGCGCACCGCTCCAGCCAGGGGTGGGTGCGCGTCAAAGAGTGCTGCACATAGGCGTAATCGGTGGGCGGCGGACACTCGTCGAAGGCCATAATGATGTCCGCGCCCAGGTTTTCCTGGATGGCGATGCTGCTTTCGGGGGTGAAACGGTGGTGCGACCCATCCAGGTGGGATTGGAAAGTCACGCCATCGGCATCAATTTTGCGCGTCTGGCTGAGACTGAACACCTGAAAGCCGCCGCTGTCGGTCAGAATAGGGCCGGGCCACTGCATAAACTGGTGCAGCCCACCCAACTCCCGCACCAACGCATCACCGGGACGCAGATACAAATGGTAGGTGTTGCTGAGAACGAGGGTGGCCCCTAACGACGCCAGGTCATCTGGCTTCAGCGCCTTCACTGTCGCTTGGGTACCAACGGGGGCAAAAACGGGGGTGTGAATGGGGCCGTGCGGGGTGTGGAAACGGCCGTTGCGCGCTTTGCCATCTACGGCCGTGACTTCAAACGTAAACTCAAATCCCATAGGGGCGGGATTATAGCAGGTAATTGGGAGATTAGGGGGAGGAGATTGGGAGATTAGGAGATTGGCAATCTCCCAATCTCTCAATCTCCCAATCTCATCCCCTGATTATCCACCGCCAAAACCCACACCCGGCTTGCCAGGCCATGTTGGGCAAACACGGCCGTGACCGCCGCCGCAATCCGCTCATGTCCATCCGGGGCAAAGGCGATCAGGCTGGGGCCGGCGCCGCTGAGCGCCACCCCTTTGGCGCCGGCTGCCTGCGCTGCCGCGAATGCCTGGGCCATGCCGCGAATCAGCGGAATCCGGTATGGCTGGTGCAGCCTGTCTTGCATGGCGATGCGCAACAAGTCGTAATCGGCCGTTTGCAAAGCGCGAATAACCAGTGGCGTGCGGGCGGCGTTGAAGATGGCGTCCTGGCGCGAAACCTGGGCGGGCAGGGCGGCGCGGGCTTCGCTGGTGAGCAGGTGAAAGTCGGGCAGCACCACCACCGCTTGTAGTTCTGGCAAGGCAAACCGTTCCACGTGCAGGCCGGTTTCATGGGCCACGCCCAAAACCAGGCCGCCGTAGAGGGCGGGGGCCACATTGTCCGGGTGCCCTTCTTTTTCGGCGGCGAATTGCAGGATTTGGGCGGGGGTAAACGGCCGTCCCACCAGTTCATTGGCCGCTAACATGCCGCCGAGTACGGCCGTGGAGCTGCTGCCCAACCCGCTGCCCACCGGGATGTTGTTTTCCTGGTGAATGTGCAAAGGGGACGGCCGTTGGCCCACCTTGTCGAAAATGATGTGGGCGCATTGGTACACCAGGTTGCTTTTGTCGGTCGCTACCTTGTGGGCGTCCACACCGCTGACGGTGATGGTGAGGGGCGGCGTGGAGGGGGTGGGGGGTACGGCCGTGAAGGTGATGTGGTTAACCAGCGCCAGCGCCAGCCCCAAACAATCAAAGCCCGGCCCCAAATTCGCCGAAGTCGCCGGAATAGTAATGGTTACTTGTGTCATGTGTCAGTATCAACGCCAGCAATTCGAAATATGGCTTGTGGCGGCAGATAAATCTGCACCAACAAAAAGCAAAGCCGACCTTCGTCGGCTGAAAATAGTCGGCGAAGGCCGACTTCGCCTTTTGTTGCCGCGATTTTAATCGCCGGGTTTGATCATATTTTCGAATTGTTGGACCAATGCCCTTATGCGCCGCCACGGCCGTGTCTCCTCACCCCGTTCCCAAATGGCGTCAATCAGGTCTGGATGGGGGTATTCTCCGGCAACTTCCAATTCACGTATCAACTGTGTGGCATCTAGCGTAGCATAATTTTTCATATCCCTATTTGTACCAAAACCTCTTAACTGACACAAAACCTTCTGGAAAGCCGTAGGGGTGGTTCAAGCAAGGATACGAGCAGGTTTGAGGGAGGGGAAACGTGGGTTGTTTATTATGACTCTCTCTTGATAACTACTAAGGCCGTTATTCCCCCACCTACGCGGGGGCAGGCTCTGCGAAGGCAGGAATCCACAATGGATACCTGCCTTCGCGGGTATGACAGACCATCCCCTTTTGCCGTGATCCCTGGTGTATAACCTGCTGGGGTCAACGCGTCGCTTATTGTCCTTAATTATAATGGGTAGGCCACAAAACGGCCGTAAGCCACAAACAGAGCCAGCAACAACAGCACCAGATTAGCAGCAATCATCGGATATTCTTTGCGCCGCAAATGGGTTAACATCGCGCCAATCATTGTCAGCACCAAACCCAACGCCGCCAGCGGCGTCAGCATGGGCAGAATGCCTGTGAGTGCCGGCAGGATGAGACCGATGGCCCCCAGTAGTTCCAAAGCCCCGATCAGGCGAACCGAACCTTGCGAAAAGTCTTCAACATAACCCATTTGTGCCGCGAGTTTCGCCTTAGGTTGGGTCAATTTCATCATGCCGGTCATACCAAAAACCAGCGCCAGTAAACCTTGAACGATCCATAATGCGATATTCATGTTATTTCATCCTTTTCGTTTTTCATTATCTTGCATATCATTTGTATACATACTATTAGCTTGCTAATAGATTGGTTAAAAAATTTTAGCTTTTCTCGGTGATATTCTCGATGATCTGCCCCAGCCAGCGCAGCAGGAGGGCGCGTTCTTCTCTGCTGATACCTTTGAAAAGGAGTTCCTGCATGTCGCCGAACTGCGTGTTAATTGAAATCTCTTTGTCGCGTCCTGTTTCCGTGAGATAAACGCGCACCAGCCGATTATCCTCTTCGTCACGGCGGCGGACCACCAGGCCGGCTTCTTCCAGGCGTTGCAGCATATTGGTCACAGTCGCACCCTGTACCGAAAGGCGTTCGGCAATTTCTGACTGCGTCAGGCCATTCTCTTTGGCAACCACGCACAGTACCATCGCCTGCCCACGCGAAATATCCACCTGATCAGTGAAGACATCAGAAACTGAGCGGAATATCTGGCTGAACTGTGCGAGCAGTTGCCAATCGTTTACATCAACCCTATCTGCCATTGTTTGTTTTTGTGCTAATCGTTAGCTTGTTAACTATTTTAATGCCTTCTTACCTTTTGTCAAGGGCATATTTGAGTTGCCGCCGGATGGAATCCGGCGGCTGTTGCAAAAAACCTGCTAAAGTTGCCCGCCAACGGCCGTAAACGCCCCCCTAAACGCCGCTACCGTCCGCTCAATTTCCGCCGCCCGATGTTCTGTAGACAGGAAACAGGCTTCAAACTGGCTGGGTGGCAGATAGACGCCGTTTTCCAGCAAAATCTGGAAAGCGCGGCCAAACTTGGCCGTGTCTGACTTGGCCGCCGAGTCCCAATCCGTCACCGGCTGGTCGGTGAAAAAGGTGGTGAACATCGTGCCCACCCGGTTGATTTGCACGGGCACACCCGCCGTTTGCGCGGCCTGTTGGATGGCGGTGGTGAGGGACACGGCCGTGTCCGCCACCTTTTGCCACACCCCTTCCACCTGTAACCCCTGCAACGTCGCAATACCCGCCGCCATCGCCAGCGGATTGCCGGACAGCGTGCCCGCCTGGTACATCGGCCCAACCGGGGCAACCATCTGCATGATGTCACGGCGGCCGCCATATGCCCCCACCGGCAGCCCGCCGCCAATCACCTTGCCCAACGCCGTAATGTCTGGGCGCACCTTGTAAAGCGCCTGCGCCCCACCCGGATGCACCCGGAAGCCGGTCATCACCTCGTCAAAAATCAGCAGCCCCCCATCTCTGGTGGTCATGTCGCGCAGCCCTGCCAGGAATCCGGGCTGCGGCGGCACGACGCCCATATTGCCCGCCACCGGCTCGACGATGATGGCGGCAATCTCGCCGGGAAATTGGGCAAACAAGGCAGCCACTCCTTCCAAATTGTTGTAGGGCGCGACCAGGGTGTCGGCGGCGGTGGCGGCGGGCACACCGGGTGAATCGGGCAGCCCCAACGTGGCTACGCCGGAACCGGCCTGCACCAGCAACATATCGGCATGGCCGTGATAGTTGCCCTGGAACTTGATGATTTTGCTGCGCCCGGTGAAGGCTCGCGCCAGCCGCAGTGCGCTCATGGTGGCCTCGGTGCCGGAGTTCACAAAACGGATCATCTCGATGTTGGGCATAAAGCTCATCACCAGTTCCGCCAGTTCCACTTCCAGCGGACTGGGCGCGCCGAAACTGGTGCTTTTGACGGCCGTCCGCGCCAGCGCCGCCACCACCTCCGGGTGCGCATGCCCGCGAATCAGCGGCCCAAAGGAGAGGACGTAATCCACAAAGCGGTTGCCGTCCACGTCCACTAGATACGCGCCCTCGCCCCGGTCAATAAACAACGGCTGCCCGCCCACCGCCCGAAACGCCCGCGCCGGAGAATCCACCCCGCCGGGCAGCAGGGTTTGGGCTTTCGCGAATAGTTCGATTGATTTTTGGATGTTCATGGGATGCCCTTAATGCTCACATCAGGTGTGTGCTGCTACAGCTAATATGTTGCTGCTAGATAGGTGAATGTCCACCGATGATTGTTGCGTTCATCTGCAAAATCCTGTTAACCTGCTTGAAGTTGAAAGACATAAATCTGGTGGCTATCTTCAAAATAAATCACCAATTTATCTTCCACAAAAGTGTTCACCATTTGATAAGGATTTAATCTCACGCCTCGAAAACTTGCTTGTCCAATGACATTCATGGTCTTTGTGTCCTGAACAAAAAACTTGCTATCTTGTGATATGGGAAAAACAGCATCATCAACAACAATCTGATAGGAACTGGACTTTTCAGGCCACGATTCATCTGCTGGACTATTTTGAATCGGCCTTTCCCTCACATCCCATGAACAATCATGGGATATGACTGCACCACTGGTAAGGTCAATTTCCGAAATTGCCCTTGAGGTGGACTGGTTAGCAAAACCTGTCAAAAAAGCGTGTTGCCCATTCAGCCCCAATGTTGAAGGACCCACGCCCCGGTAGCCATAGCCCCAAACAAATTCTCCTGTGTTGGGATCATAAGTTGACAATGATGCGGCACCGCCGAAGAAACAAGATGGGAATTCTTGCCCGTTGGCTGTTGGTGCTGCTTCTAGCCACTTTCCTGACGACACGACTATTTTTTCATCATATATCCGAATAACAGAAGGGGAAAGGATGTCAGTTTGCCAGTTTGTCTGTCCATCACTCAAATCAAATGATGACAGCCCGGCGCTTGTATACACTATTGCATTCCCATTATGTGAGTAGATAACTGGGTAATTTATGTCAACATCGCCACTCCATAACAACGTCATGTTTTCAATGTCATTTATCGTTCTTTTTGGTGACCATGATTGTAAGATCACCCACAGTACAAACGTGGAAGTAATAAGCAAACTCCCAGCAATGACTATGTAATCGGTGTTCTTTATTGGACGTGGAGGTTTCATTACTTTACGCTGTTGGAATGAGTATTCAACGAGATTACAGCCACCTTTGTTCGTCGGCCTTAGCCACAATCAAATCGGCCAGTTGTTGCATAAAGACGGGATCGGTGTTCAGGGTCGACGGCCGTACCAACCGCACCCCACACGCCGCCGCCACCGCCTGGGCCTGAATGTCAATATCAAACAAAATCTCCACATGATCGCAGACAAAACCGACGGG
>CAADGU010000252.1 GCA_900696625.1 uncultured Chloroflexota bacterium | reverse complement strand
TGTGTTGCACTCTAGCCAATACCGTTTTCGTCAACCCTGACCATAAATAAAAAGAGCAACCCAGAATTGGATTGCTCTTTTATGGTGGGCGCGACAGGACTTGAACCTGTGACCTCACGGATGTGAACCGTGCGCTCTAACCAACTGAGCTACGCGCCCACAGTGCGTTTACAGCGGACGGCATTATAACACCGTGCCCATCACGTCGCAACCAGATTTCCGTTCGGCCCCTGTGTTGGGTATAATGAAGGCAGTCGAGATTGGTTCAGTCTTTAGCCCCACAAGACCTGACAGGTTTGAAAAACCTGCCAGGTCTGAACAGTCATAAATAGGATGTGAATGATGAAAGCATTTGTTACCGGCGGTTCTGGTTTTATTGGTCAACACGTGGTGCGTAAACTGGTGGCGCGTGGTTATGAGGTTCATGCTCTGGCGCGGTCGGAGCGGAGCACGGCCGTTGTCCGTGACTCAGGCGCTATCCCTGTACCCGGCGACATTACCGACACGCTATCCATGCGCGCCGCCATGGCCGGCAGTGATCTGGTGGTGCATATGGCTGCCTGGTACCACATCGGCGCGCCCAACTGGATGGAGGCGGAGGCGATCAACGTCGGCGGTACAAGTCGTGTGCTGCATCTGGCAGCGGAGCTAGGCATTCCCCGCATTGTCTACGTCAGCACGGTCGCTGTTTTTGGCGACACCAAAGGGGAGTTGGTAGACGAAACCTTTTTCCAGGGTGGTCCCTTCCTGACGGAGTATGACCGGACGAAATGGCTGGCGCATTACAAAGTGGCCGTGCCCATGATTGAAGCCGGCGCGCCCATTATTATTGCCATGCCCGGTTTTGTTTATGGGCCGGGAGATTCCGGCATGGGTGGCCAGATGATGCGCACGTTTTACCGGGGTTTGCCGGTGCTGCCCGGCGCGGATACCACGCTGACCTATGTACATGTGGAAGACGCTGCTGAAGGGATTGTGTTGGCAGCGGAGAAAGGGCGGTTGGGTGAGAGTTATATTCTGGCCGGGCCGGCTATCCCTTTAGGAGAGATGGTGGATTTCTGGGCCAATTTGTTGGGGCGGCGGGCGCCGGTGTTGCGCATTCCAGGAGCGGCGTTACGGCCGTTGGCCCCTCTCATGGGTGCGGTTGGTAGTGTGACGCTAATTCCGTCTACCTTTAGCGAAGAGGCGACGCGCATGTTGGGTGTCACCTACATGGCTCGTTCCGACAAAGCACGGGCGGAGTTGGGTTGGAAGACACGGCCGTTGCAAACCGGCATGTTAGAAACATTCAAATGGATTGAAGCGACCGAACCACCCCCGGCGCCGGCCCGCGCCCGTGAAAAACAGGTGGCGGCGCTGGTATTGTTGGGGACGGCCGTGTTGTTGCTGCTGTGGTTAATGGGCAGAAGACGCAAGGGATAAAAAATCGTGAGCAGCGCCAAAAGCGCCGCCTAAGGCAACAGATAATCCATAGTGGACAGTCAAAAAAAAGCCGATAATCAAACGATTACCGGCTTCTGTGTTTATTAGGGTTGTATTGGTGATGGGTTTAGGGTTTAGAAAGGAGTTTGTCGGTTAGCAAGCTGACGGCGACGCTGGGCATGTGCCAGGGCCAACGCTTTAGCCTCTTCCCGTTGCCGATGTTTGCGTACTGCCAAAAAAACCATTCCCGATAACATTGTGCTTGCCAACAAAACTATCATATCCATACCCCTCTTACATTGAGTTAGAAAATAGATGACCACTACAATAATGCTTTTTCTCTAAAATTTCAAGTCCTTTTTATAGGACTTTGTTCTCTAACTCTATCCTATTTTGTGGGCAATTGGCAGGTATACACTGATTTCTAATCTACCGGGTGTAATCCGTGACCCGTGACCCGTAAGCTGAAGTCCGACTACGGACTTCGGTCGGGCCTCAATCAATCCCCTCTCTCGTTTCCGCCACCAACTGATCCACCACTGCCTGAAGGGCCGCTTCGTTGTTTTCGTCGCCGCCATGTTTCTGATAACAGGCGGTCTGGCGGTCGGCGCTGGTGCCGTTTTTCAGGATAGTACGTACATACTCCACTTCCTGGCGGCTGCCCAGGTCATCTACCACATCGTCCAGTAGTTCCAGCAATTCTTCCATTAAAAAGTGGAAGGGTACTGACTGTTCCCGGCCAAAATCAATCAATTCGCCATGAATGCCGTAGCGCACGGCGCGCCACTTATTTTCGGTGATGTGCATGTGCCGGTAATGCCGCCAGGACATATTTTGCTGGCGTAGTTTGAGCAGTTTGGCGCAGATGGCCTGGAAGAGAGCGGCAATACAGACGGCTTCTTCGATTCGGGTGCAAATATCGGTAATGCGAAACTCCAACGTGTCAAAAATGGGATGGGGGCGAATATCCCACCAGATTTTGGCCCGTTTGTCTTGTTTGCCAAAGGCGCCCACCATTTCCAGGGTGCGCTCGTAGCTTTTGTATTCACCCCAGGAGTCAAAACTGTGGGGGATGCCGGTGCGGGGCAGCGCCTCGAAGATGACGCTGCGGTACGATTTCAGGCCACTGTCACGGCCGTGCCAAAACGGTGAACTGGTGGAAAGCGCCAACAAATGGGGAATAAAATAACGCGCCTGGTTCATTATCTCAATCATCAGGTTTTTCGATTCCAAATCGCTGCCAAACCCCACGTGTACGTGCATCCCAAAAATAAGAAGCTGGCGGGCCACCCCTTGCATGTCGTCCATCAATTCCCGGTAACGTACCCCTTCGGTGATGGCCTGTTCTTCCCAGCGGGCAAAGGGATGGGTGGAGGCGGCGGCAATTTTCAGGCCGTTTTCGTCGGCCATGCGAATCACTTCGCGGCGCAGCCGGATGAGTTCTTGCCGCACCTCTTTCACGTTGCGGCATACATGACTACCCACCTCCACCTGTGACTGCATCAGTTCTGGTTTCAGGTCTAGTTTGAACGGCCGTTTTTGATCCTGTGACAAAAACTCCGAAATATACGCATGTAAATTGCGCGTCTGCGGATCGATAATTTGGTACTCTTCTTCAACACCAAGCGTTAACGAGGGGGTGGGCGCAGCCATAATTTTCTCCTTACGAATAAATAATTTGTATGGGATGACGAATGTTGGGGAAATTATAAAGGGGCTGGTGGCTGGTGGCTAGTGGCTGGTCCCAGTCACTAACCACCAGCCACTTTTCACCAATTTCGCAAGAGTTCTACCAGCAGGCGCACACCAAAACCGGTGCCACCGCGCGGAATGTAGCTGTTGTCTTTTTCCGCCAGCGCCATCCCGGCAATATCCAGGTGTACCCAGGGATAGTCGGTAAACTCTTTCAGGAACATGGCGGATGTGCCCACGCCGCCAAAACGGCCGCCGCTGTTTAATACATCGGCCACATCAGAGTCAATGGATTTACGATATTCTGGGAACAAAGGCAAAGGCCAGACGCGCTCATGTGTGGCTGCGCCCGCTGCCAGCAATTTGTCGCGCAGGCCATCATCGGTGCTGAACATGCCGGCGGCCATGCCGGCCCCCAACGCCACCACACAAGCGCCGGTCAGCGTTGCCAGGTCAATAACCGCTTTCGGGTTGTAACGGCCGGCGTAGACCAGGCCATCGGCCAGCACCATGCGCCCTTCCGCGTCTGTGTTGATGATTTCAATGGTCTTGCCGTTGCTGGCGGTGATGATGTCTGAGGGGCGGTAGGCGTTGGCGTCGGGCATATTCTCGGCGCAGGGGGTAATGCCAATGATACGAAGGGGCAAATTGAGCGCGCCCACCACTTTCATGGCCCCCAACACGGCCGCTGCCCCCCCCATGTCTGATTTCATATCCCCCATCCGTTCCGCCGGTTTAATGGAAATGCCGCCGGTATCAAAGGTGATGCCTTTGCCTACCAGGACGATGGTGTCCAGGTCTTCCCGGTCGGCGTTGTGTTCCAGGACAATAAACTTGGGTTTTTCGCCCGCGCCCTGGGCTACCGCCAGAAAGGCGCCCATGTTGTGTTCTCTGGCCCATTTACGGCCGCCCACCGTAATGCGCATCCCATAGGTGGCGGCGATGACGTGGGCGGTTTCGGCCATTTTGGTGGGGGTGACGACGTTGGGCGGCTGGTTGACCAGATTGCGGGCAATGATGACGCCTTCGCTAATGGCGACGGCCGTGTTCACTCCCTGCTCAATCGCCTTTACCTTCTTCTTGTCAAACTCCACTACCGTCAACGACTCAATTTCATGGGGCGCGTCTTCGCGCTGTTTGGGCGCGTCATACTGGTAAGCGGCCAATAACGAACCTTCGGCCGTGGCCTGGGCTGCTGCCCGCGCCTCTAGCCCGGCCACACCGGCCCCATGCACAATGGTGGCGATATGCTGCGCCTTCAATTCGCGGGCGCGTTTCAAGCCAACTGCCGCGGCCTTGCGCACCCCTTCCAGATCAAAGCCGTCTCGCTTGCCTAACCCAACCACCAACACTCGTTTTGCCGGAATCGCGCCGCGCGGGTAAAGAACGCCGACTTCACCGGCCTTGCCGGTCAGGTCGCCATGCGCAATTAACTCGCTGATGGCGCCATTTAAGGCGGTATCTATGGCCCCGGTGGCCCCGGCTGGCGTGGTCACATCATCAAACAAATTGACAATGAGGGTATCGGCCGTACTTTCTTGAATATTGCCCTGCATTACATGGATCTTCATAGGTTGCTCCTGAATAGGTTTTTAATCGGACGCGGATGAACGCGGATTTTTAAGATTTTCTGGGATTCCTCATTTCATTTGAAATGACATGATGCCTTAAACTTATGTTGTTGCTGGCCGATTATATCACGTCAGGCTAGACAACGGTCTAATCTTTGTTATGCTTCCATACTTACCGGTAATCCGTAATCGGACTTCGGGCTTCAGGCTTCGGATTACGGGTCACGGATTACGGATTACGAATCACGGATTACGAAAAACGGAGGTAACGTATGAAACTATTGATCATCGGCGGGACGCGCTTTTTAGGGCGGGCGATTGTGCAGGCGGCGCTGGCCGCCGGGCATGAGGTCACGCTCTTTAACCGGGGGCAGAGCAACCCTGATCTGTATGCCAACCTGGAAACGGTGGTAGGGGATCGGGATGGTGGATTGGGGGTGCTGCACGGCCGTACCTGGGACGCCGTCATTGATACCTGTGGTTACGTGCCCCGGCTGGTACGTGATGCGGCCACGCTGCTGGCCGACCGGGTGGAACTTTACACCTTCATCTCCTCCATTTCCGTCTATTCCGACCCCTCAATAGCGCATATGGATGAAAACGCGCCGTTGGGCACGATTGAAGACGAGACAGTGGAAACAGTAGATGGGGACACCTATGGCCCATTGAAAGTGTTGTGTGAAAAAGCGGCAACGGAAGCGATGCACGGCCGTGCCCTCAACGTGCGCGCCGGTTTGATTGTGGGGCCGCATGATTTGTCTGACCGTTTCACCTACTGGCCCTGCCGGGTGGCGCGGGGTGGTCAGGTCTTAGCACCGGGTGCTCCCGATTCCTTTGTGCAATTTATTGATGTGCGCGATATTGCCGCCTGGACGGTGCAGGCCACCGAAAAACGGCTGACGAGCGCTTACAACGTCACCGGCCCCAATGAGCCGATTACGATGAGCCACCTTTTGCACGCCTGCAAAGAAGTCAGCGGCAGTGATGCCACCTTCACCTGGGTCAGCGATGAATTTCTGGAAGCGAACGAAGTAGAGGCTTATACAGAAATGCCGTTGTGGGTGCCGGCCGCTTTTGCCGGGTATGACACGGTGAATTGCCAGAAGGCGATAGGCGCGGGATTGGTGACACGGCCGTTACCCGCTACCATCCGCGACACATTGGAATGGGCGAACGGCCGTGGCGCCGACTACCAATGGCGCAACGGCATGAAAGCCGAACGCGAAGCCGAGTTGCTTGCGCTATGGCGAAAGCTGCAACCAGTAAGCAGTTAGCAGTTAGCACTGCCTCACTGCCTCACTGC
>CAADGU010000251.1 GCA_900696625.1 uncultured Chloroflexota bacterium | reverse complement strand
TCTCCTTCTTTTGGTGTGTACTTAATGGCGTTACTCAGCAGGTTGCCAATAGCCTGCGCCAGCCGGTCGGCATCAATCTCCAGCGTGGGCAGGTGGGGGGAAATATCGGTTTGCCAGCGCAGCCCCTTTTCCTGGGCGGACGCCCGCCAGGGCAGCAGCAGCGGCGGCAGCCATTCACTCAGCGCCACCGGCTGGCGATTCAGTTCCCGTGTGCCCAACACCTGCCCACCCAACTGCGCCAGGTCATCCAGCAACGGCCGCATCACTTGAATATGCTCCTCCACCCCTTTCAGCAGTTCGGTGCGTAAGGCGGGGTCTTCGTCCGCGCCGCTGCGCAGGGCGCTAACGGCCGCCAGCATGGCCCCCAACGGCCGTCCCAATTCATGCACCAGGTTGGCCAATAACTGCCGCCGGTTGTCTTCCAACTCCCGCAGCCGCGCCGCTAATACATTGACCGCATGGCTCAGTGCCCTCATTTCCACAGCGCCGGTTTCCGGAATGGGTTCGGTGCGGTTGTGGTGGGCGATGCCCGTCACGGCCGTACTCGCCGCCGTAATTGGCCGGGCCATACGCGCTGCCAGATAAACGCCAATCACCACGCCGATAACCAGTTCAGACAAGACAACCAGTAAAACTAACCGCCGCAGTTCAGTGAAGACCTTCGCCGCCGCGTCCAGTGTGCTGCTGACGCGCACGTAACCGGCCAGTTGGTTTTGCACATCATAAACGGGCACGGCCGCTTCGGCGGATTGGGCAAAGAGGGTGTAGGTGGTGCGGGTGTCAGGTTGAGATGGGGAGACTGAGAGAATGGGAGATTGTGGGGCTTGGCCTGAGCCTGCCGAAGGATTGGTGGAGGCCAGGATGTCGCCGTCGGGGGTTTGCAGGGTGATGTCGCCGGTCACGGCCGTACTCACCCGCGCCACAAAAAAACGCGCCCGCTCGCTGTTTTGCCAGACCGTGCTGTCCTCTTCCAGCAGTTCCGCCAGCAGCAATGCCTGGCTCTGCACGTCGGCCGCCAACTGCCGCAGCACCACCTGCGTCTCCACCAGATACAGAATGATCAGGCTCGCCAACGGCGCCACCAGCAATGTAGGCAAAATATGCGTCAGAATGAAACGGCCGCGCAGCGTTTTCATCTGTATTCTGTAAGCAGGTTGATTAGCTCTTGTTGCAACAGTAACAACTCAGCCTGTTCGTCAACCAACCGAAGGGACTGCAAATTCAACTGGTTTATCACGGCCATCAATTTTTGGTATTGCTCAAGTATCAGTTTCAGAAACCCCACAAAATTCGCAGCACCGTTGGGCACGTTCACGAACTAATCGGCGTATGGCTGGCGAGATTGTCATGCAGGCTGTATTTGGGAGGCGAGTTTTTGGCGGAGAGCAGCAATATCACGACGGAGTGCATTGTTTTCAGCCGTTTTTTCCTGGATGAAGTTTGTTAATCTGGCAAGTTCGGCAACGGCCGTATCAACCTGCGCTTGCAGTTGTACACCCAATTTATCAGAAATCATATCATTACCTCATGTAGCACCGCCAAAAGCTACCGTAGATTTTAGCATGGAAAGGCCGCTCATGGCGCAACCAGTTTGTAGCCGACGCCGCGGACGGTGATGAGGCGTTGCGGGTGTTGGGGGTCGGTTTCGATTTTTTCGCGCAGCCAGCGGACGTGGACGTAGACGCCCTGTGGCTCGCCCATAAACTCCGCGCCCCAGACCCGGTTGAGGATGTCATCCACGGAGACGACGTTGGGCGAAGCGGCTGCCAGCACATGCAGCAGGGCAAATTCACGCGGCGGCAAATCGGCCAGCACTTTGTCTGCCACTTTGACCGTATGGGCGGCGGGGTCAATGGTCAGGTCGCCGACGGTGACGGCCTCGCTTTTGGCGGGGGTCACGGCCGTCTCCCTTCCCACCCTTCTTAGCACCGACTTCACATGCGCCAGCAGCACATCCATGTTAAATGGCTTGGTAATGTAACCATCGGCCCCCAGTTCCAGCCCCAGGATGGTGTCCAATTCGCGGCGGCGGGCGGTGACAAAAATCACGGCCGTGTTCACCTCTTGTTGAAAATGACGCAGCGCCTCCAATCCATCCATACCCGGCAGGCCAATGTCCAGCAGCACCAGGTCAGGCCGGTCGCGCCGGGCGATCTCCAGAGCGGCTTCGGCCGTTTCCGCCGTCGTCGTCCGGTAGCCATTTTGCTCCAATTGAAAACTCACACTGCGCCGCATCAGGGCGTCATCGTCTACCACCAGAATGTGTCGTGCCATGCGGCCATTTTAGCGCAACTGCCAGCCACTTCAAAAGCGCCTGGCAGTTAGCCTACCGATTCACGGCCGTCACCGCCCCACCATTCACCCATCCCCGCAGCGCCGCACCCGGCGCGCCAATTTGCGCCCAGTCGCCGCGCGTCTGGTAGAGGGCCACTTCCGCGCCACCGTTTAGCTGAAATTCGCTGCCGTACTGCTCACCTGGCCCGGCATACACGTCGGCAACCTGAGCCACAATGACCGCTTGTTTCAAAGTATTGGCCGTTTGTAGGCGGCTGCCCAGCGTGAAGGCGGACAGCAGGAACAGCAGCGCCAGCGGCAGTAAACTGTATTTGAGCAGCATCTGCCGACGGCCGTGCCCCAGCCGCCGCACCACCAACAGCGCCAGACACAACACCGTCCAGAACAAGAGCGTGAGTACGGCCGTTTCGTTCAGCGTCAGCCAGCCGGCCATATCCGCCAGAAAAATGGTCACAATCGTATCAGGCGTCTGCTTGAACTGGTCAGGGGCCTGCGCCCGCGCCAGCGCCAGATTGTGCTGAATGTCGGTGTCACGCGGGGCCAGTTGCGCGGCGCGGCGGTAATTCAAAATAGCCCGGCCCAGGTCGCCGTTTTGGTAATAGGCGTTGCCCAGGTTGAAGTAGAGGTTAGCATCATCTACTCCCTGGCTGACCACATTTTCATAGGCGCGGATGGCTTCGGCAGTACGGCCGTTGGCCGCCAACACATTCGCCGCCGCCATCTCTCCCCCATCAGCCAGCGCACCGGGCACAAAAATCAAGGCCCCAAATAGTAACGTTACGAGTATAAGTGTGATTCTTTTCATCTCTGCCTTCATAATTCCTAATTCATAATTCCTAATTACGCCAGATATTTCTCCAACTTCTCCACCACCGCCAGCGTCCGTTGCAGCAGGTCATCCACATTGCTGCGGCTGGTGGGGGCAAAACGGCCCGCTTCGGCCTGGGCCAGGCAGATTTCCACATTGGCAATGGTGCGGTCGCTGACGCCGTGTGTTTTGAGCAGGGCGGTACGGCCGTCGCTCGTCAGCCCGCGCACGGAGGTATGCAGTTTCTCTTCCAGGTAGGTGATGAGGATACGGCCAATTTCGGCAAAGGGATCGTCGTGTTTTCCGGCCTGTTTGAGCGCCTTTTCTGCCTTTTGGCTGGCCTGGGAACTGCGCCGTTCGTCAGCCGTGGCCAGCAGATGCGCCTGCCGTTTGTCATGGGCTACCTGGCCCAGCACCAACCCCAACGGCAGCAGCCAGAGCAGCCAGAAGAAGGGTTGTTGTACCAGTTGGGGGCCGGCATCTTTCACGGCCGTCACCGCTTTCATCGGCCGCAATTCAGAATTTACCACCGGTGGCGTGCCCGGCTGTTCGGGCGTGTAAGTTACGGCCGTGCCCTCTACATTTACCACCACCGGTTCACTGCTTAACGTCTCATACCCCCCCGTGTCCGGGTCAAAATAGCTGTATTCCACGGCCGGCAGCATCAGTTGGCCGCCGTTGGTAGGGGACATCAGCCATTCGTAGGATTTTGCGCCCCGCAGACGGCCGTTCACCACTTCCGTATACGTGCCGCTGTCGCTGGCAAAAGCGCGCCAGTTGCCATCATTGGCCGGCGTCGGGTCGCCCATCGAACCAACGTTACCCTGCCCGTTAATTTCCACGTTCAGCGTAATGGGTTCACCCACTTTGGCATCTTGTTTGTCAACTGTCGCGCTCAGGGCAAATTTGCCCACCGCCCCTTTAAAGTTGAGCGGCGCGCCTGCCGGCAGCGGCTGCACGTCCAGCGTCACCGGCGGCGTTTGCAGCGTGGTGTCCGCCTGCCACAACCCGCCGGGGATGATCAGCTTTGTCGGCTCAATCATCACTTCGCCCGCCACCGTGGGGAACAAAATGTGGCTGACTTCGGTGACCAGATAGGCACGGCCGTCTACATTCACGTTGTAACTTTGCTGCATCGGCTCCACGTCATTCCACAGGCCGGTAAACGCCGGTGGCCGGTAGCTCACCTGGCCGGGCAAATTCACCGCCTGGTAAAAACGGAAGGTATACGTCACCTGTTCACCCTGGTAGGGATTGGTTTTGTCTACGGCCGCTTCCACAAATAAATTTTGCCCGTTCAAGGTAGACGGCGCGGGCGCCGGTTCGGCCGGCTGCCCTGGCGCAGCCGGGGCTGAACCTTGCCCCACCTGTACCTGAATCGGCTGGCTGCTAAAGCTCTGCCCATTTACCGTCACCGTGACCGGCTCGATAGTCAGCGTGCCCGTTTGCGTGGGCTGCAAACGGAACTGGTGGACGCCCTGCACGCGCATGTCGCCGTTGATGACGCTGATCTGGGTAGATTGGCTGCTGCCGACTACGTTAAAACCGGTCAATGTGGGCAGTTCCGGCCGGGCATTCACGCCGTTAACCACCACACTCAGGACGATGGTTTCATCCGTCGTCACACTGTTCCGATCTACCGTCGCCGTCACCACGTCGCCAGACTGCGCCAGCGCCGGCGCGGCCAGCAGACCCAACGTGAGTAAAGTCATGAGAATAATTGCGATTTTACGTTTCATACTTTCACCTTTTAGTCAGTAAGCAGTTGGCAGTAAGCAGTGAGCAGTACATTCTGCTGACTGCTTACTGCTCACTGCTCACTGCTCACCAATCCTGCGCCGGCCGCGGGCCGGGCACGACCAATATCTGACCCAATTTTTCCTGTAAGGTCTGAGAATTCCCGGCGATGGCCGCCAATAGCTGTCTGGCCTGCTCCTGGCTCAATTTTTGGCCGGGCTGCAAACCGGCCTGGGTACCGGGCTGGTTGCCGGGTTGGCCGGGTTGTGGCTGCTGCCCATTTTGACCGTTCTGGTCGGGCTGGTTCGGTTGGCCGTTTTGATTTTGCGAGTCGCCTTCTTGCCCTTCCTGATCACCAGTCTGGTTTTCATTTTGCTGTTCGCCATCCTGGCCTTCCTGACCATCTTGCGGCTGATCACCTTGTTGGTCTTGCGATTCTTCACCATTTTCGCCAGATTGGTCTTGCTGTTGATCTTGCTCGCCTTCGCCGCCTTGCTGATCTTGCTGCTGATCCTGGTTTTGTTCCTGGTTCTGCTCTTGCTGCTGTTCCTGCTGCTCTTGCTGCTGTTGGTTCAGCGCCAGTTCCAGGTTGTATTTGGCATCGGCGTCGTTTGGGTTGAGCAGGAGGGCCTGGATGTAGGATTGCACGGCCGTGCCCAAATCCTGCGCGTTGTAAAAGCTGTTGCCCAGGTTAAAGTAGCTGTGCTGCGCCAGATCAGCATCCGCATAAAGAAGCGCCTGCTGCATCTGCGCCAATGCCTGCTCATATTGCCCTTCGCGGTAAAAAGCGTTGGCGGCGTTGTAATACGGCTGCGCCAGTTCGGGATTTTCAATCTGGGCGTTCTGGTACAGTTCCAGCGCTTCCAGATACGCCTGCTCGGCGTAAGCGCCGTTGCCCTGGCGAACCAATTTCGCCACCGGGTCGGCCCCGTTCACCACTGCCAATACAGCAATTGCCAGCAGGGTCACGGCCGTGAGGCCGAGGATGATCTTGTTTCTCTTTTTCATTGTGCTGCCTCCGTGTTTCGTAATCCGTGAGCCGTAATCCATGAACCGTGACGGAATACGGATAACGGTTCACGGCTTACGCTCCGATCCGGAATCAACTCCGCCACCACCAGCGCCAGGAGCGCCAGGAAAAGGAATCCCTGGTAGCGTTCAATCATTTTCGTTTCCGTGCGATTGGCCAGTTGGGTGCGCTGCAACGTGTCAATTTCGGCCAGCAGCGCGTCCAGTTCGGAACCGTCGGCGCTGGCCTGGAAGTAACGGCCGTGCCCCACCGTCGCCAATTCCTGCATCAACCCCTCATCCAGCCGGGACAGCACCATGTTGCCCTGGGCGTCTTGTTTGTAGCCGACGACATTGCCCCACTGGTCGGTTTGCGGTACAGGTGTGCCTTCGGCCGTGCCAAAACCAATGGTGTAAATGAGGATGCCCTCTTCGGCCGCGGCCTGCGCCGCGCCGATGGGGTCGGTCTCGTGGTCTTCGCCGTCGGTCATCAAGATCAGCACCTTCTGGCTGTCCAGGTTGGGGTCAAAACCGGCCTGGGCAGTGCGGATGGCGTCGCCGATGGCCGTGCCGGGGCGCGAGATGCTGTGCGGCCCGGCGCTGTCCAGATAGCTGCGGGCGGTGGCATAATCGGTAGTCAGCGGGAACTGGATGAAGCTGGCCCCGGAGAACAGCACCAGGCCAATCTCGTCGCCGTTCAACCTGTCCATCAGGTCAGAAATTTCCAGTTTGGCGCGGGTCAGGCGGGTTGGTTTGATGTCCTCAGCGAGCATAGATTCGCTCACGTCCAGGGCCACCATCACCTGCAACCCTTCCTGCTCCACTTCGCGCACTTCGGCCCCCCACTGCGG
>CAADGU010000250.1 GCA_900696625.1 uncultured Chloroflexota bacterium | reverse complement strand
GACCGCGTCGGCGGCGACCCGCCCAACACCAGCCTGCTGGCTGTCTATGACGGCATGGACATCACCGGCGATTGGACGATCACTGTCTCTGACCATGCCGGTGGGGATGTGGGTACGCTGGTGGAGTGGTGTGTGGTACCCACCCTGGAGGCCAGCGGCGGCGGCGTAGATCTCTCGCCTGACCAGGCTGGTTCTGGCGCGCCGGGTAGTGTGGTGACGTACACCCTGAGCATCACCAACACCGGCAGTGCCAGCGAGACCTTTGACCTGGCAGTGGATGCGCAGTGGACTACCTTGCTCTCCGCCAGCAGCATCAGCCTGGATGCCGGTGCGGTGGGCACGTTCACGGCCGTCGTGAGTGTGCCGGCCAATGCGGCTGCCGGTGATGTGGGGCTGTCATTGGTGACGGCCACATCGCAGAGCGACAGCAGCGTCACCGATGATGCCTTCCTGACGACGACGGCAACGGCCGTATACGGTGTGGCCCTCAGCGCCGACCCGGATGCGCTGTCCGGCGAGCCGGGGGCGGTGGTGACGTACACGGTACACATCACCAACACAGGCAACACGACTGACACCTTCACCTTGAGTACGGCCGATGACAATGGCTGGATGAGCCATCTGTCAGAAACGAGCATCACGCTCGGCGCCGGGGAAAGCGAGATGGTGATGGTGATGGTGCATGTGGATGCCGGTGCGGCCGATGGGGATATGAATGTGACCACGGTCACGGCCGTATCCGACAACGACCCCACCGCCACCGCCAGCGTAGACCTGACCACAACGGCCACGGTGCCGGTAGAACCAGGTTACACCATCTACCTGCCCATCATTTTGAAACCGTAAGAATGTAATTGGGTAATTGGGTAATTGGGTAATTGAATTACCCAATTACCCAATTACTCATTACCCCCTTGGCAGGGTAAAGTAAAATGTGCTGCCCTGCCCCATTTCACTTTCTGCCCCCACCTCTCCACCCAGTTTATGAATAATGCGTCTGACAATGGAAAGTCCCAGCCCATACCCCTGGGCACGAGTCTGGTTCAGGCGGGTAAATTCGGTGAACAAGGTGGTTTGGTCAGAAGGGGTAAGGCCACGGCCGTTATCCTGCACCCAGTAACGTACCATGCCATCCGGTTGTAAAACACCACCTATGGTCAGGCGCGGCGGTTGGCCGCCATATTTCAGACCATTGCTCAGATAGTTGACCCATACCTCTTCTACCCAGGGAGCATACCCAAACGCTTGCGGCCAAATAGGGGGCATGGTGATCTCGGCATCGTATTCGGCCACCATATGCGCCAATTGACGCAGCGCCTGGCTGACAACCCCGGCCATATCCAGGCGCGTCGGCTGCACCTCTTCTTTGCGCAGCGAAGCCAGCAGCAGTAGTTCATTGATGATGTTGGCCTGCTTCTGCACATTGCTCTGCACCAGCGCAAATTGCGCTGTCAGGTCGTCCAGACCACGCGCCGCCAGTTCATCGGCAATAAGTTCCGTGTGTCCTAATATAACCGCCAGCGGCGCTTTGAGGTCGTGGGCGACGGTATGGGCATAGGCTTCCAGGTCATTGTTTTGCTCTTGCAGGTTTTTTTGCAGGCTGCGCAGGGTAAGATGGGTGTTTAGGCGGGCTAACACCAGTTCCATTTGCAATGGTTTGGTGATGTAATCTACCGCGCCCATTTCCAGCCCTTTCACTTCGTAGTGGGTGTCGTGTACGGCCGTCATAAAAATAACCGGTGTGTCCCGATGCGCCGGTTGGGCTTTGATGTGGCGCAGCGTTTCATACCCATCCAGGCCAGGCATCATAATATCGAGCAGAATAATATCGGGACGGGTATAGTGCAGCCGTTCCAGGGCGCTGGCGCCATCCTGGGCCACAATCACATGATAGCCGGCCGCTTGCAGCGCCTCGAATAAGAGGGATAAGTTGGTGGTGTTATCATCTACGATAAGGACCGTTGTCTTGTTCATCAGTTCAACAAAATGTGAGAAGGTTGACGGCAACTATTTCTGTTCTGGCTGCAAAACGGCCGTCAAATACTTTTGCAGTTCGTTCACTTGAAAGGCGCCGACCAGATGTTCAATTTCTTGCAAAAATGGCTGGTATTGGGGGTTTGTTTGGGCAAGGGAGCTGGCAGTATGGCGAATGGCGGCAATGTCGCCTTGCAAGGTTTGGGCATATAACCGGGTTAATTCTGCCTGAGGCGGAACAGCGTCCGGAGAGATGGCTGCCGGGTGGTCAGGTTCGGCGAGGGGTATCTGGGTAACGGCCGTGTCCCCCACCCCACGATGAACCAGCGACAATGGCAGGGTAAAGGTGAATTTGCTGCCCATACCGACAACACTGCTCACCTCTAATTCTCCACCCATTCGTTCGATCAGGCTTTGGCTAATTGCCAGACCTAAGCCTGTGCCTTCGGCGCGCTGCTGCGGCCCACCTAGCTGGTAAAATGGCTCAAAAATACGGTGTAAGTGGGCCGGTTCAATGCCAATACCTGTGTCTTCAACCGTAAACTGAAGCCAAACCGGATTAGAGGCCACAAACGATGATTCCAGCCGTTCTACCCGCAGCGTAATCTGACCATGCGGCGTGAATTTGACGGCATTGCCCAACAAATTGATCAACACCTGTCGCAGCCGTTTTTCATCACCGACGACGGCCGTTGGCAACCCCTCCCCTTGTAACTCAAATGTCAATCCTTTTTCCTCGGCCCGCACCCGAACCATATCCCCAATTGTCCGTAGGAAAGGCCCCACTTCAAAGGGCGCCACCGATAATTCAAACCGGCCCGCTTCAATTTTTGCCAGGTCTAGCAAATCATTGATCAACGTGAGCAAATGATGCCCGCTTTGTTCCACAATGGTCACCTGGCGCTGCTGTTGTTCGGTCAGGCTTTTATCCTTTTTGAGCAGTTGCGTATACCCTAGCACCCCACTCAATGGCGTCCGCAGTTCATGGCTCAGCGTAGCCAAAAACTGACTTTTAGCCCGGTTTGCCGATTCCGCCGCTTCTCTGGCTTGCTGCGCCTCCTTATACAGCCGGGCGTTGCGAATGGCTACCACCGCCTGGTTGGCAAACGATTGGGCAATTTGCGCCGACTTTTCATGGTAAGCCCCCTGCGTAAAACTATCGGTGGTGATAACGCCGATCACATCATCCTCTTCCAACAATGGCACAGCCATCCAGCTACGAATGTGTTGCACATTTTGCCAGTCCCAATTCAGATGCCAGTTGGGAACCTGGTGTGTATCTGGTATGACATACGGCCGTCGCGTGTAGAGTGGATAGTACGTGGGATCATCATATGGTTGGTGGGTAAAATTCCCCTCTTCTGGTTCCCCAAAAACAAAGCTGCCATAATGCACCAGATCATCTCCTTCGCGCAGAAAAATACCGGCGCTGTCATAAGGGATCACCCGGCGCAGTTGCTGCAGAATCCGAATGAGCAGCGGGCGCATCTCCAAGCCGCTGTTGATAATCAGCGCCACTTCTTGCAAACTTTCGGCCAGTTCTTTGGCGGCCTGCTGTTCGGCCAGCAGGCGAGCATTTTCGGTGAGGCTTTGTTGCAAAGCCTCATTGGCCTGGCGCAAGGCGACTTCGGCCTGTTTGCGTTCGGTAATATCCCGCACCGTACTCAACACATGTTTCGGTTTGCCGGTATCATCTAGCACCTGTAATGGATTGATTTCTACCCAAATGTGCGTCCCATCCTTCCTGACCATGACACGCTCATAAACGGGTACGGAACGGTGCGTCAACAAGCGATTCGCTACCGTCTGCGTTTCTTGCCACGTCTCTGGGAGTACGATTTGTCTGATCGGCATACCAATCAATTCCTCAACCGTATAGCCCAACAAGTCGGCCGCCTGCTGATTAACGGCATAATGAATCATCTCCTCGGTACCAATGGTCAGGTCGGGGCCAATGATAAATATGGCGTCATTGGTCTGGTTAAAAAGCGCCTGATAATGGCGATCATGTTCCCGTAATGTTTCTTCTACCTGCGCTCTTTGGGCAATTTCCTGTTCGAGGACGGCCGTGTAACCTTGTATTTGTTTATGTAGCCGGGCATTCTGAATGGCAACGGCGGCCTGGGCGGCTAATACTTTCAGTAACTGCACCTGTGTGAAGGTAAACGATTGGCCGGGGGGAGCGGCTACCAACAAGACACCCAACATTTCCCCCGTGCGTTGAATGGGAAAACCGGCCAGGGCGCGATGTTGCACAAAGGGTACCAGATGAGGGGCACGGCCGTCCCAATTGGCATAATCCTCTACCATGATCACTTCTCCCCGTTCCCATACCTTCCCGGCCAATCCTTCACCACGCGCCAACTCGATGGTTTCATTGGCCCGGCCGGCCCGAATAGTTGCCGCAATTTGCAGCCGTTCCCGGCCAGGCTGGCACAAATAGAGGCCGCCAATATCCGTTTCCAGCATAGTCGCCACCAGACGGACAATTTTCTGCAGCAGCTTGCTCAGGTCTAACTCGGCCAGCAGTTCCAACCCGCCTTGCAGCAACTCTTCCAGCGGAAGGGGGTGCTGTATGTGTGCATCATGTGATGGTGGGTTCATCATAGGGTATGAGCCAATGGTCAAGATTGGCCTGACATTTTCAATAGCTATCGGTTGTCAAAATGATGTCTTCTGTTGGCAAAGACCGTTGGTTCGCGCTGCAAAGCTGACGACAATCACCGGCAAGTATACCATCTCCTTAGCAGATGGCAGATAATCCTGGCTCTACAGGATTTCATGGGGTTCGGCGTGACGAGTGATGCGTAATGCGTGTGGCCTCTCTGGTCACGTATCACTCGTCACGCATCACAGCCTGCCCTGAGCTTGTCGAAGGGGCCTGTCAACCCCCTGAGTTCCCAAAGAGCCATAATCCTTTGGTCATTTGGGTCACACGGCCGTTTGAACCAATCCCCCCTCACAGGTTACAATGTTACCATGATTATTTTACGCACCCCAGACCACCGTTTTGAAAATCTACTCGATTTCCCCTTTGCCCCCCACTATGTAACGCTGAAGGATATCCGGCTGCACTACCTGGATGAAGGGGAAGGTGAAACCATCCTCTGCCTGCACGGCCAGCCCAGTTGGAGCTACCTCTACCGCCACATGATCCCGCCCCTGGCGCAGCACAATCGAGTCATCGCCCTCGACTTTCCCGGCTTTGGCCGCTCGGACAAATATGCCGACCAGGCAGCCTACTCTTTCCACATGTTCCTGGAGACGCTGGTAGGTTTCATAGAAAAGCTGGATTTGCGGGACATCACGTTGGTTTGCCAGGATTGGGGCGGCATGTTGGGGTTAACGGCCGTGTCCCAACACCCCGACCGCTTTGCCCGCCTGGTCATCATGAACACCGGCCTGCCCGGCGGTGAACCGATGCCGGAAGCGTTTCTGCGCTGGCGCGCCTTTTGCGAAAAATTCGGCAATCGTATCCCGGTGGGCCGCGTCATGCAGGGCGGCACGGTCAGTGACCTGCCAGACGACGTGCTGGCGGCTTACGACGCCCCATTTCCCGATGAATCATTCAAGGCAGGCGTAGCCGCCTGGCCGCTGCTGGTGCCAACGCAGCCCGATGATCCCGGCGCAGCCGAGATGCGGGCGGCGCGCAAAGTGTTGGCCGAATGGACAAAGCCAGCCCTCATCCTCTTTTCAGACAGCGACCCCATCACCGCCGGCGGCGACCTGTGGTTTCGGCGGCTGATGCACATTCGCCAGACTGACCAGCCGCGCCTTGTCATCACCCAGGCCGGCCACTTTTTGCAGGAGGACAAAGGCAAAGAGATCGCCAGGCATATTGTGGCGTTTATGGCCGGGTAATGTTTTTTGACAGGAACCCCGCCACCCGTTATAATCCCTCTTCGCTGTGTGGGTTAACACCACTCCCCACACAAAATTAAAACCACAACCAGCATCCCTGATGCTGGTTATTTTTTGGAGGAACACCATGTACGCAATTGTGGAAAGTGGTGGTCGGCAATACCGCGCCGAAGCGGGTAACAGCTTTGTAACCGAAAAGCTGCCCTACGAAGTCGGTGAGCAGATTGAAATGAATAATGTACTGCTCCTGGCAAACGGCGATGAGGTCAAGATCGGCCAGCCCACCATTGAGGGCGTCTCTGTGAAAGCAACTATTGTGGAGCAGTTTCGCGGCGAAAAGATTTTTGTGTGGAAATATAAGCCCAAGAAACGGTACCGCCGTCGTCGGGGCCATCGTCAGCAATATACCCGTGTGCGGGTAGACGAGATTGTGACAGGCTAGGAGAGTGTATTATGGCACATAAGAAAGGGGCCGGTTCAAGTAAAAACGGCCGTGACAGTCAATCAAAACGTTTAGGCGTAAAGCGCTTTGGGGGGGAGTATGTTATCCCCGGTAATATCATCGTCCGGCAGCGTGGTACCCAGTTTAAGCCCGGCGAAAATGTGGGCATTGGCAAAGATTTCACGATTTACGCGATGGTAGATGGACAGGTGACGTTCGAAGAGCGACACGGCCGTAAATACATCAGCGTCTATCCGGTGGAAAGTTAAGGGAGCGCCGCCATGAAAAGTGATATTCATCCCAAATGGTACCCAGACGCCAAAGTGCTGGTGGAAGGCGAAGTGGTGATGACCGTCGGTTCCACCGTGCCCGAAATCCGGTTGGAAATCTGGTCAGGCACCCACCCATTTTACACCGGGCAGCAGCGCCTGGTGGACACGGAAGGGCAGGTAGACCGCTTTTTGCGCCGTTTGCAGAAGCGCGACTCGATGGTCAAGCAAGTCGAAGTGCGCGAAGAAAAGGCCAAGCCGGTGAATTTAGGCGTAGATTCAATGTCGTTGGGCACACGCGCTGAAAAAGCACTGGAAGAAGCCGGCGTCACCACTGTTGGTGACGTGTTGCAACTGTTGCAGCAGGGTGAAGATGCGCTGTTGGCGCTGCCCGGCATCGGTCAGAAAGCGCTCATTGACATCAAACGTTTCCTGCGCGCTGAAGGGCTGATCGAGTAAAAACATCCGCGAAGGACGCGAAGAACGCGAAGAATTAAAAACATTAAAAGGCAGATACGGCAACGTGTCTGCTTTTTTTATGTTCATGTGTTCACGTGGGCACATAACATGAGTACATAAACACTTTCTTCGGAGAAGCATATGACCACACACACACACGGCCGTCTGGAAGTCATTTGTGGCAGCATGTTTAGCGGCAAAACGGAGGAACTCATCCGCCGCCTGCGCCGCGCCGGCATTGCCCGGCAAAAGGTGCAGGTGTTCAAACCGGCCATTGATGATCGCTACCACGTGGAAAAAGTGACCTCGCATAATGGGCTGGCGTTTGAAGCGCTGCCGGTACAGGATGCGCAAGAGATTTTGTCCCGGCTGGAACCAGATACGACGGTGGTAGCCATTGACGAGGTGCAGTTTTTTGACACGGCCGTTATCCCCCTCTGTGAAACGCTGGCCAACCAGGGCAAACGGGTCATCTGCGCCGGGCTGGACACCGATTTTCGCGGTGAACCCTTTGGCCCCATGCCCGGCCTGATTGTGCGCGCCGAAATGGTAGACAAACTGCACGCCATCTGCGTCATTTGTGGTGAGGAAGCCAACCGCACCCAACGCCTGATTGACGGCCGTCCCGCCGCCTATGATGATCCCGTGGTGCTGGTGGGCGCCGCCGAAGTATACGAAGCCCGCTGCCGCCACTGCCACCAGGTGGCTCCGGCGAAGAATAGCAATTGAGTAATTGGGTAATTGGGTAATTGAGTAATTACCCAATTACCCAATGTCCACCTATGATCCCCAACCTGTATGACCACATCGAACGAGTATTTATTAACGAAGCACAGCTTCAGGCGCGCATTGCGGAAATAGCGCGGCAAATTGAGGCGGACTATGCCGGAATAGATGATTTGCTGCTCATCTGTGTCTTGAAGGGCGGCTACATCTTTCTGGGTGACTTGAGCCGGGCGCTGCAACGGCCGCACGCCCTCGACTTTATGGGCGTCTCCAGCTATGGCAGCGGCACCCGCAGCAGCGGCGCGGTGCAAATTATCATGGATTTGAAGCAGCCTATTGACGGCCGTCACGTCCTCATCATTGAAGACATTATTGACAGCGGCCGTACCCTCAGCTACATGCGCCAAAATTTACTGGCGCGCCAGCCCGCCTCGCTGAAAATCTGCACCCTGCTCAACAAACCTTCCCGCCGCGAAATAGACGTGCCCATAGACTACATCGGCTTCAACATTCCCGATGAGTTTGTGGTTGGCTACGGTTTGGATTTTGACGAGCTATACCGCAATTTGCCCTGTGTGGCCATCTTGAAGCCAGAGATATTTGCGCATTTAATGGAATGATGTGTCGTTATTGGTCACTGGTCATTTGTCATTAGCGGACAAGTGAGCAGTGACGAGTGACGAGTGACGAGTGACCAATGACCGATCTGCAACCATATGCTGGCCGTTGGGTGGCCCTGGTGGGGGAAGAGGTGGCCGGGATTGGCTACACGGCCGTGGCCGCTGCCCATGCCGCCCGCCGCAGCCGCCCCCGTGACCGGTTCACATTGCAATTTGTGGAACCGCCGGGAGGACGGCCGTTGCCCTTACCTGAATTGATGGCACAGTTACGGCCGTTATTTGCCCAGGAAAACGAACCCATTTACCTGGTAGGCGGCGCCGTGCGTGATGCCCTGCTGGGGCAGGTCAGTTATGATCTGGACTTTGTGCAGCCCGCCCATGCCGTCAAACTCAGCTTCCGCGTGGCCGATGCCTTAGGCGTACCCGCCTATGTGCTGGACAAAGAGCGGGACACCGGGCGCGTCATTTTGCCGGACAACCACACCTACCTGGACTTTTCCTGCTTTCGCGGCGCTGACCTGGCAGCGGATTTGGTCGGCCGTGACTTCACCATCAATGCCATCGCCCTGCCCGCCGCCGCCCAAACGGATGCCAGCCTGATTGACCCCACGAACGGCCGTGCCGACCTGCAAGCTAAAATTATCCGCCATATTCACGACCGTTCGCTGCTGGATGACCCGGTACGCACGCTGCGCGGGCTGCGACTGGCTTTGCGATTGGGGTTTACGCTGGCCCCGGAAACGGCCGTGGCCATCACCACCGCCGCGCCGCAGTTAACGGCCGTCTCCACCGAACGCATCCGCGACGAACTGCTGAAACTGCTGCAAACCAACCAGCCCGACGAAGCGATCCGCCAGATGGCCGCACTAGATTTGCTGCCGGTCATCTTGCCCGAAATTGCCGCCGAATCCGGCATTACCCAATCGCCGCCACACCATGAAGACGTGCTGACGCATACCATTTCTGTGCTGCGCTGGCTGGTGGGCGTGGAAGCGGCGTTTGTCGGCGCGGCAGATGATCCGTCCTCTGCCCTCGGCGATATACACAACCGGCTGGCCGTTTATGCCCCCGGTTTGCAGGCGCATTGGCAGCGGGTGGTGGATGGGGGGGTAGACGGCCGTACCCTGCTCCGTTTGGGCGCGCTCTACCACGACGTGGGCAAACCGGAAACGAGAACGGTGGATGCGGATGCACGTATTCGCTTTTTTGACCACGACCAACCCGGCGCAGCTATCACCTCCCGGCAATTACACCGGCTGGCGCTCAGCAACGACGCCGTCAGCCACGTGCGGCGCATCGTGGCCGGGCATATGCGGCCATTGCTGCTCGCCCAAAGTGGGCGCGCGCTTTCCCGCCGCGCCGTTTATCGCTATTTTCGCGCCGCCGGCTTGGCCGGGCTGGATGTTGCCATCCTCTCCCTGGCAGACCACCTGGCGGCCCGCAACGGCCCCGGCGAGGCGGCCGAATGGGAACGGCTTCTAAGCGTCGTGTCCCAATTGTTAGACCATTACTTTACCCGGTATGAAGAAACTGTTGCCCCGCCGCTGTTGGTCAACGGCCGTGACCTCATCACCGAACTCAACCTCATCCCCGGCCCCGAAATCGGCCGCCTGCTGCGCCTCATCCAGGAGAGTCAGGCCGCTGGTGAACTGCACACCCGCGAACAGGCTCTCGCCTTCGCCCGCCGTGCCCACTCGTAATTCGTAACCCGAAAACCGTAACCCGACATCAGATCCCGCTGCGGCCGCCTCTCAACCCGAATGGATGCTCTCCCGACTATGCCGCCCCGCCTTGGGCCGCCGGACCCTGCTTGTTTCATCGTGTCACGGCCGTCCCCATGCCATCCATCTCTCCACAGCAAATTGTATGCCTGGTCTACGGCCGTGCCCAAAACAATACGCTGCTCTGTGCCTTACGGCCGTCCACCCCACCACCGCCCAAAAAAGGGCACGGCCGTCACTGCCGGCGGCCGTACCCCTTTCTCTCCCATCACACACCATTGCCCTGTCATATGAGGATTGTCTCGCAAAGAACGATGTACGGCCGTACCCCCACCACAAAAAAAGCACGGCCGTCACTGCCAACGGCCGTACCCCCACATTCACCCCCTACGCCAGGCCCAAACCGGCAGAAACTGGCCGACGGCCGTGTCCGCACCACAAAAAACACGGCCGTCATTGCCAACGGCCGTGCCCCCACATTAACTCCCTACGCCAGGCAGAAACCGGCCAACGGCCGTACCCCCACCACAAAAAAACACGGCCTTCCCCTCCGACGGCCGTCCCCCCCCATTCCCCCCCTCCGCCAGGAAAAACCCGCCAACGGGCCGTACCCCCCCACAAAAAAACACGGCCGTCACTGTTGACGGCCGTACCCCCACATTCACTCCCCATGTCAATTCGCTGTCGTCCCTCATCCGCTTATTCGCTTCCCCCATCCGCTGCCGCCTGGGTCAGACAAATTTGGTGATGGTACGGCCGTTGTTGCTCACGCGCACCAGTTCGTTCTCCACGTTGAAGGTGTGGGTGTAATCGTCGACCGTATCGCGGGAATTCATAAAACCGCCATACCGGGGAAACCGCCAAAAGCCGTGCCGAAATGCACGGCAAACAGGCTGGTGACCGGCAAACACACGTGGCGCGGTGTGGAACACCGGCCACACCAAACCCGCAAGACTTCACCGCAGCAAGGCGGTACGGTTGGAAAATCGGCCCCAGCCGTTCAAGAAGACCGCGCCGGAGCAGGACCTGTTTTAAGGTAGAGCCAATAACCAAATGCCCGGCGTAACATCTTCATAGACAATCCCAGGAAGGAAATCATTATCTACCACGAAAGCAATAAACTTTTGGTCCGGTGAGACAACCCCTTGACTGACCTCTCCCTCAATTGTACTCAAAAATGTAATCTCGCCTGTTATTGGCTCACAATACCATACATGATCACGCAAAATTTCTTCTGAGAACTCTAATTCAAACACCAAACAATAAGGGGATTGCCCTGCTTCAACCAGTGCCATACGGTCAGTGTCGTCAACAGGTATACTCCATTGTGCGTTTGTTGTTGAATTGTACAGGTAGTTCAGACGATCTGTGAATGAGCGAATCAAGAAAGCATCGCCATTTGCCGATAGATCAAGGACGCTATAATCTTCCGTAAAGGGAAGATACAGTGGGCCAATTGATAGTGTTTCCAGGTCAATTAACCAAACATGGTGTAAACAGGCTATCTCAGGTGTTCCTCTCGTATTGACGATGACGACGTTCTCATTCTCTGACCATAACGGTGAGAACAGCAGCGCAAAACAATCATCCACCAGTCCTAGGTTAAAATCTTGCCCTTCTTTGTGCAGCCAGAGTTCAGCCGTATACTCATTAGACAGTTGAAATTGGGGTGTGGAAGTGGGATTTTCAGACGGACTATCGGGAATACGAACTGGTTCCGCTAGAGGTAGGCGGTAAAGCATATAACGATGATCAGGTGACAGACTCACAACAGATGCGTTTTCTGGTAATGTTGCTTGTAGCTGTGGCTCTAATTCACGTAATGAGCGTGGTACATAGGCGATTGGGCTGGATACTCCTGTGGACAGGTCATAAGCCCACGCTTCCTGCGTTTCAATGTCTTGATAGTAAAGTACCTGGCTGTCTTCCGACCACCAGACATTCTCAGGCAGAAAAGATCGGCGGTAAGGGTCTGGTTTCATGGTAGCTACCAGTATTGGTGTGGCAGCTTGATTTGTGCTTATTGTTTCTAAAGCAGCAGATGTTATCTCAGGTATAGCCGTCATGGTCGGTTCAGGGGTTACGGTTGCTGTAGCCGACTTTGTTGGCATCGGTGACGGCGATGGAAATGCTGTTGGGGATAGCAATGAGCGTGTAGCAACAATCGTTGCGGATTCTTCCTGTTGAGCAGGTTCATTGACTTCTGTTACCGTACAAGCAACAAGACCAATTCCTATGAGCAAGAGTAGGATATATAAACAATTTCGCATGTCTCTTTCTCCCAATGTGATTTTGATCAGGTGTTCACATAACCGGGCTAATCTTCATTCAGATTGCTGCCGTTGTAAATCAAGGCAGGTTGATCGTAAATTGTCGACCACATCCCATCAGAACGATTATGAAATGTGATACGGTCATCATATTCACTCATGTTTTGCCTTAACGCTAGAAATTGCGCTTTGACTTCGGGTGACATATATTGATATGGCACTTCGATCGTTCTGGGCCGGATACTATCGCCGGGTCCCGTCCAGAACTCAACATGGAGGTGGTCTACATCTGCTCTGTCACCTACGGTACCGACCACCGTAGCTGAGGTGACAACATCGTCCACCTTTACCTTTACATCACCTAAATGACCCAACACTATGTAAGTTTCAGGGGCGATCTTGATAACTATATAATTTGGCCTGTATGCTCCATCTTCAACCCATACAACGGTCCCTTTAATTCCTGCGACCACTTCCGTGCCAGGGGCAGCCAGTAAATCAAGCCCACCGTGAAAACCCTGACTGTAGGCGTAGCTACTGTCACCAATCTTGCCCAAAAATGCAGCCTCGGTGTTTCCATACAATTGAATAGCAGTGACATTTTTTGGATCAATCCATAGTTTTGTGACCTGGCGTGGCGCTGGCGGAGGCTTGTAAGGGCCGCCAACATTGCAGTCACCCGTCTCAAGGTCACATTCTTTGTGGCCGGTGGGGTCGGTGAAGTTGAGGGCGCGGTTGAGGACGTAGCTGTAGCGGTTATAGCTTTGGGGGTTGGCGGGGTTGGGAATTATGCTATCCGCGCTGATGAACCTGCCCACGCCAGGCAAATACCAACGAGCCTGCATGTAGACAAGGCCAATGTCATCGGGGGCGTTGCCGATGTTGTGGTGCAGGTGGCCGGTGAAGCCGCGGTCGGTTAACCCGGCGGTGGGTTCGGTGCGCCAGCCGCCGAAGGGGTAGTAGCGGGCGGTGCTGCCGCTGACTGTGCCGCCGGCCGTGGTACTCATGGTACTGGTGCTGCCGAGATGGTCGTTGTAGAGGTAGTAGGTGTTGGTACTGCTGCCGATGACTTTGAGGGCTACGGCTTGTCCCGCAATGGTGAAAGTAAGGCGCACGGTGGGGTTGCTGGTGGGGCTTTCCACTTCATAGCCGGGGAAGGGATAATCCGTGACGGTACCGTTGGGGGCAACGGTTTTGACGCGGATACCAGAAGCATCGTAGGCAAAGGTGGTGGTGTTGCCATTGTTAACCACGCTCACCAGTTCGTTTTCCACATTGAAGTTCTGGGTATAGTCGTTGGCCGTGCCGCTGGCGTCGCGCAGGGTCATGTTGCCGTTGTTGTCATAGCTGTAGCTGACGCCGTTGGCTGTGGCCACCGCATGTT
>CAADGU010000249.1 GCA_900696625.1 uncultured Chloroflexota bacterium | reverse complement strand
TTGCGTTTGAGAATAGATTTGTGTTTCATTGTAAAATCCTTTTGGTGTACGAATTGGTTCAGTTGCGTGGCTGTGGCAAAAACTTTTGCCAGCATTACAACTCCCAGAGTGAATGACCAGCGGCAGTATAGACAACGAACGTTCCCCTATCGTTCCACTTATCGTTCCACTTATCATTCCCAATCCCCTCTTGACCTTCCCCCAGTTTTGGGTGCAGTTCATCAACCCGCCTTAAACAACATGACAAATGTTTGAGCTGGCAACGGCCGTGAAGTTGCATCTGGCGTTTTTGTCTGAATGATGGCGTGAAATAGCGGAGGAAACCATGCACGAGTTGACCGAAATTGGACGTCTGCCGGCCGCAGGCGACAATTGCGCCATTGCCATTTCCACCCTGGCCGTAGGCACGGCCGTGACCTATGGAAATGCCACTTTCACCCTCGCCCACACCCTCCTCGAAGGCCGCCGTTTATACCTTTGATGAAACATACATCGTGGACCAATCAGATCCTTGACTTACTACAGCCTACCCTCTCACAGGCGATGGTTGCGGTCGTCAACCGCCAGGGTAATGTGGATTTCCAGATTACGCGCGGTATGTCCGGGGTGTCGTTATGAGGCGAAGCCCTAATGTTGTCATTTCCATCCCCGCGAAGTTGCCAGATCAGGGTTGACATATAGACAATCTTCTATATATTGACGCATAGATGATCATCTATATATCGTAGGCACAAAATTCCAAATGGAGGTAAATCTAATGTCAATCCGGCAACAAAAATCTGATTGCTGTGGCGGTTCTGGTTGTGGCTGCGGCTGCTAATTCAACCGAACACATACATGACACAAAGAGCCATCCCGCGAAAGGGATGGCTCTTTTTTGGTGTGCCTGAATATAGCGCCTTCGGTCATGACCCCAATGCCGCCAACGCCTCTAAAACTTGTTCCACCTCATCATGGGTGTTGTAATGCACAAAACCAATCCGCACCAGGCCACCCTTGTCAGCCAGACCCAGGCGCTCCATCACCGCCACCGCGTAATAATCGCCATGCCATACAAAAATGCTTTGCTCCCCTAACCTGGCCGCCACCGCTTCCGGTGCATACCCATCCAGACTAACGGCAAACGTGGGTGTGCGTCGTTCCAGGTTTTCCACATCGGTAATGCCATACACCCGCAGGCCGGGGATTTTGGCGGCGCCTTCCAAAAACCGGTAGCTCAGGCCCATCTCGTACTCTTTAATATGGGCCATCGCCTGCACCAGCCGTTCCCGGCGTGTGCCGTGATCACCGCCAAGTGTGGCGATATACTCTACAGCCGCCGTCACGCCAGCCAGGCTTTCAAAACTCTGTGTACCCGTTTCCCACTTGCCCGGCGGTTGGGGGGAAGACGGCCGTACCTTGTACGCCTTTAACGCATCCAACAATTCATACTTGCCATAGAGCGCCCCCACATGGCCGCCAAAAAACTTATACACCGACGCCGCCAGGAAATCACAATCCAACGCCTGCACGTCAATCAGGCCATGCGGCGCATAATGCACCGAATCTACAAAAGCCAAAGCGCCCGCCTCGTGCGCCATTTGCACCACACGCTGCACATCGCTGATGCTGCCAACGGCATTCGAGGCATAGGTCACAGCCACCAGCCGGGTTCTGGCATTAAGCAGGTCGGGCAGCAAATCCAGGCGTAAGGTGCAATCGGCCGGATCAAAATCCAGCCAGCGCACGGTCACGCCGCGATCAGCCGCCGCCAGCACCCAGGGCGTAATGTTGGCGTCGTGGTCCAGCCGGGTGACAACGATCTCGTCCCCCGGCTGCCAGGTTTGCGCCAGGGCGCGACTAAGGGCGAAGGTGAGGCTGGTCATGTTCTGGCCGAAGACAATTTCTTCGGGTCGCCGCGCATGGTAAAAGTCCATCATCACCTGACGCGCCGCCGCGATGACAGCATCGGTATATTGGCTGGTGTAAAAGGGGCCACCCTGGTTGCTGCCGCCATGCGCCAGATAGCCAGAGATGGCGTCAATGACATGCCGGGGCACTTGCGTACCACCGGGGCCATCCAGGTACACGGCCGTGCGCCCATTCACCGCTAATTGCAAAGCCGGAAACTGACTGCGGATTGCCTGTAGATCAAAGGGGGTTTGTGTTTTCATGCGCTAATTATAGAGGACAAGCTGGCGCGGTGACAGGGTGAAAGGGAGACGATATGTCGGATTATGCCCTTTCTACCAGACAGGCTATCATTGTTCGTAGCAGGCAAGTTATCCTCTGCTAACGGCGATAAATCGCCGACTACAAACGTACAAACGACGAACGAGGAGAATGATATGACGGAAAACAAACGGCCGTTAACGGCCGAAGACCTCTATAACTTGCAATTGGTCAGCGACCCGCAAATTTCACCGGACGGGCAACACGTCATTTTTGGGTTGAACCGGGTAGACCGGGCAACGGAGAAGAAGTATATGAACCTGTGGCTGGCGGCGACGGACGGCCGTACCCCGCCCCGCCAGTTCACCTATGGCGACCAGACCGATTCCCAGGCGCGCTGGTCGCCCGACGGCACAACCATCGCCTTCCTCTCCAACCGCAAAGACGAAAAACAGATGCAAATTTATAGCATCCCCTTGGGCGGCGGTGAAGCCCGGCCCGTCACCAACGTTCAGGGCAGCTTCGCCAGCTTTGCCTGGTCGCCAGACGGGGCGCGGTTTGTGGCCCAATTCCGCCAGAAGGACGAAGCCGCCCGCGAACGCGAGAAAGATGAGCAAAAGAAGAAGTTGGGTGTGGTGGCGCGGCACATTACCAGCTTGAATTACAAATATGACGGCGCCGGCTACCTGCCCCAGGAAAAGTGGCACATCTGGACGTTTGACGCCGCCACGGGAACCGGGACTCAGTTAACCAGCGGCGATACGCAGGAAACAGAACCGTGCTGGTCGCCCGACGGCCGTGCCATCCTCTTCGTTTCCAACCACCATCCAGACCCCGACCTGCACCCGGATGAGACGGAACTGTACCTGATCCCGGCAGATGGCGGCGAGATGGTGACGGTGGAAACGGGGCATCACGGCCGTAAATTCTCCCCTTCCTTCTCGCCAGACGGCCAGACCATTGCCTACCTGGGGCGCGCCCGTTTGGGCGATTGGGGGCAAAACACCTGCCTGTACGTCGTCCCTGCTGGCGGCGGGCAGGCGCGGAATCTGTCGGCTGCCCATGATCTGCACCTGAGTCTGGCTACGCTAACCGACGCGGGCAGCAACACACCGCAGCCACCGCCCACCTGGTCGGCCGACGGCCGTCATATTTACATCCAGGCCACCGAATTGGGCAACCAACCGCTGCTGGCTTTTGACGTGGCAACGGGTGACTACGAACGCCTCATTGATGAACCGGGACTGGTGGGCAACTTTAGCCTGGACGCGGCGCAAAACCGGCTGGTCTACCTGTGGGGCGACCAGCATAGCACCGGGCAGGTGTGGCAGCGCCGCCTGCATGAGCCAGACGCCACCCCACTGACCCACTTTAACCAGGAACTTTTTGCCGAAATCAACTGGGGGCAGCTAGAAGAGGTATGGTTTGATGGCCCCGATGGTAATGAACTGCATGGTTGGGTTTTGACGCCGCCCGATTTTGACCAGGCCCGGCAATACCCGGCCATTATCGAAATTCACGGGGGGCCAATGACGCAGTACGGCCGTGTCTTTATGCACGAATTTCACTTTTTGGCCGCCGGTGGGTATGTGGTGGCCTTTAGCAATCCACGCGGCAGCCAGGGGTACGGCGACGCCCACGCCGCCGCCATTGCCAACCGTTGGGGCACAGTAGATTACGCCGACATGATGGCCTGGGCCGATTACGTGGCCGCGCTGCCCTACGTGGACGCGCAGCGCATGGGTGTTACCGGCGGCAGCTATGGCGGCTATATGACCACCCTCATCATCGGCAAGACCCACCGCTTCAAAGCAGCCGTTGCCCAGCGTGTGGTCAGCAATTTACTCAGTTTCTACGGTTCATCAGACTTGAACTGGATGACGGAATATCTAATTGGCGCAGGCTCCCAACCCTGGGATGACCTGGCTGGCTACTGGCAGCAATCCCCCATCAGCTTCATCGGCAAGGCGCGCACCCCCACCCTGGTCATCCACAGCGAAGCCGATTTCCGCTGTGACCAGGAACAAGGGGAACAAGTGTTTGTGGCGCTCAAACGGTTGGGCGTGGATGCGGAATTGGTGCTATTTCCTGAGGAGTCACACGGGTTAAGTCGTGACGGCCGTACCGACCGCCGCATCCAACGCCTGCACCACATCAAACGCTGGTTTGATAGATATTTGAGCAAGTAAAAGAAAAGGGGGCATGCCCCCTTTTCTTTTACTTCCTACACCCAACCGCGCAGCCGCACGGCTTCCGCTACCCGGTCAACCGCCACCAGGTAAGCTGCCACACGAGTGTCCACCTTCTTGGACAGGGACATGGCGTCTACGGCCTGGAAAGCGGTTGTGATCTTCCGGTCTAGCCGTTCTGTGACCATCCCCTCATCCCAATAGAACTGGTAGCCGTTCTGCACCATCTCAAAGTAAGAGACAATGACGCCGCCGGCATTGCACAAAAAGTCGGGGATGATGTAGACGCCCTTGTCATTGAGGATGTTGTCCGCCTCCGGCGTGGTGGGGCCGTTCGCCAGTTCGGCCACGATTTTGGCCTTGACGCGGTCGGCGTTCTGACCGGTTAGCTGGTTTTCGATGGCCGCCGGAATGAGGATTTCCACCGGCAGTTCCAGCAGTTCGCTATTGCTGATTTCTTCGGTTTCCGGGCAGTTGATCACTTTGCCGGTACGGCGTACATGCTCGCTAACAACTTTGGGGTCGAGACCATGTGCATTGTAAATCGCGCCAAATTCGTCGCTGACGGCGACCACTTTCAGGCCAAACTGGGCCGCCAGTTGGTGGGCGTTGCCGCCCACGTTGCCGTAGCCTTGAATGGCGCAGGTGGTGTCGTTCAGGGTCATGCCCTTCACTCTGGCCGCTTCGCGGATGGTGAACAGGCCACCCAATGCCGTAGCCGGGGTGCGCCCCTGCGAGCCACCTAATGGCAGCGGTTTGCCGGTGATGACGCCAGGTTCGTGCCAGCCCATCAAGGTTTCATATTCATCCAACATCCAGGCCATAATTTGGGGATTGGTGTTTACGTCGGGGGCGGGCACATCCTGGGTGATGCCGATGTGGCGGGCGATGTTGCGCATGTAGCCGCGGCTGAGCCGTTCCAGTTCGCCCTGGGAAAGTTCGCGCGGGTTGCAGATGACGCCGCCCTTGCCACCGCCGAGGGGGATGTCAGACACGGCCGTTTTCCAGGTCATCCACGCCGCCAACGCCCGCACGGTGTCTATGGTCTCGTCCGGGTGGAAGCGGATGCCGCCTTTGGCCGGGCCGCGGGCGTCATTGTACTGCACACGGAAACCTTTGAAGGTCTGGGTACGGCCGTCGTCCATGCGCACCGGGATGGTGAAATGGAATTCCCGCATCGGTTCCCGCAAAAAAGCGTGCATGTCGGGGTCGAGTTGTAAAACTGCCGCAGCTTCATCTAACTGAGCCTGCGCAATTGCAAATGGGTTCAGGTTCTCTTTCATTTTAACTTGTACTCCGTTTTCAAAGTGGGATTCTGTGGGCGTGACTGCCCACTTGACAGGAGTGTCTACGATTCTGTCTGGTGTGTCAAGTGATTTAGATCAGGGTAGAAGCCGGTCATCCGTTACCCGTGATGCGTGATGGGTGACGAGTGACGAGTGACGAGTGACGAGTGACGAGTGA
>CAADGU010000248.1 GCA_900696625.1 uncultured Chloroflexota bacterium | reverse complement strand
TGTCCCACCTGCGGCCGTTACTCCTTGGGCTACCTGCACCATCTCCACAAACTCAACGATAGCCTCTACCCCCGCCTGGCCACCATGCACAACTTGCGTTTTATGACCCAACTCATGGAGAGTTTGCGTTGAACCCTTTCACGCAGAGATGCGGAGGCGCGGAGAAAAACCTCTGCGTTGAAAACGCGACAATAGGCAATGTCTTTACTTTTTCGCCATGACTACAGCGGATAAAGAATTGAACGGATTTTTCTCTGGAAATTTATCCGCTTATTCCTCTATCCGTTGTAGTCTTAAAGGAGTGGCGAAAACTTCATGACACTACCTGACACTACCTGACACTATGAATGAGCCTCTTGAAGAACTGCTCACGGCCGTGACCCAATCCCCTAAATATCGCGCCATTGCCCCTGACCTCATCCGGCGCATGGGGGCGGCGGAGCTGGCTAAACGGCGCAGTTTCAAGGAAGCGGTGAAGGGGACGAAGAATAAGCTGCATCAGGTAGGTGGGGCGTATTGGGACACGGCCGTAGATTACCCCAAAGCACTCGCCAGACTGCAAACCGCCGCAGACGAGGAAACTCGCCGCCAGATCTGCCGTGACTTGATGCGCCTGCACGCTTCCACCCGTGAACGGCTGCCCATCCTCGACGAATTTTACGCTACTACGTTGGCCGGTTTGCCGCCCATCCGGTCGGTGGTGGATGTGGCCTGTGGCCTGAATCCACTTGCCATTCCCTGGATGCCCTTAGCGGCCGACGTGGTTTACCACGCTTACGACATTTACGGGGATATGCTGGCGTTTTTGCAGGCATACTTGGGGTTGGTGGGGATCAACGGCGAAACCGGAGCGGTTTCGGGCCGTGTCCATCACCAGGACATCCTAAGCCAGCCGCCGGCCGAACCGGCCGACCTGGCCCTCATCCTCAAGGCGCTGCCCTGCCTGGAACAGGCGGAATCCGGCGCAGCGGCCCGTTTGCTCGGCAGCATCCAGGCGCGCCATTTGCTCATCTCTTACCCGGCGCAAAGCCTGGGCGGGCGTGGCAAAGGCATGATGGAAAACTATGAAGCACAATTTTGGGATTTGGTAAACGGCACCCCCAAAGCAGCTTCGGGCCGTGACTGGCACATCACCCGCTTCGAGTTTGCCACCGAACTGGCTTTTTTAGTCACCACTTCCTAAAACTCAGGCGGGCTATGCCGTTTCAAACTGCATAACCCGCAATTTCTCCGGTGCAAAACGAGTGCTTAATGACAAGATTTCTATGCCCACAACCCGGCCACTCTCGTCAAAATCCAATATGATGCCAGGCTCGACTTCCTCAGATTCAACGATTTCATCATCATCAAGTCGAAAATAAAGCGCATCACTTTCTTTATCAATTTTTAGTTTCATAATTATTACCTGTTTTTCAATCTCCGATCAAAAAATACAGTCACAATACGCTGAGGAACCAGGTCAGGATTGATAACAACATGCAAAATACGTCCATCTCTTTCTTTGATCGGTTTAGTATAGTGCATATTACCATCTTTGCCCTTCTTCTTGCTGACCGGGGCTTCTACCACACGCCAAACCCACTCTTCCGCAATCTTTCGTTCCCGGAGCATATCTTTAGCATGTGACGATAATTCAAAATCTGGCATAGTCATTTTCCCAAATGTACTCCATTATGCAATATGTCCCTTTCTATTCTGCTAATAGTTTATTGAAAATGACGCTGTTTTCATCCCCCGGCAGGAACTTGACGCCGAATCGGGTTCCCTGGTGCAGTTTGTCCACACTCCGGTCGCGTACCGGCAGCAGCATTTCCGTTTGGAAGGGGCTGCCCGTCTCCGGCTGTACTTCCACGATGATGCGGAAAATGTGAAAAGTGCGGCGGCCCGTCTGGCTGCTGCTGATGCGCGTAAAATGCTGCACCGTCGCCACCCCATTGGCCGCCCGCAAATAACGCAAACTGACCAGAAATCCCTTGCCAAACAGGGCGATGTACAACAAGGCAAAGGCGGTAAGGACGATGGCAATGACCGGGTGCAACTGCCCCGCCAAACCGGCCACCAGCGCCCAGGCTAACCCCACCAGCAAAATCACAAAAAATATCAAACCGCCCCGTGAAAGCTGCTGCTGCCGTAACGTGCTAAAGGAAATCTGGTTACTCAGGGTGGTGATGGCTGCCTGCGCTTCGCTCTGGCTGCAACGGGCGATTTGTTGGTAACGCTGCACGGCCGTCGCCGCTTGCCCCGCCAGCACCAGTTCTTTGATCTCGGCCATGTCACGCTCGCTGGCTGTCGTATCGGCCGTTGCTTCCGGTTGGGGTGTATCGTGGTGGATGCGAATGGTGGAATTGCAATACAGGCAGATGCAAAGCGTCTGGCCTGGCGAATAGTCTAATGGGGCATGACAGTTAGGGCAGTTTAAAGATTCAAGGCGCATCGCCATCCTCCGAATTGATGAGTTTAATCAGGTGATGCGCCTATCATCTCAGATTATGCGCAATTTTGCCAATGTAGCACGGGCAGGGATGCCCGTGCTACTACCAACTTAAAACAAAAGCTGTGGCAGCATGAACAGCATGGGCAGCAGGTTCATCAGGATAAAAATGAACACAACTACACCAATGATTGTGCCCAGACTGGGGCCGCTTTTGCTCTTGACGACCTGCCCGGCAATCAGTTGTTTGATGGCGCGGATGGTTTGCCGCACGGCCGTGTCCATCTCCCACCGCCCCACCCCGGCCCAATCCCAACCCGGTTCCGGCGTGGGGATGAGCAGCTTGTGGCCGGGGCTGGCCGAAACCGCTGCCAGCATCTCCATGTCCGTCTCGCCGTGTACCACATAGGGTGTGGCCATTGTCCAGGGGCCGACGATGATTTGGGCAGTCGCCAATGCCTCTTGCGCCGGCAGCGGCTCATCGGCCGTATGCAGCGTTTCGTTGGCCTGGGGCGTCAGGCCAATGGGGTGCAACACCACCGTTGGTAATGCTTCATGCAAATCGTGAATCAGCCGTTCGGCAAAACGGCCGTCGGCGTCATCCACCACCGCCACATGCACCGTTTGCGCCTGCCGCGCTTCCGCCTGTTTGAAGGCGGCATTGTCCAGCCGCAGCAGCCGTCCATGATAGAGCCAGACGACGACCGCCAGCAGGGCATAAGACACTGCCTGGGCCATATCCGCTGCCAGATTCACGGCCGTGCGCCCACCCAACAGCAGGTAAATGATTTGCGACACGGCGTAAACGCTGCTGCCTAAAAAGGTCAGCGTCGCCAGCAGCAGGTAGAAGTAAAGGTATAACCGGCGCACGATGGAATGTCGCCCCGCCTCGCCACTTTCGCCAGGGGCGCCCACTTCGGTTTGAATGTTGCGCCAGGGGATGAGCCAGACAAACAGCCCGGCAATGAGCACGGCCGTGAACCAGGCCGTCTGTTCTCGCAGCGTATGGCTGATGAACTGGCCGCTCGACCGGATCAACACGCTAATGTCGCCACCCACCCCAATCAGCAGTGCCAGCAGACCAATACCGGCGATGAGGTACCAGTACAGCCGCCGCACTTCCGCCTGCGCCGCCACTTCCGGGATGAGCCGCGTATCTTGCCGCAGCACAAAAAAGTGGTAAGCCCAGAGTACGGCCGTGACCACCAACACGCTCAACACATTAAAAATGCTGCCCGGTGTGGCTACATCCAACAACTGCCGGAACAGCCCGGACAGCAGGACGGTCAGCGCCGACACCGTGCCCAACGCCGCCAGGAAAATGACCAGATACAGGTAAAACTTGCGCAGCGCCGACGCCTGTTCCCGCGCGCCGCCAAAGGTAAACATACCCTCGGCTTTGCGCCAGAAATAAAGCCAGGCGACTGCCCCCACCAGCAGCGCGCTCAGGGTGATAGCCAGCGATTCTTCATTGGCGGCTATCCGGTCGCCGCTGAATTGGAATAACAACCAGCGCAGCACCCCACCGACGCCCAGGCTCAGCAGCAGCAGCGAGACAAAGGTAAACAGGTACACATACAGCCGGTGAATGGCGGCAAGATCATTGGTCTCGGCCACCTGGCTGCGGTCTACTACCGTCACCCAGTGATGGTAAGCCCATAACACAGCCAGGACGATGAGGGCTACGGCCGTGTACACCAGATTCGCCCTGTCCGGCAGTTCCATACTCCAGGAGGGGATTTGCCGCGCCACCCCCATGATCAGCCGCAGTCCGGATTGCATAAAACTCAGCGCATTGACGAAAATGGGGATGGCAAAAACGGCCATCATGCCATACAGATACACGCGCCGCAGCAGCGCGCCATGCTCTGCCTCATCCCGGCGGGCCAGCCGTTCCGCCCACAGCCAATGCGCCAGATAGATGGGCAGGCCAATGATGATCACCGCCAATTGCATGGCAATCACTTCTGTGCGGTAAGAGATGTTGCTCCGCAAAGGATTCAAGGCCGGCGTCAGCAAATTACGCAGCAGGGCAATCACCGCCCAGGCCACCGCATTCAGGCTAACGGCCGTGACCACAAACATATAAACCCGTCGTATATTTGCCATGTTACACGCTCCTCTCGTTTCGTTCGTAGGTGGCGATTTATCGCCCTCCTTCGTCACTGAAGTGACGACTTACAAACCATCAACGGCACCAATACTCCCGGCTCGTCCCCCAGCAGTTGGACCAATACAGGTCAGCCTCGTTCACTTTCCATGCTCCTTCTTCTCGCGTCATTTGCATGGTGAAAGTGCGCGAATCTTCGTAGCTGCCAAACAGCCCCTCGTTATAAAAGGTGGTTTTGCGCACGGTAACGGTGGCCTCATCCGCACTTTTCTGGTTTACCGACTCCATCGCCAGGGCATAATCGCCGCCCGTCTCAAAGAGCCACGTGTTTTGGCGAGCATCATCGGCCATATCACCAGCGTCAGTGGGGTATTTGAATGCAGAGGGGATGTACTGGTAGGCGCGTTCAAAATCCCCCTGTTGCAGCGCCAGCAAATAATTATGTGCGGCCCCATCCGGTGTGCCGTCATCCTGATAAGCCGGTTCCGGCCGCAGCAGCACCACCGAAAAAGCCACAATCACCAGCAAAACGACGCCAAACACAATGCCAAATAAAAATTTGTTTGCGCCCTGCATCGGACACACTCCAGACCAGTCCGGTAGGCGTAAAGACCTCTACCGAACCGGAAAAAGGTCTAATCTGCCTTTCTACAGGGTAATCCGTCGGCAGGTCGAACGCCAGTGCCAAAAAGCATATCTTTATACTTACATTCGGGGGGCGTGACGAGTGACAAGTGGCGCGTGACGTGTGACGAGTGACGAGTGACGAGTGAGGGGTGGCATCCCCTCACGCATCACTCGTCACACGTCACGGATCACGGTCAAAAAACAGTGTAGGGGTGATTAGCCAGCGCGTCTTGCAGGGCACGGCCGTGTGGCGCAATCATCTCTGGCAGTTCGTCCGGCGGGAAAAAACGGGCGTCTAGTGATTCAACGGCATCGGCCTGCAAACGGCCGCCGGTGATACGGCAGGCAAAAAAGGTGCGGGCGATTTTCACCTGGTCGCCATTCGGGTAGGTGATCCAGTCTACCGGGTCTGAATAGACGCCGATGACGCGGCTGGGCTGCACCTGCAAGCCCGTTTCTTCCCACACCTCCTGGATCATCGCCTGGTCTACCCGCTCCCCCAATTCCACGCCGCCGCCGGGAAAACACCACAGCCCATTATCCCGCCGCTGCTGCAAGAGGATATGCCCGGCCTCATTCTGAATGAACGCGGCCGTGCCGGCCATGATGTACGGCGCCTGCCCAATGTACGGGCGCAGGAATTGGTAATAGGGCGCGCTGGCGCGGTTTTGGCCCGGCGCGCCGCGATCAAACGAGGCGAAGGGCTGGTTGGCAGCATAGTCGGCCAGCATGGCCCGGTACCAGGGCTGCGTGGGAGGACATTCCGTCGCCGGCAGCCATTGCAGGGCATACCCCTCGTGCCCATCGGCCTGCAACGTGCCGCCGTCTACGCGGCAGGCGAAGCAAAAGGAGACCTGCTGCGCCTGATCGCCGTTGGGGTAGGTCACGTCAAAATCGGGCGAAGAGTAAACGCCCACCACGCGCGTGGGCGTGACGTGCAGCCCCGTTTCCTCATACACCTCACGCACGGCGCAGGCGGGCAGGGTTTCGTCCAATTCCAACACCCCACCCGGCAGCCCCCAGGTATCAAAATCGGTGCGGTGCTGCCAGAGGACACGGCCGTACCCATCCATCACACACACACTCGTATACACCAACAAAACCTTGCGCGTCCCCACCCGCGCTCGCAACCATTCCAGATAAGCCATTCCACCTCCGTGTAATTGCATTAAAGATAAACATGATGTTTCAACTATGCAACAAAGAATATATGGCGTTGGGGCTGCCGGTTCATTCAACACAGCACCATCAGCCTGGTACTGGTTGGAAGAAATAGTCGGCGGCGTTTCCCAAAGATTGTGGCTTGTTGTCCCATTTTGATGGGCAGCCCGTGGGTCCACCAATGGGGTTGGAGTACCGCTTGGTGCAATCACGCCTACTTAACCGTAAGGATTAACAAACACGCCATTCCGTCGCACCTCAAAATACAGGTGATAACCGCATGAATAATTATCTACCACACCGGGGCACCCCCTACCACCAGTACCAAACACATTCCGCTCTTAAGGGCGACGCACCTCAGAGGTGCGTCGCCCTTAAGTTAGTCTATAATTCCACAAGGTACAAATTGGGCAACTGCCCACATAGATAAAAACAATCCATAACGCGATTTGCCAAATCGCGCTACATCGAAGGAGTTTGATTCCCATGGCAAATGTACTAAAAACCAAAGGCGTTATCGGCATACTCACCGGCGGCGGTGACGTGCCGGGGTTGAATCCGGCCATCCGTGCCGTCACCATTCGCGCCCTGCGTGAAGGGTATAAGGTGATTGGTTTGCGGCGGGGCTGGGCCGGCATCACCGAAATGATGCGCGACCCCAAAGCAGACAATAGCTTGTGTTATCAAATTTTGACCGAAGAGATTGTCAACCGGGCCGGCCGTACCGGGGGCACTTTTCTACATAGCTCCCGCACCCGCCCCAGCCACATGCGCCGGTCAGACCTGCCAGAGCATCTGCGCGACACGTACAATGAAGATTCCAATGATCTGACGGCAGAGGTGATCAAAAATCTGGAATTCTTGGGCGTAGATTACCTCATCCCCATCGGCGGCGATGACACGTTGAGCTATGGCGTGCGCCTGTATCAGGAAGGTGTGAAAGTGGTCGCTATCCCCAAGACGATGGACAACGACGTGCCTGGCACTGATTATTGCATCGGCTTTAGCACCTGCGTCACCCGCACAATCCAGATGACCAACAACCTGCGCACCTCGGCCGGTTCACACGAGCGTTTCCTGGTGCTGGAGGTGTTTGGCCGCTATGCCGGTTTCACCGCCATGCTGCCGACAATGGCCGGGGCGGCCAACCGCTGCGTGATTCCAGAGTACCCATTTGATGTGGACTTGTTGACGCGGCTGCTGGCGGAGGATCGGTTTAAGAATCCCAGCCGTTACTCGGTGGTGTTGGTGTCGGAAGGGGCGACCTTTGCCGGGGGTGAAATGGTGTTTCGGGAAGCGGAGAAAGATGCCTACGGCCATGCCAAATTGGGTGGTATCGGCGACATGGTATCGGCCAAGTTGAAGGAGCTTTCACCCAAATATAACAACGGCAAACGCATTAACGTTATCAACCAGAAGCTGGGTTATCTGGTGCGCGGCGGCGATCCGGACGCCATTGACTCGATTGTGCCTATGGCCTATGGCAATCTGGCGTTGGACCTGATTTTGAACAAGCTAGACGGCCGTCTGGTGGTGCTGAAGAACGGCCGTTATGACAATGTGCCCATCACCGTCGTGACCAACACCAAAAAAGTGGTCAAAGTCAAGGAGTTCTACAATACCGAACGGCTCTGCCCGCAGTATAAGAGCTTTGAGATGAAACCGCTGATGATTATGACCAGCGAGGGATGATGCGTGATGGGTGACGTGTGATGCGTGAGGCGTGAGGTTTCTCCGGTCACGCATCACGCGTCACGTCGGAACCCACGAAATCCCGTAGCGCCTGAGCGTTTACCTCAGGCCAAACAATTTGGCGAACGTCTCCAGCGCCAACTGCGGCGTGGGCAGGGCAAACCAGACCCAGCCGAGGGTAACGTATTGGAAGGTGAGAAACCAGGTCACGGCCGTCCACATCCGTTTCTGCCAGGGTTTCTCACCCAACCCCCGATACCACCGGCGGCGGCGGTCGCTCCACTGCTTGTGGACAAACAGGGCTGCTCCCTGCCACAACCCCCAGATGAAAAAGTTCATCGTGATGCCATGCCACAGGCCAATGACGGTCATGGTACTCAGGTGAGCGGTGAGCAGGATAATGGCGTTGGCCGGTGCAGCACCGGACGGCCGTCGCTTGCGGCGCAGCAATGACCGGGACAGTGGGCTAAAAATGTAAAAACGCGCCCAATCGCTGAGGCTCATGTGCCAGCGCTGCCAGAAGGCGGTGATGTTGGTGGCCAGGTACGGCCGTCTAAAATTCTCCGGCAGTTTCACCCCAAACAGGATGCCAATGCCAATGGCAATATCGGTATACCCACCAAAGTCAAAATAGAGGCGCAGCGCATACCCATACAGCAGCACCCATAACCAGAACGTGGAGGTGGCCTGGGAGGCATTGACGGCCGTTAACGACATCCCCAGCGCCAGCGTATCGGCGATCACAAATTTCTTGAACAGGCCGGTGAGGATGCGGGCGCTGCCGTTCCAGTAGCGTGGGCCGTAATCCGTGATGCGTGATGCGTGATGCGTGATGCGTGACGGATCACGATTTACGGAATACGGATTACGCATCATGGTATACGTCTTTTCCTCTTGCCGCAGGTCGGCCACAAACCGCTCCACGCGGTCAATGGGGCCGGCGGTGTAGCTGGGGAAAAAGAGGACGTAGGTGATAAATTCGCGCAGCGAGACCGGCGGTAGTTGCCCGGTTTGCCGCTCACGCAAGGTGTGGATGAGGCGAAAGGCTACGTAGGAGAAACCAAGCCAGACCAGATCGGAGGGGGCCGCCAGCGCCACCTGTTGGCCGGTGAGGGAACGCCAGGCAACGGCCGTAGCCGTAGCCAGCGCCGGCGTTTTGAGCCAGACAAAAATGATGACGATGAGCAGGATGACGGCCGTGCATACCGCCCGCTGCTCCAGCCGCCGCAGCCAGCGCCACAAAATCGCCCACACCCCGGCAACAGCCACCAGCCCTATGAGTACCCACAACATGGCCGGTGGCCTGGAGGGTGTAAAACGCCATGCAGCGGCCACATACCGGTTGCCCGCCACCAGCAAAATCAACCCAAACAACACCAACAAAGTGATCCAATCTTCCCTTGTGCCCTTGCCCACCCCTGGCTGTGGCCGGTCTTCAGACCGTGCCACGTTTTCCGGCACGGTCTGAAGACCAGCCTGAGCAAATGGTCTGGTCACCCACCACGTCAGCACCGTCAGCAAAATGGTGAGCGTTTGCAGCAGGTAATCGGCAAAACGCAGCGGCGTAAAGGTTTGCAGCCAGTAAATGGCGAGGACACTGCTGCCAAACAAAAACCAGCCCCGCCATCGGCCAGGGATGAAGAGGGTATAGAGTACGGCCGTGCCCGCAAACAGACCGATGGTGAGCAGGTTTACGTTCATACAAGAATGAGGGGATTGGAGATGGTATGGGTCACAATGCGGCGCAGATTGCGTTGCAGCACGGCAGCGGAAGATTGGTCATTGGCGCCCAGGCGGATGAGCCGTCAGGCAAAACCAGAGAAGCCAGGACCTGTCAGGTTTCTTAAAACCTGACAGGTCCTGGCTTCTCAAAACCCCTGGTATATCCACT
>CAADGU010000247.1 GCA_900696625.1 uncultured Chloroflexota bacterium | reverse complement strand
GACCAGGTGGGGGTAGCCACGGGGGCAGCGTGGACGGCCGTTGGCGGCGACATCATGTTCATTGAAGTGAATCTCATGCCCGGCAAGGGGGGGATGCAGCTTACCGGGCAGTTGGGCGAGGTGATGCAGGAAAGCGCCCAGGCTGCCCTGACGTATGCCCGCAGCATGGCCGAGGCGCTGGGTGTAGACCCCAAACGCTTTGAAGAGACGGACATCCACTTGCACGTGCCCGAAGGGGCCGTGCCCAAAGATGGCCCTTCGGCGGGTGTGGCCCTGGCTACGGCCATTATCTCCGCCTTCACCGACCGCCCCATCTACCGCGAGGTGAGTATGACCGGGGAGATTACGCTGCGGGGCCGGGTGCTGCCGGTGGGCGGCGTGCGCGAAAAGGCGTTGGCCGCCCGCCGTGCCGGAATCAAAACCTTCATCCTGCCCCAGAAAAATGAATCCGACCTGGAAAACATCCCTAAAAAGCTGCGCCAGGATTTGAACTTTGTTTTTGTCAGCCGCATGAGCGAGGTACTCGGTGTGGCCTTGCACACCCAGGCGCGCATCAGGAAACGGCCGTCGCCTCTCAAAAAAACATTGCCCACCATCGCTCCACCAACGGCGCCGCCGGCTTGATAAGGTGAGCGGGTGAGCGGGTGAAGGGGTAATGAGGTGATTGAGGTGCTTTCTAACGCGCTTCAGCGCGTTTTCCATATCAGCCTGGGGATTTTATCCCCAGGCGCGCCCACCAGACCTGTCCGGTCCTTTGTTCTGTGGATTCTCCTCCTCCTGGTCGCCTGCCAACCAACGGCCGTTGACCCCACCCCTACCCGCCAAAACCTGCTGGCTGCGCCCATGAACCCGGCGGCGCTGGCAGCGCAAATCCCGGCCTTAGCCACCCGCCGCGCGGTGGTAGCCGCGGCGCTGCAAGCCAGCCCGCCCGTACTCACACTGGCCGGGCTGGATGGCGAAGCGGCGCAGGCGCAAACGCTGGCGCTGCAAAACACGGATTTTCTGGCATATACGGCCGACTTTACCACCGGCGCTCCGCTCCGCTCCGAGATGATGGCAGTACGGCCGTCTCTCCCCTCCGACCAACCTGCCAACACCACCTGTACCCCCGGCCACTGCTATCGGGTGGAACTATATAACTATGCCCTGAACACAACGACGGTGGCGCTGGTGGACACGGCCGTTGTCCAGGTGGTCTCCATCGCCCATCTGGACAACGTGCAGCCGGAAATTCCGCCCGCCCTGGCCGACCTGGCGGTGCAGATCGCCCGCCACGCCCCGGAGGTAATCGCCGCCCTGGGCGGGGTTGAGGCCGATGCCGTGATGCCCAACGTCAAAACCGCCCTCAACGGCAGCCAGTGTGAGCGGTCACAGCACTTATGTGTGGCCCCCACCTTTCTCCTGGGCGACCAGGCGTTATGGGCCATTGTGGATTTGACGGATGAGCGGCTGGTGGGCATTCGCTGGACGGAGTTGGGCACTAGCGGTACGCCATCTGCTGTCACCGAACGCAGCCTGCAAAACGAGATCGTCTACGAAAACTACTGCCGCCAAAGCCAGACGCTCACGCAGGGTGACTGGACAATGGAATTCATCCTCACCGGTTCTGACGGCCTGAAGTTGACGGATGTGGCTTACCAGGGACGCCCGGTACTGCACAGCGCCACCCTGGTAGACTGGCACGTCAGCTATTCACGGCAAGATGGGTTTGGTTACAACGACGCCATTGGCTGCCCCATTTTTAGCGCGGCGACGGTGCTGGCCTTTGATGGGCCACAGGTGGTGGAGATGGTGGAAAATGGCACGGCCGTTGGTTTTGCTCTGGTACAAGATTTCCGCAGCCCGGATTGGCCCGTCCCCTGTAATTACCGGTATGAACAGCGGTATGAGTTTTATGCGGACGGCCGTTTTCGCGTCCTGGCGGTCAATCATGGCCGGGGCTGTGGCGACGATGGCACGTACCGGCCCGTGCTACGGCTAGATGTGGCCGGCAGCGGTGAGGGTATGGCCGATACCTTTGCCGCCTGGGACGGTCAAAGCTGGCAGCCCTGGACGGCCGAAGGCTGGCAGTTGATTGACGAGACCACCCCGGCCACGCCAGAGGGCGCACAATTCCAACTGACGGGGGCGGACGGCCGTGGTTTTGCCATCCAACCCCTCCGCAGCCAATGGGGCGACCCGGCCTACCTTTATCTGGTACGCACCAGCGCCAGCCATGACGAAGGCAAAACCGACCTGCCCAGCCTGGGTTCCTGCTGCAATACCGATTACCAGCAGGGGCCGGAGCAGTTCATTACCCCGCCCGAACCCACCGCTGCGCAAGACCTGGTTCTCTGGTTTGTGCCCGAATTACAAAACGACGCCACCCCTGGCCAGGAGTATTGCTGGGCCGATACCGTCATTGAAAATGGCGTCCCCGTTGCCCGTTCCTGGCCCTGTTATGCCGGGCTGTTTTTCGCCCCTATTCCCTGAAACGCAGGGAGATTTATCCATGAAAAAGCTGCCGCTTTCCTTTGAAACAATCCTATCGTTGATACAAAATGCCATTCCGACGAGTCTTCCTATTTGCAGACTGGCTGTGTGTCTGACGTTGGTCTGGTTTATAGCAGCTTGTGGCGCGAAGGAAACAGAGGCTGTACTACCGGAGGGATATGCCGTTGGCCCTACTGACCAGTGCCACGCCACGCCGCAATTTATCCATGCGCTCAATTTTGAACGACCGGTGATAGACACCACCCAGGAGTTTGCCGTGGGGGTGTTGGTGCGTGATCTGGCCGGTGATAGTGGGCAATACCAGCATGACACCTGGGATGACGCCGGGAAGGTGGGGCCGTTTGCCATAGATTGGCTGGGTAACATCTTTGTCGCCCCTGCCCCCGTCATCAGCCTGGAATTCAACCCGGTGGCCGAGCAAAACAAAATCTTCAAGGTGGACACCCGCACCGGCGAGATGACCGAGTTTGCCAGCCTACCGTGGCCGCTGCCGCCGGGCAGTGGCAACCCATATGGTGTGGTCGGTCTGGCCTATGATTGTGATACCGGCAGCCTCTATGCCGCTTCTGTCGCCGGCTCCACGCCCCAGGAAGAAGTAGGCGTCATTTATCAGATTAACCCGGACAATGGCGTAATTTTATCCCGATTGGAAAATGTGGATGCCTTGGGTTTGGGTATTTTCCGCGCCAGCCAGGGGCGGCGGCTGTATTATGGGGCGGGGCGAACGCCGGCGGTGTATTCGGTGGGGTTAGATGGCGACGGCCGTTTCCGCGGCCAACCGCGCCTGGAATTCTCCCTGGCAGCCCAAGCCGGCGGCAGCACCGACAAAGCGCAGCGCATTCAATTCACGGCCGACAACACCATGATCGTTAAGGCCATCGAATTTAACTACAGTTTGCAGCCTACCAGCCGTGTTCAAAAAGACGTTTACACCTTCCAATACCAGCCTGCTGACGATACCTGGACGCTTATGAGTATTGCCGAAGAATAGACCATATGGTCGTGGTGTGGCTGGCATTCAACCAAAAAACAACCTGATCCTTGAAACCTTTGTGTTATACTCATCCTAATACAATGTTTCGCAGGTTTGGGAGCTACTCCTTGCGGACAGCGTTTATAGTTTTGTTTTATCAAAAGTGACAGGTAGTTGCACTTTAAGAAACGGGCAGGCATAACCAGGTACACCTGATTTTTGTTAGTTTGCATGTAACCCAATTTAAGGGATTTACCTTCATAATTCATTTTTGGCCGAAAAGAAGCACAAGTTTATTGGTATTGAGAGGAGGCATAAATAATTGATGGACAGTAAAAATACAAACCGCCCTGTAGTCTGGGCAGCCGGCTTATTGCTGCTGGCTGCTTTTTTGTTATTCCAGCCAGGTACAACGGCCGTCCACGCCGATGGCGCTATTAGTGGTACCGTCTTCCGTGACTTCAACAGCAATGGCGTATTGGATGTTAACGAACCGGGTATTGGCGGGATTACGGTTACGGCCGTTACCAACACCGGCGCCACCGCCACCGCCACCACTGACGCCAATGGTCTTTATAACCTGTCCACCCTCGTCGGCAGCGAAGCCCGTGTGGAGTTTACGTTACCTACCGATGGTAGCCTGGACTTCTTGCACCCTAGCGTCGCCGGCGATACTACCGTCCAGTTTATTGATATTTCCCTCGGCGATGTCGCCAACGTCAACGTCGGATTCTTGAACCCGGCGCAATATGCTCTGGCTGCGGCCGAAGTAGTTGTCCCCCGTTTTGAGCGTGGTGAAAGTGTCCTCACCACCGGCCGGTCGGTCATTTTGGGCCATGATTACAATCTGAACACTGCCAGTCCACCGCTTACTGCCTATGCTGACGCCAATGAGGTGGGCACGATCTATGGCCTGGCCTACCAATCCTCCTCCGACGTTCTCTTTGGCGGCACCTATATTCGCCGTGGCGCCGGCGTTGGCCCCACCAATACCACCGGCGCTATCTACAAACTCACCGGCGCCGGCGCTCCTTCGCTCTTTATAGACATAACCTCAATTGTAAACACCGGCGCTAACCCGCACCCCAATGGCGTCGGCCATAACTTCATAATAGACACGGCCGGGTATGCCGCCGTGGGTAAAATGGGTCTGGGTGATCTGGAGATTTCTGATGATGAACAAACCCTTTATGCCGTTAACTTGAATGAACGTGAACTGGTCATCATGCCGCTCACCTTTGATGGCAGCGGCCAACCTGTCGCGCCAAACGCCGGTGATATTGGTCAGATTACCATCCCTGTTCCCGCCGGCTGTAATGGCAATGGCGTCTCCGCGCCTTTGCCGACCGATTGGCGGCCGTTTGCTCTTAAATACTTTGACGGTACGCTGTATGTGGGTGGTATCTGTTCTGGCGAATCTATGATCGCTGGTTTGGGATTGAACCCGGCGACCTCCACATTTGCGGATCTGGCTCCTATACGGCCGTTCCTGGTGGCTACCGTTTACGAATTTGATCCACAAACCAACAGTTTCAACCCCACCCCCATTCTCTCCGTCCCGCTAGACTATGCGCGCGAACCCGTTAATGATGACATGCAAACTATCGCTAACGACGGCGAGTGGCTGCCCTGGACAGATGCCTGGCGGCCCAATTGGGCTGCTAGAACAAATGCAGTTCTCCCCATTGTGGCGAATCCACAACCTATTCTGGCGGATATTGAGCTTGACGGCCGTGGTTTTATGTTCCTCGGTTTCCGTGACCGTTTTGCCGACCAGGCGTATGACGTTGACGATCTGGGACCTGATAACACCCCACCCGACACTCAACAACGTTTTGGCGGCGACCTTTTACTGGCCTGCCAGACGGCTGGCGGTGGTTGGCAGCTAGAAAGTGGCCCGGTAGCGGCCCGGTCTTGCACCAATGGCCTGACAGGTGAAACCCGCACCGCTACCAATCCGCCCAGCCCGGCTGCCGTTCCCCCGAATGCGCCGCAAGAGCCGGAGTTCTTCCATAATGACCAAAACATGGTTGGTGGCGGCACCACGAGCGCTGAATGGCATGATGAAACGATGCTTGGTGCGCTGGCCGTGTTATACGGCAGCGGTGAAGTTGTCGCTACCAAATATGACATCTTTCGTGAATTTGAGGCCGGTACCGTCACGTTTGATACGGCTAACGGCAGCCGGCTGCGCGGCGTACAGGTTTTTGAACCTTCCGGCCAGAACTTTGGCAAGGCCGGCAGTTTGGGCGACATCGAATTGTTGGGCGGCGCCGCGCCCATTGAAATAGGCAACCGTGTCTGGCAGGATGACAACGCCAATGGCATACAAGACCCCGGCGAACTGCCCATCGGCGGCGTCACGGTAACGTTGCATGAAACTGATGGCACACAGCTGGCCTCCACCACCACCGATGCCAACGGCCTTTATTACTTCTCCAACTACCAGCCCATCGGTACCGTGATCGCCCGGATCAGCACGGGCGCTGATGACGCCCGGCAGCCAATCGGCGGGGCAGCCATCTTGGATGAAACCGACCTCCGCCTGGGTAATAATAACGATACCGGGCAGCCAGGTGTTGTTGGCCTGCGCTTTCAAAATCTGGCTGTTCCGCCAGGCGCCATCATTACTTCTGCCTATATTCAATTTTCCACTGATAATCCCTCTCCCACGAATATAGGTGACCCGGCCAACTTTACCATTGATGGCGAAGCCGTGGGCAATGCCACTCCGTTTACGGCTACCGTCAACAACATCTCCGGGCGTGCCCGTACGGTGGCTCAGGTTGCCTGGGCCACTCCCCTTTGGGCCGGCAGACATGTGTCTGGCCCAGATCAGAGAACGTCAGACCTTTCGACAATCGTCCAGGAGATTGTGGATGGAGGGGGATGGGCGTCTGGTAATGCCATGGCCTTTATCGTTAACCAATCCACCAGCCATCGAGATGCAGAATCGTTCGATGGTGGTGTTATTGTTGGTGTTCCCGATGGTTTTCTGGCGCCGGCGCTGGTTATACACTACACCCTGCCTACTCCGGCGAATTTTGCTGATTTGCAATACCGCAGTGATTACCAGTTGCGGGTCAATCTGAACCAGGCGCCGCTGGATGGCCTGTCCGTTTCGCCGCCTGATGCGGACAATACCGCCTTTGGCGACATCCGCGACTCAGACGGGCAGCCGCAGCCGGGTGGGTATGTCGCCGCTGATTTCAGCACCGGCGGCCCCGGCGAGAACAACCATACCTATGACTTTGGGTTTGCGCCGCTAGACTTTGGCGACCTGCCGGACCGTTACAACAATACCGTCCTGCTTGATGATGGCCCGCGCCATCCCGACTCCGGCCTTTATCTGGGCCTGGATTGGGATGCCGATAACGACGGCCAGGAAAGTGTTGGCACTGATGGCGACGACAACGATGGCAACGATGACGAAGATGGCATTATCTTCCCGGCCGGCGCCGACACCTGGGGCGATGGTACAGGCGAATTAGAAGTCACGGTTACCGGCGGGCCGGGCTGCGTCCTCGGCTGGGCAGACTTTAACGAGAATGGTAACTTCGCGGATGATATATCTGATGGTGTTGGTTTGGTTTCCGAGCTGATGTTTGTGCAATTCCTGAACAACGGGATGACACCGGTTAGCTTCAATACACCTCGGTCAAGCGTAGACGGTGGCACGTTTACTTATCCGGGCACACTAAACTTGCGTTTCCGCATCTTCCCCGTCAATGATCCGCTGTTTACGGTGCGTGGTGTGGTGCTGGATGGGGATGGCTGTCCCGCTGTCAGCAACGGTACGGTATTGATGGCGACGTTAAGTGTCGGCCTGGCTGCTGGTGGTGAGGTGGAAGATTACCAGCAGCAGTTCACGCCTACGGCCGTGTCCCTGCAAAACATCCAGGCCACCACGCGGTCTACGCCACTGCTCCTGCTCTTGTTGGGCGCGGTGGCGCTGGCGCTGACCGGGTTGGGCATCACCCTCAGCCGTCGCCGCCAGACGTGAAAAAGGAAAACCTGACAGGCCTACCAGACCTGTCAGGTTCTTGGCTCAACAGGGCAAAACCCCGGCATCCACCGGGGTTTTTTTGTGCTTTCTCCTATGACTAAACTCCTATGCCATTGCCATCGCTTTAACCAAAACGCAACCTTTTTTATGAAATCTTTATGTTATACTCGCCTCTAGCCGG
>CAADGU010000246.1 GCA_900696625.1 uncultured Chloroflexota bacterium | reverse complement strand
GTGACGAGTGACGAGTGACGAGTGACGAGTGACGAGTGAGGCGTGATGCGTGATGCGTGAACCAAAAACCGATCACGGATTACGGATTACGATCAAAGGTGACACGGTGATTTTATCATCCACCGGTGCACCGGTTTCGTTCAAAACGGGCAGGCGAACGCCGGAATCACGGTCATAGATGCCGACGATGGCCGGGTATTCGCCGGGAGCGGCATCGGTGGGAATGGGCACGGCATGGATTTGCAGGATCACATCGCCACGCTGCCAGCCCCAAGAAGGGGCTTCCAGAGAGTCACGTTGGGCAAGGGGACGGCCGTCCACCCCCAACACCTGGGTAAACATGACCACATCGGTGGTAAAGGCCGGCGGCACAATTGGCCCCACCCGCGCCGGGTCATACACCTGCCAGATGGTCAGCAGTTCGGCCACACCACCGGGCACGACGGATTCGGCCAGCCAACCAGCATAGCGCAGGGTGACGGCGTCATTCAGGTTCACGCCCACGCCTGGCGCAGTCCAAGCAGCCGTGTCCCCTATCCAGGGCATGGCGCTGGCGTCTAGTTGCACCAGGTCAAACGAGGGGTCTAAATCATCCGGGCGCAAGGTGACGGTCTCTTGCGGCTGTGCCAATTCCGCAAACGCCGGGTGCAGCGGCGTGGAGGCGGGGATGACTGCCAGCGCATCCTGCCCGCCGGGCAACACCAGGGCATACCGGGCATCGGTCCAGCGGAAATCGGCGTCGCCCGCCAGCACCAGGGCAATGGACGGGTCATGCGCCGGGCCGGGATAAACAGTGGAGAGCAATACCGGCCCGTCTATCGCCTGGCTGTCCAGATAAGCCAGCGCTTCTACCAGATTGCGCTGGTACGCGCCGCGCACTTCCGGTGACTGGCCCCAACGAATGAAGTAATCGTTAATCGTGTTACCGCCTACCCAGAGTAACCAGACAGTGAGGGCAACGGCCGTGACCCACCGTCCATAACGCGGCCAACGAGCCACTAATCCATTGAACACTGCCCAAAAGCCAACCGCGGGCAGCATAAACACGGCGGGCAGCGCCGCCAGATTGCGCGTGGTGTTGGCCGTGGCCCCGGTGATGAGCGAGGGCAGGATGCCCATGCCAAACCAGAGCAGCAAAAAGGCGGCGTTCGGCTGCCGCCAGCGCCATAGGCAAACGGCAACACCAATGAGAAAAAACACGGCCGTGACCACCTCAAACACCGGTCGCCCCGGAATGTTATATGCCAGGAATTGGTCCCCCTGCCCCGGCCACACAAAGGCCAGCAGCGCCCCGGCCGCATTGCGCGCCAGCGGCAGCAGGTTCCCCTGGCGCAAATCGTTGAGCGGCCTGTCCAGCATGTCCAGCCGCGTCAGGGCATAGGGATAACGTTCCAGGTACAGGAACATGGGTGTTACCAGCAGCGCCGCCAGCAGCAGCCCGGCCAGCGTTGGCCGCCACATCCGCCAGAAAGAAGGCCGATGCACCAGCAGCAGGTACAGCAAAAACAACGGAAACAACAACCAGGCCACCCGCGCCGCCAGATAAATGTGCAGCGTCACCGCCACACACACCCCAAACCCAATGACCGCTGACCGTTTACCGTTAACCGATAACCGATTACCGAATAGCCGCCAGAAAAACCAGACCGCCAACGTCATAAACAGGGGCAGCAGCCCGGCGCGCAGGGCCTCGCGGCTGGCGGCGAGGGGCCAGAAGGAGAGGGCGAGCAGCACGGCCGTGACCAACGCCACTCTCCTATCAAAAGCCCGGTTGGCCCAGGCATACACCGCCGCAATCACGGCCGTGCCCGCCATCACATTCACCAATCGCAGCGCCAACAACCCCTCACCCAACAGCGCCATGAACCCGGCCACAACGTAGCTGTAGAGCGGTTCGCTGCCATAGTTGAGGGGAAAGTAAAAGAGTAAGATACCGTCCAGAATGCCAATGGCTTCACGGCCGTGATTGGCTTCATCGTGCGTCAGACCGGGCGGCAGGCTGGTCAGCGCCGCCAACCGCAGGCCAAACGCCAGCAGCAAAATCAGGAGGATGGGGCCATTTCGTTTCCACATGCGGGCGGCATTATACTTGACATGGCGGCCGGGCGACACGGTGACATGGTGACAAAATGCCGAAATTTGCCGCCTGTCACTGGTCAGGGACGAGAGAAGTTGATAGATTTATAGGGCGATTTTCAAAATCCCCCTACATATTGGCAGGAGGTAGAGCAATGCCTGAGAATCTGGAAACCTTACGCAAGCAGCGCAACATGAAGGCCGGTCAGTTGGCGGCCAAATCGGGTGTACCCATCAAACAAATTGCCGCCTATGAAAAAGGGGAACGCATTAAAGTGGCCGATATGCCCAAACTGGCCCGCGCTCTATTTGTAGACGAGTCCCAAATTAACTGGGTCTCTGTGCCGCCCCCGCCGCCCAAACCGGTAGTGGAAAAGCCCCCAAAAGTGGCCGCGACGGCCGAACCCCAGGCCGAAACGCCCGAAAAACCAGAGAGAACGGAAAAGCCCCGCCGGTCGAAATGGCAAAAGTCAAAACCTGGGCTGCCTGCACGGCCGTCGCAGATTGACCACGCGCTGATGATGGCCGCCAAAGTGGGGGAAGATGAAACGGCCGTGACCGAAAAAGCGGGCAAACCCCTGGCTGAACTCACCCAAACCGAAGCCAGCCATCTCATCATGACCTACCAGAAAGCGTGGTTGGAATACAAAAAATCGCGGGTGCCGGGTGATCCCGGCATTCGGGGCAACCAGGGCAAACGCGCCCTGACGCCGGAAGCGGTTGACCGCTATGAAATGGAGTATTTGCAGGCGCGGCAGGAAGCGGGCGACGAATTGACCTTCACCCTGTTTGATGGTTCGGTGCGGCACGGCCGTATTACCGGCTTCTCCCCCTATGCCATCACCATCCAACAACCTGATGGTGGGGAGACGACGCTGCAAAAGTTGGGTATCGCGTATTATTCGGTAATCGGTAATCAGTAAACAGTAATCGGCTTACCGATTACAGGAGTACACCCATGAGCTTATCAGACCATTTACGCTACTTGCGGGCGATGCGGGGGGGAGTGGCAATTGATGAAGTGGCTCACGCGGTCGGCATTGAAAAAGTGATAGCTGCAAACATGGCTGAAAAGCAGTACCGGCCGGTAGCAGATGATACGCTCATCGAAAAGCTGGCCGCTTATTACGGCCGTCCTCTGGAAGAATTCCAGTGGCACAATACCCGCTCCCGTAAACAGTTCACCTACTTTATCAACAAGGCCATGCAGAAGGAGACGGCCGTTTCCCTGGTCTTGCGGCACGGCGAAACAATAACTGGCATGGTGGAAGATTGGGACATGGCCTGCGTGGCATTGCGGCTGGCGGACGGCCGTTTGCTCGTCGTCCAGCGCCACGCCGTTGTAGATTGGTCGGGGTGACGGTTGTGATGGGGGACGGCCGTTTGTTACAATGGCATCATCAGTGAGCGACTGAGAGGTGAATCTGATTGAAAGCTTCACCATCCCCGGTTTTACAATTCCGGTGCGGGCAATTTTTGACGAAGCAGAGAATCGGGCGGCGCTGCAAACGTTATTGGCCGGTTAACAGGGCGATTCCAAAGTCGGGTTTCACACGCAATAGCGGAGTTCGCACGCCCACGTGCGAACGTGCAGCACGTGGGCGTGCGAACTCCACAAATAGAAAATTTGGGCTTTGGAATTACCCTGGGCCGGTTAGGTACCCGGTGGTTTGTCCCCGTGATACTGGTAGTAGTTCACCTGTATGTTGCCGTTGTACAGTTTGCGCACACGGTCAGGTTGGGCGCGTTTGAAGTAGTGGGGGAACTGGGGATCGGCCGTCAGAATATATACCGACCAGCCCGTTTTTTTGCGGAAAATCTTGTTCAGGGCGATGTAAATCTGGTTCATCGCCTGGTAATCGGCCAGGCGTACTCCATAAGGTGGGTTGGCAATGAGGACGCCATACTGCTGGTCAATCCACAAATCACGCACATCTTTAACCGCAAATTGAATGTCCTGGCCAACGCCCGCTTTGGCGGCGTTTTGCTGGGCAATGGCGATGCTGGCGGGGTCACTATCGTAGCCGGTTAGTTGCAGGGGAGTGGTGTGGTTCACGGCCGTAGCCGCCTCTACCCGCGCCTCTTGCCAGACATGTGCCGGGATAACAGGCCACTGTTCCGCCGCAAAGGAACGGTTGCGGCCAGGGGCCATGTTGCGGCCAATGAGCGCCGCTTCAATCAAAATGGTGCCGGAGCCGCACAGCGGATCCAGCAGCAGCCGCTCCTTGTGCCAAAAGCTGAGCATCACCAGCGCCGCCGCCAGCGTTTCTTTCAGCGGCGCTTCCCCGGCTTCGGCGCGGTAGCCCCGTTTGTGCAGCCCCACGCCGGAGGTGTCCAGCGTCAACAGGGCTACATCGTGGTGTAGGGAAAGCTGAATGGTAAATTCGGGGCCGGTTTCGGCGAACCAGTCGGTGCGGTAGTGCGTTTTCAGCCGTTCCACCACCGCTTTTTTGACGATGGCCTGGCAGGTGCGTTCGCTCTGCAGTTGGGATTTCACGGCCGTGGCCTGCACCGTAAACTTGCCATCGGCCGTGATCCATTCCTCCCAGGGCAGCGCCTTGCTTTGCTCAAACAGATCATCAAAGCTGGTGGCCGGGAATTCGGCCATTTTCAGCAGCACCCGGTCGGCGGTGCGCAGCCACAGGTTGGCGCGGGGGATGTCGGCGAGGGTGGCGGGGAATTGGATACGGCCGTTGCTCACCTGTAAATCCGTATAACCCAGCGCCAGCAATTCCTGCTTCACCAGCATCTCCAGCCCCAACCGGGCGGTGGCAATCAGGGTGATGTCATCCATAGCCGGAGATTGTAACGCAACCGCTCACCGTGACGCACCTTTGACACTTCAACGGCCGTTACCCCGTCGCCGCCCATTGTTAACCCCGGTTAATTTCATATATACCCGCTGGTAAACTTCAAAATTAACAACTGCCCTTGTGTCATCCTTTAGAACTGCCATAATCACCTGTAGTTTGTGAAGAGTACAGGTGATTATGGCAGTGAATGAACTTGGCAGGGTGCGCACCCTGCCCCAACCACGCATCAACATCCAAAGCTGGCGGCACGGCCGTCACCTATCCCCTTTTTATCTGCTGTTAATCAGTTCGGCGGTGCTTGTCTCTGCGTTGATCTTGCTGGCGCCGGCCTATTTGCTGCTGCGCACCGCCACCGGCTGGCAAAACGCCGCCGACACCTTGCTGCGGGTGCAAACCTGGCAGGTGTTGGGCAATACCCTCTGGCTGGCGCTGACGGTGACAACGGCTACGGCCGTACTTGCCGTCCCCCTGGCCTGGCTGACCACCTGCACTGACCTGCCCGGCAAGCGCATCTGGGCCATCTTGCTGGCGCTGCCGCTGGTCATCCCCAGCTATGTGGCCGCCTTCCTCTTCGTCTCCATGATGACGCCCAAAGGATTGTTGCAGCAGTTGACCTACCCGTTGTTGGGCATTGAGCGTTTCCCCAATGTGTATGGCTTCCCCGGCGCATTTTTTGTCCTCACCATCATCAGCTACCCCTTTACCTTCCTCACAGTGCGGGCGGCGCTGCGGCGGATGGACCCGGCGCTGGTAGAAGCGGCGCGCAGCCTGGGGCTGTCGCCGCGCCGGGCATTTTTCCGGGTGACATTGCCTTATTTACGGCCGTCTATCCTGGCAGGTAGCCTCCTGGTGGCGCTCTATGTGCTGCGTGACTTTGGCGTTGTCACCCTGCTGCAATACTCCACCTTCACCCGCATTATCTACAACCGCTATACCGCTTATAAGCTGGACGCGGCGGCGGCGCTGGCGTTGGTGCTGGTGGTGGTTACGGCCGTCATCCTCTACTTTGAATACAAGAGCCGGGGGCGCGCCCGCTATGAGCGCATTTCCATTGGCGCGGCGCGGCGGATGCGCCCCACACCGTTGGGCGTCTGGCGCATCCCGGCACTGGCTTTTGTGTCTGGTGTGGTGGTGGCGGCGCTCATTATCCCCACCGGCGGGCTGCTCTACTGGTTCTGGCGCGGTTGGAACCAGGATTTTGGCATGAAAGAACTGGGCGCGGCGCAAAGTAATCTGGCTTCCCTCTCTACTCTGGTGCAGCCGGCCGTCAACTCCTTCACGGCGTCGCTGGCCGGGGCGGGGCTGGCCATGCTGCTGGCGCTGCCCATTGCCATCCTGGCGGTGCGCCGCCCCGGTAAGATCAGCGCCTTTTTTGAACGGCTCACCTATGCCAGTTACGCCCTGCCCGGTATTGTGGTGGCGCTGGCGTTTGTCTTTTTTGGCATCAACTATGCCCGCCCGTTGTACCAGACCTTACCCATGCTGCTGCTGGCGTATGTGATCTTGTTCCTGCCACAGGCGGTAGGGGCGCAGCGCAGTTCCTTGCTGCAACTGTCCGCCGGGCTGGAAGAGGCAGCGCGTAGTTTGGGCAAACGGCCGTTCACCGTCTTCACCCGCATCACCCTGCCCCTGGTCAAACCGGGTATGCTCGCCGGGGGCGCGCTGGTATTCCTCACCTGCATGAAGGAACTACCCGCCACCCTTATCCTCAGCCCCATTGGCTTTAACACCCTGGCGATGCAGGTGTGGGCCAACATCAGCGAAGCCTTCTTCGCCCGCGCCGCCGCCCCCGCCCTGCTCCTCCTCCTGCTCTCCTCCATTCCCCTGGCGTGGATGACGCTGCGGGAGAGGGAATTATGAATTAGGAATTAGGAATTATGAATGAAGCCCTCTTGCTTCATAATTCATAATTCATAATTATTTTGTGTCTACCGTAACCTGTCGCCATCTGCAAAAGTCCTTTGATGTGCCGGTTGTGGCCGGGGTTAGTTTTGATGTGCAGCCGGGGCAGATTTTGGCGCTGCTGGGGCCGAGTGGCTGTGGCAAAACCACCACGCTGCGCCTGATTGCCGGGTTTGAACAGTTGGACGGCGGCCTGATTGAGATTGATGGGCAGGTGGTGGCCGACGGCCGTACCCATATCCCCCCCGAACGCCGCCGCGCCGGTATCGTCTTCCAGGATTACGCCATCTTCCCCCACCTGAGCGTGGCCGAAAACGTCGGTTTTGGGCTGGAGAAACGGGGGCGCGCCGAACGGGTGGCCGAGATGCTGGACTTTGTCGGGCTGCCCGGCCTGGGGGAGCGCATGCCCCATGAACTGTCCGGCGGGCAGCAGCAGCGGGTGGCGCTGGCGCGGGCGCTGGCGCCGCAGCCGGTGGTGCTGCTGCTGGATGAACCATTCTCCAACCTGGATGCCGCACTGCGGGCGGAGATGCGCCGGGAGGTGCGCCAGTTGTTAAAACGGGGCGGCGTCACGGCCGTGTTCGTGACCCATGATCAAGAAGAGGCGCTCTTCATGGGGGATGCGGTGGCCGTGATGAACCGGGGGCGCATTGAGCAAATCGGTACGCCGGAGACGATCTTCCACCGGCCCAAAACGCGCTTTGTGGCCGACTTCCTGGGGAATACGGACTTTGTGCCGGGTGTGGCCACGCCTGCCGGCATTGAGACGCCCCTGGGCCTGCTGCCGCAAACGCCCGACCTGCCGCCGGGCACGGCCGTAACCATTGCCGCCCGCCCGGATGATGTGCGGCTGGTAGAAGATGGGGCGGGCAACGGCCGTGTCACCAACCGCCGCTTTATTGGCATTGCGTTTATCTATGAGGTGACGCTGGCGGATGGCACGGTGGTGCATAGCTGGCAGTCACACCAGACGCAGTTGGCCGAGGGCACGGCCGTGCAGGCCACGTTTGATGACGCCCATTCGCTGGTGGTCTTTGCGGGGGAGACGGCCGTTGGGGGATGAGGGGGTGAGAGGGGTAAACAGAGCTACCAGATGGTCTGGGGATAAAAGTTGCGGATAGTTTGGTCGGAGGTAATGAGGGGAGCATTGTAGCGCACGGCCGTAGCCACAATAGTGCGGTCAGCCGGATCACGGTGTGTCCAGTTCAGGGCCAGGTTGCCAAGCCAGGTTTCTAAATCCACCGCCACCATTTCTACGCCTTGCACCCGTGACAATTGGCGGGCATAGCGATCAACCGGTAGGGGCAGATGCAGCGTTCCTTTTTGTACCTTGATGCCAATTTCCCATATGGAGATGGAACTGATGATCAGGCGGGAAGCCTGTTGGATGCCGGTTTGGGCGGCCTGGGTCAGTTTGCCCGGATCGAGCGTCCAGTAGATGAGGGCAGCGGTGTCGAGTACGGCCGTCATACCTCCTCCCATTCGCCAATGGTTGGCTCATCGAGGTCGCCATTGTAAACCACTTTTCCCTGCAAATCGCCAAAAACCTCTGTTACGCTCAATCCCTGCTGTATGGGCACAATGCGCAAGACAGGTTTGTTGTGATGCGTCACGATCAACTCCTCGCCGCTGCTCTCGATCTGGCGGAAGATTTCCAGCATATTGGTTTTTAGTTGGCTTTTAGAGACGGTTTGCATCGTTTCAGCCCCTCGCAGAATATAGTCATAATTATGGCCACATTTTACTTGAAGAGAATGCTTAAATCAACTCCCCAATGTGACATCCATCACGCCAAAGCCTGCCTAAATTCACTCACCCAACGTCACCTGAAAAGATAATATAAGGGTAGCCTTAAACTTGGGTTTGGGGCGATGTTTAGAGAGAGGTGACGGGTGACGAGTGACGGGTGACGGGTGACGAGTGACGAGTGACGAGTGACGAGTGACGAGTGACTTTCTCACGCATCACTCGTCACGCATCACGCATCACGCATCATCTTCTATGAAACACGATTCCTTCAACGAAAGCGCGGAGATGTATTTGAAGACGGTCAGCGAACTGGCCGACGGCGATGAGCCGATCTCCATTGCCGCCATTGCCGGGCGGTTGGGCATCTCCACCGTCTCGGC
>CAADGU010000245.1 GCA_900696625.1 uncultured Chloroflexota bacterium | reverse complement strand
TGAATGACAAATTTGTCTCGGAATTCAGGGATACCAGCTACACCAGCGGTTTTGCCGGCCTGGCGGCCGCCGCTTTTGATGGCGGGGATGTGGACGTTACGTTTGACGATTTGACGATCAAGGTGGCTTCGCTGACACAGGAATGACGGCCGTATAGCCGTCCCGCTGTTTTTGTTTTAATGTGGGGCGAGGGTGGAGAAGGCGCACGGCCGTTCCACCCTCGCCCTTTTCCGCTATAATATCCTATCAACAATTGCCGCCGTTTGTAGCTGTTGGCGAGTAGCTGTGGCTGTAAACGCCCCTCGCAAGCAATAACACGAACGGCTGTCCACCGGAAGGGATGAATTTCACCCTTCATAATTCATCCTTCATAATTCACAATTACTTTGGAAGAGGTACCCATAATGACTAACTTATTTGACCATTTCGGCGCCCGCGCCAAATTACCCGGAACCGATGTTTATTACTACCGGCTGGATAAACTGAGCTACCTGGCCAACATTGAGCGACTGCCCTTCTCCATCAAAATCATGTTAGAGGCGCTGCTGCGCACCTGCGATGGCTACGTCGTTACCCCCAGCGATGTGGAAAAGCTGGCCCGCTACAACGCCAAAAGCCCGGTGGCCGACGAACTGCCCTTCAAACCGGGGCGCGTCATCCTGCAAGATTTCACCGGCGTGCCGGCGGTGGTAGACCTGGCAGCCATGCGCGCCGCCATGGCCCGGCTGGGTGGCAACCCCAAAAAGATCAACCCCATCGTGCCCGTTGACCTGGTGATTGACCATTCCGTCCAGGTGGATGCCTTTGGCTCGGCGGCGGCATTGTTCATCAACGCCGAAAAGGAGTTTGTGCGCAACCGGGAGCGGTACGAATTTTTGAAATGGGGGCAGAAGGCGTTTGAAAATTTCACCGTGGTGCCGCCGGCTACCGGCATTGTGCATCAGGTGAATCTGGAATATCTGGGCAAAGTGGTGATGACCACGCCGGAAGGGGACGGCCTGGTTGCCTTCCCGGACAGCCTGGTGGGCACGGATTCGCACACGACGATGATTGATGGGCTGGGGGTGCTGGCCTGGGGTGTGGGCGGCATTGAAGCGGAAGCGGTGATGCTGGGCCAGCCCATTTACATGCTGACGCCGGAAGTGATCGGCGTGCGGCTGACGGGGCGGATGCCCGAAGGCTCCACGGCCACCGACCTGGTGCTGGTGGTGACCCAAATGCTGCGCCAGAAGGGGGTGGTGGGCAAGTTTGTGGAATTTTTTGGCACCGGTCTGAGCAGCATGACGCTGGCCGACCGGGCCACCATTGCCAATATGTGCCCGGAATATGGGGCGACGGTGGGCTTTTTCCCGGTGGATGAGGAGACATTGCGCTACCTGCGGCAAACGGGACGGCCGTCTGACCTGATTGACCTGGTGGAAAAATACAGCAAAGCGCAAGGGCTGTTCCGCACCGATGACACGCCTGACCCGGACTTTACCGATGTGGTGGAACTGGATTTGGGCACGGTGCAGCCCAGTCTGGCCGGCCCCAAACGGCCGCAAGACCGCATCCTGGTTAGCGAGATGAAGGAAAAGTACACCAAAACGCTGCTGGCCCCGGCGGGGCCGCAGGGTATTGGCTTACGGGAAGAGGAGTTAGGACGCACGGCCGTTGTCCGTAACGGCCACGAAACGGAAATCGGGCACGGCGCGGTGGTCATCGCCGCCATCACTTCCTGCACCAATACCAGTAATCCCTATGTGATGTTGGGCGCCGGATTGGTAGCGAAGAAGGCGGTGGAAGCCGGGTTGACCATGCCACCTTATGTCAAGACAAGTCTGGCCCCCGGTTCGCGGGTGGTGGAAGATTACCTGAAAAAAGCGGGGCTGATGCCTTATCTGGAGCAGTTGGGTTTCCACATTGTCGGTTTTGGCTGCACCACCTGTATTGGCAACTCCGGGCCACTGCCGGAAGCGGTGGAGACGGCCATCCGCGAGGGCGATCTGGTGACTTCGGCCGTACTCAGCGGCAACCGCAACTTTGAAGGGCGGGTGCATCCGCTGACCAAGACCAACTATCTGGCGTCGCCGCCGCTGGTGGTGGCCTATGCGTTGGCCGGACGGACGGATGTTGACCTGACGACGGAACCAATTGGCACAAATCAGGAGGGGCAGCCGGTGTACCTGCGCGACATCTGGCCCACCAGCCGGGAAGTGGCCGATACCGTTGCCCAAACGGTCACCGCCGCCATGTTCCATGAGCAGTACGCCAACGTGTATGCTGGCAATGAGGAATGGAACAAAATCCCGGTGCGCGGCGGTGAACTATATGAATGGAATCCTGACTCCACCTACATTCAAGAACCACCGTTCTTCATCACCCTGACGCCGGAGATCAAACCCATTACCAACATTGAAAATGCACGGGTACTGGTAAGTGTGGGTGACTCGGTGACAACCGACCACATTTCCCCCGCCGGCGCCATTTCCCGCACCAGCCCGGCGGGCCAATACTTGCTAGATCACGATGTGGAGCCGCCCTACTTCAACAGCTACGGCTCGCGGCGGGGCAATGACCGGGTGATGACACGGGGCACGTTTGCCAATGTGCGCCTGCGCAACCAGATGGCCCCCGGCACCGAAGGCGGTTTTACCACCTATCTGCCCACCAATGAAGTCACCACGTTGTATGACGCCTCACTGAAGTACAAGGCGGATGGTACGCCGTTGGTGGTGCTGGCGGGTAATGATTATGGCATGGGCAGTTCCCGCGACTGGGCGGCCAAAGGAGTGCTGCTGCTGGGGGTGCGGCTGGTTATTGCTCAGAGTTATGAACGCATTCACCGCAGCAATCTGGTGGGCATGGGTGTGCTGCCGCTGCAATTTATGCCGGGCGAAAGCCCGCAAACGTTGGGGTTGGACGGTACGGAAACGTACAGTACGCTTAATCTGACGGATGAGGTGAAGCCTTTGCAAGAGATCACGGTGCGGGCAGAGAGGAGGGATGGCACGGCCGTGACCTTCCAAACGCTCTGCCGCATTGATACCCCCGTGGAAGTGGACTACTACCGCAACGGCGGCATCCTGCACACCGTCCTGCGCAACTTTTTGAAAGAATGATCGTTCGTAGTAGGCGATTCATCGCCTTTTGACGGCGATAAATCGCCTACTACGAACCTTTTTATGAGGTGAATGATATGGACACGGCCGTACTTGCCCCACCCCAACTCATTACCGCCGACGAACTCCTGGAAATGCCAGATATTGGGCGTTATGAACTGGTCAGAGGAGAGATCATCACGATGAGTCCCACAAACGTTGAGCATGCTTTTCTGGAAGCTGAAATCGGGCGATTGTTGGCGAATTTTGTCTCCAAACACAAATTGGGTTGGGTATTTGTGGGTGAAGTGGGCATCTTTACGGAACGGAGTCCTGACACGGTGCGAGGGGCCGACGTGTCCTTTATCTCGCGGCAGCGCGCCCCGCAGCGCCCACGCCAAGGCTTTTTGCAGATTGCGCCAGAATTGGTGGTGGAGGTCGTTTCCCCCAACGATTTGTGGACGGATTTGAACGAAAAAATAGAAGAGTATTTCGCCCTGGGCGTCAATTGGATGTGGGTAGTAGAGCCAAAACGGAAAACGGTGCGCGTGTATCATGGGCCAACGGCCGTGACCATCCTCACCGACACCCTGCATGGCGAAGGCATTCTGAGAGGTTTTGCTCTATCCATCCCAGACCTTTTTGCAGAGGATTAGGTATCCACAGCTTTTTTGCTTCCTTCCTCTCTGCTTCTTTCGCCCCTTTGCATCTTTGCGTTAATTTCTGGAGTAAACGTATGACCATTCCCCTGACCGACAAATTTAACCGCCCCATTCGGGATTTGCGTATCTCGGTCATTGATAAATGTAACTTTCGCTGCCCCTACTGTATGCCGGCCGAGATTTTTGGCGCGGATTACAACTTCCTGAGCAAACAGGAGCTTTTGAGCAACGATGAAATTGTGCGGCTGGCGGGGCTGTTTGCCCAGATTGGCGTGAGCAAATTCCGGCTGACGGGTGGCGAACCACTGCTGCGGCCGAACCTGCCCGCTCTCGTTGCTCGTCTGACGCAAATCCCCGGCGTAGATGACCTGGCGCTAACGACGAATGGCTATTACCTGCCCAAAATGTCCCACCTGCTGAAAGACGCCGGGCTGCACCGGTTGACCATCAGCCTGGATTCGCTGGATGAAGAGGTGTTTGAGGTGATGAACGGCCGTAAATCCTCCGTGCAGCGTGTGTTAGCCGGGCTGGCGGTGGCCGAAGCTGATGGCTTTTACCCCATCAAAATCAACTGCGTGGTCAAACGGGGCGTGAATGACCATACCATCGTAGACCTGGCGCGGCGCTTCAAAGGCACCGGGCATATTGTCCGTTTTATTGAGTATATGGATGTGGGCAATTTGAACGGCTGGAAGATGGATGATGTGGTTACGGCCGAAGAGATCATTCGCCGCATTGATTTGGAGATGCCGCTGGAACCCGTGCCGCCCAATTACCCCGGCGAAGTGGCCAACCGCTTCCGTTACCTGGACGGCGAAGGCGAAATTGGCCTTATCGCTTCGGTGAGCCAGCCGTTTTGTGGCGGCTGTACCCGCGCCCGCCTCTCCGGCGCGGGTGAGTATTACACCTGCCTGTTTGCCCACAAGGGTACGGATTTGCGCGGGCCGCTGCGGGCGGGCGCATCTGACGAAGAAATGCTCGACCTGATCGGCGGCGTCTGGCGGCGGCGCACCGACCGCTACTCCGAACTACGCACCTCCTTCACCCGCCTGCCGGCCAAGGGGGCAGAGATGTATCGGTTGGGGGGATGAGAGGATGAGCAGGTGAGGAGGTAAAGGGGTGATCAATTACCCAATTACCCAATTACGCATACGCCAGACTTTGGCGGACGCTGACGCGGGTGGCGGCGCGGGCGGGCAGGATGGCGGCCAGGGCGGAGACCGCCAGGATGACGAGGAGCCAGATGAGGACGGCCGTGCCGCTAAAGGCAAAGTCCAATTCAGCGCCGGTCATGGCCCGGCCCAGGGCGTTGGCCAGGGGTCGGCTGAACAGCAGCGCCAGCGGAATGGCCAGGCACCAACTCAGCAGCCCTTGTAACACCCCCTCCATCACAAACAGCAGCATGATTTTGCGGGAGGAAGCGCCAATGGCGCGCAGCACACCAATCTCACGGGTGCGCTCCACCACGCTGATGCCCAATGCGCCCATCAGCCCAATGCCGCCTACCAACGCCATCAGGCTGGCCAGGCTGAGCAGGATGGTGACGACACTGGCAAACTGGGTGTCAATTTGGGCGCGTTCGGCCGGTTTCACGGCCGTCGTAAACAACGCCACGTCCATATTCTGCGCTTCAAACTCGTTTTTCAGCCGCTCGGTCACGGCCGTTGTTGCGGCCAGCGATGGGTCATTCGTTTGCAGGTAGAGTACCGTGCCCCGGTTAGCTTGTTTGGTCACGCTAACCACCGCGTCTAGCGGCGCGTAAATTGGCTCGGTGGCAAAATCCGCGCCGGAGATGATGCGATATGTGCCAACGACCTGCCATTCGGCGTCGCCCAACATGCCCAGATCGAGCCGGATCACATCCCCCAGGGCGATCCCGTTTTTCGCGGCAGAATCGGCGTTAATGACAATGACACGGCCGTCGCCCGGCTGCAACCAGCGCCCTTCTACGATGAGCGGGCGGCGCATGGCGCTTTCCGGCGGCAGACCGGTGAGCTGCGCCCCCAACCCGGCGGAATCGCGCAGCCGTTCCCCTTCGCGCAGGATGGTAGCGCTGTGGGTGTACCACACTTCGGCGGTGGTCACTTCCGGTTGGGCCAGGGCGGCATTGAGCAGCCGCTCGCGGCGTTGGTCGCGCACAAAACCGATGCGGGCATCATAACCGCGCCGCGCCATTTCATTGTCCAGGGTGTAATTGGTGGAAGCGACCAGCGTCATCACCACCAGGAACATGACCCCGGCGATGATCAGTACCAATTGCGTTAGCGCCAGCCGCCCTTTGCGCCGGAACATGTTGCCCAGAGCGGCGGCATAGACGGCGGAGAGATAGCGGGCGCTGAGGTGATCCACCAGGCGGTCAAAACGGCTGCTGCCAAAGTCGCCGCCCAGGCCATAGGTGGCAATGGCTTCGCGCACGGTGAGGTTAGCGCCTTTGAGGATGGGCCAGAGAGCGGCGAGGAGGGGCACGGCCGTGGCCGCCGCCACCTGCCAAAGTACCGCCTGGGGCGAAAATTGGAAGGTCTCAAAATTCACGTTAAACAGGTTCAAAAACCAACGACTGCTGGCAAAAGCGGTCAACGCCCCCAACGGCAGCGCCAATCCCAAGGCCAGCAGACTCAACAACAAAACCCCGGCAAGATAGGTTTGGGCAATGAGGCTGCTGCCGCCGCCAATGGCTTTGATGACGCCAATCTGGTCGGTTTGTTGGGTGATAACGGCCGTGAATGTATTCGCCACCAGCACCACACTCAGGAACAACGAGACCACGGCCATGACGCGCAGCACAATCATCAGGCCATCCACAAAATCGCGCCCCCAATGGCGCTCCGGCTCCTGGTAAATGGTGACGGCGACGTTGTACCCCTGTTTGCTCAACCGTTCACGGATGGCGCCAGCGACTTCTTCGGCCTGGGCGCGGCTGTATGGCTCGACGCGCACCAGCAGGCCGGCGAACTGGCCTTCGGGCATGCCCAGCCGGGCCAGACCGGCGGCATCGGTGAAGAAGTGGGCTTCGCCGCCAAAGAGGGGTGGTTCAACAAAGGGGTGGCGGATACGGCCGTTGATGGTAAATACCCGGTCGGTGCCATCCATCTGAAAAATCACCTGGTCGCCAATGTCCAGGCCGTAAAACTGGCTGGTCAACCGCTCCACGCCAATTTGCATCCCGGACGGCCATGCGCCAGCCAGGAGCGTGACCAGGTCGTATTCCTGTGCGTTATAGTCGCTGCGCATGGTGACGGTGCCGTCTTGCCAATCGCCATCGGCCTGGGTTTTGTAGCGGAGGCTGAGGCGGTTGGCCGGTTCTACGCCGGCTACGCCGGGCAGTCTGGTAAGGCTCACGGCCGTGTCCCGGTCAATGGGTGTGTTGAGGAAGATGTTGATGTGTGCGGGCTGGCTGGCCTGGTGGGCGCTGTCCATGCCGCCGAGCAGGTGGTCTACCATGCCAAAAATGGCGCCAATGGCAAAGACGCCGCTGGCGATGCTGAGGATGACCAGCAAGGTGCGGGCTTTGTGGTGCCATAAATCGTACCAGACTTTGTGCCAGATGACGTCCATGGGGAGGAATTATGAATTATGAATTAGGAATTATGAAGGGGGACACGGCCGTTGGCCGTCCTTTTCACCAGCCATTCATCGCGGATGATACGGCCGTTCTTCACTTCTAACAGGCGGCGGGCTTGCCGGGCCAGTTCTTCGTTGTGGGTGACCATGACGAGCGTTTTGCCCTGGTCGGTGAGGTGGCTGAACAGGTCGAATACTTCGTTGGCGGTGCGGGCGTCCAGGTTGCCGGTGGGTTCGTCGGCGACGATGAGCGGTGGGTCGTTGGCCAGGGCGCGGGCGATGGCGGCGCGCTGCTGCTGCCCGCCGGAGACGGCGTTGGGCAGTTTATAGGCCTGGTCGGCCAGCCCGACCAGATCGAGCAAATACAGGGCGCGTTCTTTGCGCTCTTTACGGGGCAATTTTTTGAGGAAGTCCATGGGCAGGATGATGTTTTGCAGCAGATTCAGCGCGGGCAGCAGTTGGAAGAATTGGAAGACGATGCCCATTTCCGCGCCGCGCCAGAGGGCGAGGTCGTTTTCGCTCATGGGGGGCAGGCTACGGCCGTTGACAATCACATCGCCGCTGGTGGGGTGGTCTATGCCGGTGATCATGTTCAGCAGGGTAGATTTGCCGTTACCGGATTCGCCGACGATAGCCACAAATTCGCCGCGGCCGATGGAGAGGGAGACTTCACGCAGCACGGTGATTTCGCCTTCGCCGACGGGAAAGGTTTTGGTGACGTGTTTAACCTGTATGATTTCGTTCATAAAACAAGAGATAGAGATTGGGAGATCAAGAGGTTAAGAGATTGCCCGTTCTCATTTTATTATCTTCGTTCATATCTGAATTGAATTTAGCAATGATAGGAGGTAACGACAATCAACCGGCAGCGGTTATCAGCAAATGATAATCCGACCCCGTCATTTCTCACCGATTACGGATTATGGATTACCGATTACCGATTACGGACAGGAGTTGGGCCAGGAGGTCGGCGGAGAAGGTAGCTTGATACACGGCCGCCAATTAAAAAATCTGGTGCGTCAAAAATTCCGGGGCCGGTAAAGCCCGGCGCACGTGGAGAATGCAATAGACGCGGATTTCCTGGGTTTCTTCCAGGTAGCGATAAATGGCACGATACGGCCGGGCAATGAGTTGGCGATAGCTTTCATAATTTTCTAGCACAACAGGCGGGGCCGAATGGGGGAAAGTACGCAATTGGCGCATGGCGTCCAGCATTTTTCGCCCGGCTTTTGGCGGCATCTCACTCAATTGCTCTACCGCCAGATCAGACAACAATATCTGGATCACGGAGCGACTTCTTGTGCCTGCCAGGCCAGTTCGGCCAATTCGGCCGCCTGGGCCAATGTCTTATAGGCCCCTTGCGCGAACTGCTGCTCCCCCATCGCCAGGTAAGCCTTTAATTCGGCATCCTCAATGGCCTCAAGCTGAGCAACTAACCGGTCAAATAACTCCACGCTAATGAGGTAGGCGGAAGGACGGCCGTTTTCGGTGACAACCAAAGGCTCTTGTTGGGCGTTGTCTACCGCCTTTTTCGCTCTGGCGGCCAACTCTTCTACGGTAATAATGCGCTCATATGTTGTTAACATCATCTCACCTTTTTTACAACTTCGTCCTGTACGGAATCAGAAGCAGCCGAATTATACCACGACCATTATCAAGAAATGCGCGGCGCGGGAAATTCAGGAGGCGAATTGGGCCAGGAGGTCGGGGGAGAAGGTGGCGTGGTACACGGCCGTGACCGGCCCTATCAAGCGCACACCATCGGCCAATACGTCTACTGTCAGGTGGCCGCCCGCCATTTGCACCGTCAGTTGGCGGGCGGTGCAGCGCCCGGTGCGGACGGCGGCGGCCGCGGCGGCGCTGGCGGAGGTACCGGAGGCCAGCGTGTACCCCGCGCCGCGCTCCCAAATTTCAATCTGGATGGTGTGGTCGTCCAGCACGTTGACCAGTTGTACATTGGTGCGGTTGGGAAAGCGGGGCGCGGTTTCAATGAGCGGCCCCCAGGTGTGAATACGGTCAAGTTCGGCGGTGAAGATGATGCAGTGGGGGTTGCCGATGGTCACGGCCGTGGCCAGCACCGTCTCTTCGCCCACTTTTAGCGGTTGGTCCGCAAACAGAACGTGCAGCCCGCCCATTGCCAGCGTAATCAGGTCGGTGGCCGCGTCAATGTGCGTGGGAATGGCGTCCGCGCCCATGCCCATCACAAAATCCGGGCCGCTCACATAACCCGCGTCCCACAGGTAGCGGGCGAAGATGCGCAATCCGTTGCCGCTGCGTTCCGCTTCGCTGCCATCTGGGTTGAAGAAGCGCATGATAAACAGATCGCCATCTGGCGCGGCGCTGTCCAGCGGCCCATAACAAATGCCATCCGCCCCCACGCCAAAATGCCGGTCGCAAATCAGCCGGATGTTGTCCGGCGTCAGCGCCACCGGGCAATGCGCCGGGTCTATGACGATCATGTCGTTGCCCAAAGCCGTGTACTTCGCCAGGTGAAATGGTGTCATAAGGCCAACATTACCCCATGTTTGGGCAGGGAACAACCGGGATTTTGGGGATTCAGGGGTCTTCATGGCGTGATGCGTGACGTGTGATGCGTGAACAGAGAAGCCTCACGCATCACACGTCACGCATTACACGTCACGCCGGTTGGCGCAAGTTGGCAAACAAGACCAGGCGCGAAAGGTAGGGGCCTCTGGAAAAGAAGACCAGGCAAAGCACGCAAAGCGCCATATAAGCGGCGACCAGGGCGCACCAAAACAACCCGGCGTTGGCAAACAGGATCACCCAGCCCACATGGTAAAGAATGAAGAACAACTCGCCCAGGATATACGGCCAGTGGACCTTGACCTGGTACTTTTTCGGCACGGCCGTTGCCTGGCCCAACGCAGCGGTCACGGTCGCATTCTTTGTTACTGTCGCCGCTTTGGGTGTGCGTTCAAACTCACTATGGAGGGGGCCAAACAGCCCCTCGGCAAAGGCGCTAAATTGATGCGGCAGCATGCCCGCGCCGATAAAGATATAAGGGAACATCCGCCCCAGGCGACCGAGGAACCGGGACGGCGTCAGAGGAGCGGCATAGGTGTATTTCGTCTCCAGCGAGGCCATCGTGGTAGACAGCGCCAGCCAGAACAGGCTGGGCAGCAGATAAAAGGCCACACCCCAGGCAGGCCCAAATACGCCAAGCCAATGGTCGGTGTAGATCAGGAAGGGCAGCACCATGATCCAGAGCGCCCACGCCGGCCACTGCCACGAGATGCACATGTGGTAGAAAAATTGCAGCCGTCGCAGCCACGTGGTCGGATAATCAAATAGCAGTGTGGGCAGATGCAGGCGTTGCAACTGCACCCAACCCAACGTCCACCGTCTTTGCTGTGCCTTGTAGGCGGCATAGGTGGCGGGCAGTTCGGCGGGAGCCACAATTTCCTTCACAAATTTGGTGCGATACCCGGCGAACAGGTGTCGGAAGCTCAATTCACAATCTTCCACCAGACTGGTGGCCCGCCAACCGCCGGCGGTTTCAATGGCAGCGGCGCGCCACACACCCGCCGTGCCGGTGAAATTCACAAATTGCCAGGCCGCCGAGCGCCGGGACATTTGCAACGTGTGGTGGTCGTCCACCCACAGGGATTGGGCCAGGGTCAGGGCCGACTCGTCGTGGTTCAGGTGTCCCCACTGCGCCTGCACCAGCGCCAGACCGGTATCGGCACGGCCGTCTGGCAGATAGAAGTGCGGTATGGTCCGCAGCAGGTAATCGGGGGCGGCACAAAATCGGCGTCGAAGATAGCCAGGAATTCGGCGTCTGTCTGTTTACGCCCTTCCTCCAGCGCCCCCGCCTTATATCCCTGGCGATTGGTGCGATGTAAGACATGGCAATCTATTCCCCGCGCCTGCACCTGGCGGCAGACCTGCTCCACCAACCGGCGCGTATCCTCGTCGGTGGAGTCATCGAGTACCTGAATGGTTAAGCGGTCGGCGGGCCAGGTCATGTTGGCCGCTGCCTCAATGACCCGGCGCGCCACGGCGTGTTCATTGAACATGGGCAACTGCACACACACGGTGGGAAATTCCGCGGGCAGCGGGCCGGGCTGCTCTGGGGCGCGCCCCTTCCAGTAAAAGCCTATGCGCTCGATAAGGCCGATGACCAGGAAGAACAAGATCACAAAAAAGGGCAGGTGCAGCACGGCCGTTAACCCCCACCATTTGCCACTGCCCACCGTAAACCATTCATCTCCTATCGTGGAGCCAGCCGCATAGAGGAGCAGCCCGGCGGCCATGGCAAAGAGAACCACGCCCGGCATCCACCAGCGAAACTGAAGTGTGGGGAACGGCCGTAGCTGACCGTTAGTTGTGCAATTCATCGTGTCTATATCTCCTTATTTTTTGTTCACAGCTACCAGATATAAGACAGAAGAACAGAGGAAAATACAGGCGTATTCCCACGAGCTATAAATTGAAACTGGCGCACTGGAAGTCTTGCCGTTTCTTTATAGAATTTGCATTCCCTATATATGTCAGGTTGGTTTATAAATCAGGGGGTTTTATAGAGGAATTGGTCAATCTCTCGCAAAACAGCACCCAGATGTGGCGGGTGGGTGGCTTCTACTTTCCGACCCATGTGTTTATGGTGGGGATGGGTAGCGATTTCGGGGTGATGGGGTGCATTATCATAACGGAAAACTAACTCGGCGCTGGCATTTTGGTAATGAAGCATGTTTTGGATAAGGTTGAAATATGACCTTAGCCGCATGGCTCAATGACTGTTAAGCAGGGACTACGGCTCCTGCAGTTAGCACCATATTGAGGCTGTTGGAGACAGCCTCTTTTAATTTTAAGTAGAGACGATAACGACCAGCCCAGGCCACAAATTCTACGGCATCATCCATTGTGCCTTGATGGTAACGGCCGTAAAATTCGGCTGATGTCATCTGATACTTTTGCTCCAATGTCATCAGTTGTCGTTCCAGGCTTAACAACTCCTCGATAGGATTGTATTGCTCATTGGCTGCTTGCAGCAATTCCCTCAGTTCAGCAGGAGCAGGCATATTGTCTTGAGTAAATTGATACGTGGGCATAATATCCTCCACAGGCTCATATCAAGTCTGAGCAGCAAGTTCAGCTTTGACCATAGTTGACTTCTTTAGTGAAGATGATACCTGGGAAGCAGTCCTTTTTCAATGCAGGTTAGCCGCCTGCCACGATAAATGGGAAAAAATAGTGGCTGGTACCCAGTACCAGCCACTATTTCTGAGGGATTTTGTAGTAACGGCTTTAGCTGGTTGCCCGCTGGAGCAGCTACTACAAACCTGACTTGCTACATCTTAATTCTGGCAGCCGGGTGCAAACGGGCCAAACACGGAGTTGCTGCCGGCCGCTTTCAGCGCCCCCTGACCGATCATCTGGATGCAGAGGAGAACATTATTGGAGCCGGACACGTCCTGCCCGCTGCGCGGCGAGAAGAGGATGGCGCGCTGCACCACGTTGACGTTGCTGCCGGCGATTTTGATGCTGGTGGCTTCGTTGCTAAAGCGTTGGTCCGTCCAGGCCAGGATGCCGTAGACAGCCGGGGCCAGATAATGCTCAGAGCCGCTGATCTCGATCAGCCCGTGCGAGACCATCGTGATGCGGAAGGGGTTGTTGGCCGTGCCCAGACCGGAATCACTGATCTTGATCGGGTCGCCGCCGTTGCAGACGACCTTGCCATAGTCAGCGGCCGTAATTTCGATCACGCCGGAATGGGTCAGGGAGCCGCGATCACAGGTCACACCCGGCAACACCTGGTTGATGTCGTTGCCAAAGGTCATGCCGTTGGCGTCCAGGTAGTTGCCCAGGTTGCCCGGCCACCCTTTTGGCCCAATCTGGTAAGGTCCGTGGATGCTGCCGGGGTCGCCGTTGCCGGTGATGTTCAGGGGCCAGCCGCTGTCATAGGTGTTGGCTGCTTCGGCCTGCAGCTGGCAGGCGGAGGATGGCCCATCATTGACGCCATAGGTCAGCTCCGCATTGGGAGATGCGGTATCACGGAACCAGTTATCCGCCCCGGAGATGGCCAGGTCGGCGTTGCTGTGGATACGGCCGTAAAAGTCACTGTTACTGCCGCTGACATCCGCCTGTTTATCGTTGGCGTCATCGCAAACCGGCTCATACGCTTTGGGGTCTGACGTGCCGCCATCCCCGGCCGCTTTGGCAAACATGAAATAATCACCGGCGGTGTGCGTCTCGCCGGCATCATCGTCGGCACAGTCATCATCCAGCAGCCCCAGGTTGGGGATATTGCCGGATTGCAGGGCGTTGAGGCTGGCGGGCACATTAAGCAGGCCCGCGCCCAACTGGTTGACATAACCGGGATTGAATGGGTTGAGATCAACGGCCGTGCCCCCAATCAAATCTGCCACCTGTACCACGTTCAAATTGGCGTTCAGGCTCAGCAGCAGCGCTGCTTGCCCGGCGGCAAAGGGCGCGGCCATAGAGGTGCCGTTCCAACTGCCATACCCGTCCACCGGCAGCGTGCTGTAGATGCCCACACCCGGCGCCGACAGCAATACCCAACTACCGTAGCTGGCAAAACTGGCCTTGATCCGGTTGGAATCTACGGCCGTGACGCCCATCACACACTCGGTAGCAGCCGGGTATTGAGGCTGGGTGTTGTTCAAATTACCCGCCGCCGACACGATCACTACCCCTTCCTCCGTCACATCTTCGATGACGTCCTTGAGGAATTCGGAAGCAAAGGGCATACCCAGGCTGAGATTGATGACGCGCGCCCCATTTTCATAGGCAAACAGAATGGCCTCGGCGACGGTGAAGGAGTAGCCCCGACCATCGGTGTCCAGCACCCGAATGGGCATGATTTGGGCCTGGGGCGCGACCAGGTGGACGATGCCGGCGACGTGTGTGCCGTGCCCCGCGCCAAAATCGTCGCCGCCGCTGAATTCATCTTCCGGCACATCGTCGCCATCCACAAAGTCAATGCGCGCTGCCGTCAGATGGGCGGCCAATGCCGGGTGGGCCAACTGCACGCCGGTGTCAATGACGGCCACGATAACACCCGCGCCCTGGCTGATGGCATGGGCGGCGGGCAGCCCTAGCAGTTCCGGCGCATACTGCCCGGTGTATGGCCCGTCATCCGGCCCACCCCAGGAGAACGCCTCGCGGCCAATGGCCTCTGGCGCGTCGTGAATACGGTTCAGTTCGGCGTAGAGGATACGGCCGTCATTGTTCATATCTGTTATCAACTGATCCAGGTCAGCGCCGGTCGGGGCCTGGAGCAGGTAAATGGCGCGGGTGGGGGACAACGGCCGTAGCGTCGTCGTGCCATACGTCTGGTTAATGGCGGTAATGGTGCCCCCTGGTTGCAGCTTCACAATGACCTCGTCTGGCGCGGCCGAAGTCAACGGGCTGCTCTGCATGGCGGGCAGGTAGATGGTATAAGCGCCGCTCGTTTGCACGGGGCCGGCAGAAGAGGTGTGGGGCAGCACGGCCGTGAACAGCAGCAGCAAACCGATACCCCAAATTGTTTTATGTAAAATTGATCGCATGTGTTAATCCTCCGTATTTTTTGGGTGATTCAGGCTTTTCAGAAATTCGTGTGGTTCGGCGTGAAAGGTGATGCGTGCGGTCTCTCTGGTCACGCATCATACTCTATTAACCAGCTAAATTCCCCAAGGCCGTGATCTACTCATAAGTCTCGATCTGATGAGCAAAATTGAACTGCTT
>CAADGU010000244.1 GCA_900696625.1 uncultured Chloroflexota bacterium | reverse complement strand
TAATTAAGTAATTGGGTAATTGCGTAGTTTGAGGGCCAATTACCTAATTACTTAATTACTGCGACGCCCCTTCGCCATATTGGTGGTTGAGACGCTCTTTGTACTCCTCATAATCCACCAGCAAGCGCGTATACTCGCCGCCCATCAATGGTGAGGAGATGATAAAGTCGGCGGTGGTGCGATTGGTGGCGATGGGAATGTTCCAAACGACCGCCAGGCGCAGCAGCGCCTTCACGTCCGGGTCATGGGGTTGGGCCAGCAATGGGTCCCAAAAGAAGATAAGACAGTCAATTTCACCTTCGGCAATTTTGGCCCCAATTTGCTGGTCGCCGCCCAGCGGCCCGCTTAACATGCGGTGAATGGGCAGCCCCAATGCTTCCTGTAATATCCAGCCGGTCGTACCGGTGGCATACAACATATGGCGCCGTAACGTTTCCTTGTTAAAACTGGCCCATTCCAACAGGTCGTCCTTTTTGTTATCGTGGGCGACCAGGGCAATGTGCTTCATTTTTTCCATTTTAATCTGCTGATGTTTCATTGACTTCCTCCGGGGCCATCGCCAACCAGGCGGCCTGGCTGGAAGGCATGATCAGGCGCACCGTCTGTTCAAAGGTAAAGTAACGCCAGGCCCAACTGAGCATGACCATGATGCGGTTGCGAAAACCAATCAGATACATGATGTGAATAACGCCCCAGATGAGCCAGGCCAGGAAACCGGTGAAGGTACGGCCGTGCCAATCTACCACCGCTTTATTACGGCCAATGGTCGCCATTGAGCCTTTGTCCCAATAGTGAAAAGGGGCTAGAGGCACGCCCAACTGATGCCGCCCGATGTTTTGCGCCGCATGGATGCCTTGCTGAATAGCCACCTGGGCCACCATCGGCAAAAAATGGCCGCTCGCGGCATCGGCAGCCGGGAAAGCAGCCAGATCGCCAATGGCAAAGACGCGCTCATGTTGGGGCAGCTGCAAGGTGGGCAAGACGGACACACGGCCGTTGCCCAACACCTCAATACCCGATTCCCTGGCTAAACCCTCGCCGCCGACGCCAGCCACCCAGACAACGGTATTGGTGGGGATTTGTGTGCCATCGTGGAGGGTCACGGCCGTGCCCGTCACCGCCGTCACCCGTTTTTCCAACTGCACCACTACCTTCATCTTGTGCAATGAACGGGCGGCATACGCGCTGAGCGATTCTGACATGCCACCCAACACCCGGCCGGCCGCTTCCAGCAGCACAATCGAGACATCGGCCATATCCAGTTCCGGGAAGTCTTTACGCAGCGGGCCGTAGACCAGTTCAGACAGCGCCCCAGCGTACTCCACGCCGGTCGGGCCGCCACCCACCACCACAAAAGTCAACAATTGGCGGCGTTCAGCAGGTGGCACATGAACCGCCCGCTCAAAACAAGTCAGGATGTGATTACGCAGCCGCACCCCCTCTTCCATTGTCTTGAGCGAAAAGGCGTGGGCAGCCGCGCCCGGCGTGCCAAAGAACTGGGTCACACTGCCGGTTGCCAGGATGAGATAATCATAGGCCAACGTGGCCTGGGTGGTGGTGACGGTTTGCGCGGTCAGGTCTACGGCCGTGACCGCCGCCAGGGTGAAGGTGACATTGGGCATCCGCCGCAAAATACCCCGCACCGGATAGCCAATCTGCTCTGGCTCAATTTCGGCCGCCGCCACCTGGTAAAGCAGCGGCTGGAAGGTGTGGTAATTGTTTTTATCCAGCAGTGTGACGCGCACGGGCTGGTCGGCCAACTCTTTAGCGGCCCAAATGCCGCCAAACCCGGCGCCAATAATGACCACATGGGGCCGGTTATCGGCATGTGTCGTTTCCAAAGTCATAAGTAATCCTTTATTGGTGGCTGGTTGCTTGTACCAGCCACCAGCCACTAACCACCACTCCCATTTTCATTCAGCCTGGCAGGCAATTCGACGGTGCAGGTTGTCCCCTTGCCGGGGGTGCTTTCGATATGGATACGGCCGTTGTGCCCTTCCACAATTTCCTTTGCCAGATACAACCCCATCCCCACACCAGGGATCGTCAACTGCCCAACTTTACGACCCCGGTAAAAACGGTCAAAGATATAGGGCATATCCTCCTCATCAATACCCATGCCGGTATCTATGACTTGCAGGCAAACCATACCGGTGGCAGCCGGCCTGGTCAATATGACCGATACACAACCTTTATCGGTATAGTTGACGGCATTGGTCAGGATCGCTTCCACTGCCTGAGCCAACTGCACCTCGTCGCCTCTTACCGGTGGTAGATTGGCGGCAATCTCCTGCACCAGTTCCAGCCCTTTGTTTTTAGCGCGGTCAGCCTGAGCGGACACGGCCGTGCGCACCACCTGGTCAAACGCCACGTCTACAAACTCTTCAGGGGGCGTCATGGTGGCCACCTCCGGCGATTGCATTGTGGTTTGCACCAATTGTGTCAGCCGCGACGCCTGGTGTTCAATCACTTCCAGATAATGCTCTTTCTTTTCCGAGCGACCCATGCGCAGCAAATCCAGATACAGGTTCAGGTTAGCCACCGGGGTGCGCAGCTCATGGGTCACATCAGAAATAAACTTCGATTTCAGGCGATCCAACTCTTGCAGACGGACATTTGCCTGGCGCAGCGCCTGGGTTCGTTCTTCCACCCGCTCTTCCAATGAGGCCATCACCTGCGCCCGATACAGGGCATTGGCGGCAATATCGGTGAGGGAAGTCAGTAATTGCAGTTCCGTCTCCGAAAAATCATGCCCGACCGCCAGGCCAATGTGAACAACACCAATGATGTGGTCTTCCGTTTGCAATGGCAGAGCCACACTGGTTTGCAGATGGTTCAGGTATTCATTTTCGCCATCCTGACGGTACAACAGGGGGTCTGCTTGCAAGTTAGAAGCGATATAGATTTTGCCAGTTTGGGCCACATGGCCGGTAACACCCTGCCCCAGGCGATGTTTTAAGCCCATCAGGTAGCTGCCCTCCGGGTAGACGGCACGGGAAACCACATACGCGCCGGTTTCATCCATCAAATAAACAACCCCCACCGCCGCATGCACCGCCTGTACAATGTGTTCCAAGACAATGGGCAGCATATCGGTCATGGTGTGAGCGGCGCGCAGTCTGGCCGAAACGATGCTCAGGGTCTCTAATTCCAGCGCGCGCTGGCGGGTTATTTCAAACAGGCGGGCTTTTTGAATGGCCGTCGCTAGTTGATCGGCGACAATGGTTAACAAGGAAACATCAGCCTGATCAAAAGTATAGGTTTCATGGCTGTCCACATTCAAAACCCCCAAAACGGTGCGGTCTATTTTGATGGGTACGGCCAGTTCGGCACAGGTGTTGAATCCTGGCGGTTGGAAGAAATCGGGATGCACGGCCGTGTCATTCGCCAGCACATATTCCCCACGCAGCGCCACCTGCCCAATGATGCCCTTCCCTACACGCTGCCGGTGATCACGGCCGTCGTCAAAAAAAGCATAGACCCCGGCCACACTTTGCATGAACAGCCACTCAGTGTCTTGGGGGTCAATCATAAACACCACGACATTGTCGTAATCAAAATCCTCGTACAGCCGTTCCACCACCAGGTCAGTTAACTCCTGTACTGTCACCAGCCCCACCATCTGCGCCGCCAGATCATTCAAAATAGCCAACCGCTGTGCCTGTCGCTGCGATTCGGCAAAAAGCTGCGCATGTTGCAGCGCCAGGGCTACCTGGTTTGCCAGGGCCGCCAACCGCTGTTTATGCCCTTCGCCATAAAAGCCCGGCTGCGTCTTATCCACACACAAGAAACCAATGACTTCATCACTTATCAACAGGGGCACACCAATCCAGGAGCGAATATGGCGCGTAGCCGGTGTGACCACCCAACCCTCAAACTGGCGCGTGTCTGGCAGGCACAAAGGCTGCCGCGTGGTCACCACCTGCCGAAAAGTGGCCGCAGCTGCCAATGAAAAAGGCTCATCCAGCATTTTGTCTGGCGCCGCGCTGGTAAAGGCTTCATAACCGGCCACGCGCACCACATGAATTTCACCTCGCTCCAACAAGGTGATGTTGGCCGTATCATAAGGTACCACTCGTTGAATTTGGGTCAGCGTTACATCTAGCAGGACATCATAATCCAGGGTGGCCGTGAGCGCCGTGCCAATGTCGTGCAACGTTTCGGCCAGTTCGCGCTGTTCGCGCTCGGCTTGCAACAAACGCATTTTGGCAATGGCTAAGGCTATCTGGCTGGCAGCCTGTTCGCCCAGGTCAATGTCGGCAGGCCCAATACGGTACGACTGACTAAATACAATCAACACAGCGCCTAATTTTTGTCCACCGGCAATGAGCGGCACGGTCAACATCGAGTGGCCGGAAAAACCGGGCACTTGATAGAAATGGCTAAAAGGAGAATCCGCCAGATCTTCTACTACCAGACAGCGCCCTGACTCCAAAACAGTTTCGGTGGCCGTGGGTTTGTCGGCCATGATGGGGATGGCGGGATAAATCTGGCGCATAGGGCCATAGGCGGCGCCGGGGTATACCATCTTTTGGTCGGCATCCCAGAGGGTAATATAACAGCCTTTGGCCAGAAACAAATCACCCATCCGGTCTGCGAAGCGTTGCAGCATGGTATCCATGTCCAGGTCACTGGCGCCGGTTTGGGTTATTTCATTAAGCAAGGCTGTGCGATAAGCAAATTGCTCCAGGGATTGGTTGGCGGCTTCTAGCTGATTTTGGGATTCATGCACGGCCGTCTGGTCTTCCACCGTACACAAAATGCCTACAGGCTGTCCCTCCGCATAAAAACCAGAAAATTGCAGCACCAGCCAGGTTGTTTGTTTGGTGCGTGTGGGGTTTGCAAAAATGACGCCCAGGCTGCGATTTTGGGTAAAGGGCAGGGTGGTTTCCTGAATAAAAGCACGAACGCCATCCTGGTTTACGGCCGTCTCCGCCATCTGCGCCAACAGCGAAAACAAATGATAGTCAGATTCTTTGCCGGTGAGCGATAACAGGCGGCAAGCCGTTTGGTTCCACTCCAGCAGTTGTCCCTGGGCATCAAACACCAATATACCAAACACGGCCGTGTCCAATGCCTGCCGTTCGCCAATCTGCGTGGGAGATAACACCTGATAACGCACAATGACCCAGGCGACAACAATCGCCACCGATAATGACCCTACCAACCCCAGCAGCAGCGGCGCCAGCCATAAGACGATGCCATTCGCCAGAACCACCAACAGCAACAGCAGCAGCAGCAACCCCTCCGGTTTATATTTTTTAATGGGCACAGCGCCCACCAGCACCGCCACCAACAGAAGCAGGGGCGCCACCACGTGTACGGATCGCACCGCCAGGAAATAAAATAAGGGGCCAACCCGCCCCACCAGATAATCGGCTAATGGCAGGTACCCCGGTACATAATCCGCCACCTCAAACCGGTAAACCAGGTCAATGGGAGTAAAAATGTCCACCACCAGCAGCAGCGTCATGGCTGCGCCAACCAGCACCACCAGCCAGGTAAACGGCCGCCGGTAACGAAAGGTAGGCGCAAACAACACCAGCAGCACCAGCGCCAACATCAGCACCGCCCAAAACACGGCCGTAGCATGAACCCAAACGCCCGCTGCCGCCACGGTAAACGTGGGCGCCGTTACCGACAGCACCATGCCACCGGCGCTGACTATCAGCGCCAACAGATAGAGCGCCAGGACGCGATTGATGTATTGCTGGGGGGCTGCCAGATAAACAACCGTCATCAAAGCCATCTCTACACCAATGACCAGGACGGCCAGGTACAAAATCGAATAATCTATTAATGCCATGTCAGTTAGAATCTTAGCCGGTTCAGCGGCGATTGCCTATGTGGTAACGGTTTCACGGGCATAAAGTATACATGGTAGTTTGGCAGTGGGTAAACAAAAAGGCACGGCCGTAACGGCCGTGCCTTTTCAACCTGAGGCGACGATGGTGCGCTTTGGTCTATTGACGAATCTCGTTGTACATCAAGTTATTCTCGTAATTGCTCATGGCCAACGCGCCCGCGGCATTGCCGTACATCAGGGTATTGCAGACCGTATTACCACCAAAACTGCCCAAATTGACGGCCGTGCCCCCATTCAAACGAATGACATTTTTTTCGGCTTCACCAGACTGCCCCTGGGCATTCCGGCCAATTTCCACCTGACGCGCCTGCACCACTACCCCGTCACCTTTGTGGCATTCAATCAGGTTGCCCACAATCCAGGCTAAGGCGCTCCCTGCTGCTTCGCTGCTGCTCTGAATGTAAATGCCCGCCATAGCCCGATCATTCTGCCCACAGTTCCCTTCGGGCGCGTCATCATCGCCAATGATGTTGCGCGCAATGGTCACTTGCTGCGATGGGCCGTTGATCAACACATTTGGATAGCCAGCGCCCGCGCCATAGATGCGCAGCCCTTCCAGCCGTACCTGTGGCGCGGCAATATGAAACACGGCCGTTGCCAGATAATTCCCATTCACGCGAACCTCCTGGCCTGGCGACGCTACCACGCTGACGCCGGGCTGTGTAATGGGGGGCAACGGCCGTGACAGTGTAATGGCATAATGGTCGGCAAACGTGATCACAACCGGTTTCCCGGCGGCATTCGCTTTGGCCAACGCGCTATGCAGCGAACAATCATCAGGCTGGTCAGTACAAGGGAGCATTTCCACGGGATCATCCGCACGATCCACCACCGGCACAAAGGTTAACCCCGGAGCATTCTGGTTGGTCACACTTGCCGGTGATACACCACCGACACCCATCCCCGCTGTCACTTCGGCTTCAGAGGCAATGGCAAAGAACCCAACCACTAACAGGAATAAAACAAAAATGACTAAACCACGCATGATACACCTGCCATACCTGGCCAACCTTTTGGTCAGATTCCATGTTGTTCCGGTGCGGTCTATTATGGGAAAACTTGTCTGGCTATGAGGTAAGCATGAAGATAAAGAAAGTATAACGGACACGGCCGTCTCCCCTTGTGGTGCGCTTTACAATGCCAAAGTAAACCTGCGCCGATCTCTATCACGCACCCTGTCCAACTGCCTCAAAACCAGTATAATGGGCAGGTTGTGTACACCGACAACCTGAAGAGACCTGACAGATTTTTGACTTGTGAAGTTTCAAATTGAACCGTTAAAAACCTGTCAGGTCTGAACGATTACACACATCCATAAAAACTTTTTGGAACAGATCAAGCATTATGCCATTGGCGATTAACGTAGAACACCTGGAACGAACGTTTGGCAGCGGCCAAAACAGCATACGCGCCCTGCGGGGGGTAGATTTGCAAATTGACGCCGGGCAGTTCGTGGCCTTGAAGGGGCGCTCCGGCAGCGGCAAGACCACCCTGCTCAACTGCCTGGGTGGGCTGGATGAACCAACGGCAGGCACGATTGAGATTTACGGCCGTGCCCTACAAGGTCTCTCCGACAAAGAACGCACCATCTGGCGGCGCGCCGAAGTCGGTTTTATCTTCCAGTCCTTTGGCCTCATCCCCACCCTCTCCGCTTTTGAAAACGTAGAATTAATGCTGCGCATTGCCAAAGCGCCGCGCAAAGAGCGGGCCGAACGCGCCCATTACTGCCTGGATTTAGTGGGGCTGAACAAATGGGCCGGCCATCGGCCATATGAAATGTCCGGCGGGCAGCAGCAGCGCGTGGCCATTGCCCGCGCCATTGCCAACCGCCCCCGCCTCATCCTGGCCGACGAACCCACCGGCGAACTGGACACCGAAACGGCGCAGGACGTACTCACCCTCTTCCGCCAGATTGTGCATGAAGAGGAGATGACCATGCTCATGGCTTCCCACGACAGCCTGGTGGATGAATACGTTGACCAGGTGTTGCATCTGCAAGATGGCGTCATTGCTAAGGTTATGCGAAATGAAAATTGAACATCAAAGATTACGCAGATTAACTGCACCGTTAAACACCCCTTCTTAACTTTTACACATTGCCTGTCATTCCGAGCGAAGTCTGCGGAGCGAGGAATCTTTCGCCTTGAACAGCACGGAAATTTATCTGGAGAAATATGCAGAAACTCACACTCAACGGCCGTTGGCGCCTCCACAAAACAAACGAAACTGAAACCATGCCGGCGACCGTACCCGGCTGTGTGCATACCGATTTACTGGCGGCGGGCCAGATTCCTGACCCCTATTACCGGGAAAATGAACTGGACGTGCAGTGGATTGGCGAAACGGATTGGACGTACCGCCGCGCCTTCACCGTGCCCGCCGATTTTCTGGCGCATGACCGTGTACTGCTGCACTGCGCCGGGCTAGATACGCTGGCCACGGTAACGGTCAACGGCCGTACCCTCGGCCAGACCGACAACCAGTTCCGCACCTGGGAATTTGACGTGAAGGCGGTTTTACGGCCAGGTGAGAATGAGATTGTGGTGGATTTTGCCGCGCCGCTGCCCTACGGCCGTGCCCGCGAACAAGAACGCTCCCTGCCCAATTGGAGTACCGACAGCCACAAATTGCCCGGCGGCAACTGGCTGCGCAAATCCCAATGCAACTACGGCTGGGACTGGGGACCAAAACTGACCACCAGCGGCATCTGGCGCGATATTGATCTGATCGCCTTCAACACCGCCCGCCTGACCGACGTACACATTCGGCAAGACCACACACAGCCAGAGCAGGTAACATTGACGGTGCAGACGGCCGTGGAAAATGGTCAATGGTCAATGGAAAATGGTCACTTGTCAATTGAAGTTACCCATCAAGGAGCGACTGTAGTCACCACCACCTGCAACCTGCCACTTGCCACCTGCAACCTCTCCATTCCCTCTCCCCAACTTTGGTGGCCGAATGGGATGGGGGGGCAGCCGTTGTATGAGGTGAAGGTGACGTTGTGGATGGACAGCCACGAACTGGACGCCACCACCAAACGCATCGGTCTGCGCACCATCAAGTTGGATCGCCAGCCCGACCAATGGGGCGAATCGTTCCAATTTGTGGTCAACGGTGTACCCTTCTTTGCCAAAGGCGCTAACTGGATTCCGGCCGACACTTTTGTCACCAGCATCACCCCCGACCATTATGCCCGGCTGCTGCAAGACACCGCCGCCGCTAACATGAACATGCTGCGCGTCTGGGGCGGCGGCATTTACGAACCCGACCTTTTCTATGACCTGTGTGACGAATTGGGCATTTGCCTGTGGCACGACTTCATGTTTGCCTGCGCCACCTACCCCACCTTTGACGCTGCCTGGATGGAGACAGTGCGCCACGAAATTGAAGACCAGGTGCGCCGCCTGCGCCACCACCCCAGCCTGGCGCTGTGGTGTGGCAACAATGAACTGGAACAAGGACTGGTGAGCCAGGAATGGACGCCTTATTCCATGAGTTGGGCCGATTACGGCCGTCTCTTTGACCAACTCCTGCCGGAACTCATCGCCGAATTAGATCCGCAAACCGACTATTGGCCCAGCAGCCCACACACACCCATCGGCAACCGCAGCTATTGGAACGACCCCAAATCGGGCGACGCCCACATCTGGGACGTGTGGCATGGGAAACAACCGTTTGAGTTTTACCGCACCTGTGAACATCGCTTCAACAGCGAATTTGGCTTCCAATCTTTCCCAGAGCCGCGTATGGTGGCCCAATACACCCTGCCCGAAGACCGCAACATCACCAGCGCCGTCATGGAACATCACCAGCGCAGCGGCATCGGCAACCAGACCATCATCCACTACATGCTGGACTGGTTCCGCTTCCCCACCTCGTTTGAAAACACACTCTGGCTGAGCCAGATTGTGCAAGGCATGGCTATGAAATATGCGGTTGAACATTGGCGGCGCAGTATGCCGCGCGGCATGGGTACGCTGTATTGGCAGCTCAATGACTGTTGGCCGGTAGCCAGCTGGTCATCGTTGGATAGTCACGGCCGTTGGAAAGCCCTGCACTATCTCGCCAAAAAATTCTACGCCCCGCTGCTGGTTTCTGGTCTGGAAGATGCGGAAACGGGCACGGTGCAAATTCATATCACCAGTGACCGGCTGGACGCGGTTGATGGCACGGTAAGCTGGCAGTTGATGACGGTGGCTGGGGAAACAATCATGGAAGGGATTACGGCCGTGAGCATCCCCCCCAACCAAAACAGCCTGATCGAAACGCTAAACCTGCAAGATGCCCTGGCCGAACACGGCCCACGCCGCCTGCTGCTCTGGCTAACCTTGCAGGTAGATGGGCACACCGTTTCCACCAATCTGGTGCATTTTGCCCGGCCCAAACACCTGGAACTGCCCGATCCGCAGATCGAAATGCAGGTGATAGACAACACTCATATTTCTCTCACCGCGCATAAACCCGCCCTTTTTGTGTGGGTGGAGTCGTTGGTAGCGGACGGCCGTTTCTCTGACAACTTCCTCCATCTACGCCCCGGTGAATCGGTCATGCTGACTGTGCAGGCCGCCGACGGCAGCCCACTCGCGCCAGACAATGTGCGCGTCCAATCCCTTTATGACACGCACCAGAGCGGTAATCGGTAATCGGTAATCGGTTTGTCCACCGATAACCGATTACCGATAATCTCTTCATAAAAACGGCCGTCCACTGCGTATATTTCCTACGATAGACCAACGAACCGCCGGATCAACCGCCACCTGGGAAGAGGTGTGCTAAAATTCCCGACAGTGAGGCGATGAGGTGAAAATTCATAATTCATCCTTCATAATTCATAATTTCTATAGGAGCAACACATGGCTGAAATTGAAACTGTAGCCAACCGTATTATTGAGAATGTCGAGCGTGTGATTGTGGGCAAACGTGCCGAAGTGCAGCTTACTGTGATGGGGCTGTTGAGCCAGGGACACATTCTCATCGAAGATGTGCCCGGCGTCGGCAAAACAGTTCTGGCAAAATCCCTCTCAAAATCTGTTGGCTGCGCCTTCCAACGCCTCCAATTTACGCCCGACATGCTGCCCAGCGATGTCACCGGCGTCTCCGTCTTTAACCAACGTGACCGCGAATTTGAATTCCGCCCCGGCCCCATCCACGCCCAGATCGTCCTGGTGGACGAAATCAACCGCGCCACCCCCAAAACCCAATCCGCCCTGCTGGAAGCGATGGAAGAAAGACAGGTGACGGTAGACGGCCACACCTACCCCCTCGGGCCCCCCTTCATGGTGCTGGCGACGCAAAACCCGATTGAGTATGAAGGCACGTTCCCCCTGCCCGAAGCGCAGCTAGACCGCTTCCTGCTGCGCATTCACCTGGGTTACCCCGACCGGGCGCATGAAATTGAAATTTTAGACCGGCAGCAGCATACCCACCCGGTAGATGCATTGGACCAGGTGGTATCGGTGGACGAGTTATTGGCAGTGCAAACGGCCGTGAAAGACATCTACATTGACACCCTCGTCAAAGAATACATCGTCGAAATTGTGCGCCAGACACGGCAACATCCCGACGTTTATCTGGGGTCCAGTTCTCGTGGCGCTCTGGCTATGTACCGGTTGGCCCAGGCCCGCGCCGCCATGCTCGGCCGCGACTACGTGCTGCCCGACGATGTGAAGATACTCGCCAGCGCCGCCCTCGGCCACCGCATCATCGTCGGCCCCGCTGCCCGCATCAAAGATGTGGAGCCAGGCCAAATTGTACAGGACATCCTCGACCGCATCCCGGTGCCGGGGGCGCAGGTAAAAGCATAAAACGTCAAGCGACATGACGCTTGACGTTTTACGCATCCCACTATGAGAAAATACCTCCGCCGCATAAACATTAGTCAACGGCGCACCACCGTCATCGTGATGGCTGTGTTGGCGCTGCTAGGCGGCCTGACCACCGGGCGCGATATCTGGTTCACTCTGGCCTATCTGCTGGGAATGCTGCTTATCATCTCGTTCATTTGGGCCTATGCCAACATCCGATTTGTGCATTTGTCCCGGCTGACCCGCACCCGGCGCACACAGGTAGGACGGCCGTTGGAAGAACGTTTTACCGTGCGCAACACCTGGTATATTCCCAAACTGTGGCTGGAAGTGCGCGACTACGCCACCCTGCCCGGCCACTTCACCAGCCACGTCGTCCACAACTTAGGGATGCGGGATTCCTATAGCTGGCGCGTGAACACCATTTGCCGGGAACGCGGCCGTTACCAGCTTGGCCCACTGCGCCTGCGCACCAGCGACCCCTTTGGCCTGTTCCCCATGGAAAAAGACCTCACGCCTACCACCAACGTCGTCATCTTTCCCCTCACCTTTGACATTCACACCTTCTCCCTGCCGATTGGCATTTTGCCCGGCGGCGACGCTTTGCGCCGCCGTACACACGTCGTCACCACCAACGCCGCCGGCGTGCGCGACTACGTACCCGGCGACAGCTTCAGCCGCATCCACTGGCGCAGCACCGCCCGCCGCGACCGCCTCATCGTCAAAGAATTTGAACTGGACCCTCTGGCCGACATCTGGATTGCGCCCGATATGGCCATCTTTGATCACGCCTCGGCGTCCCGGACGGCAGCGCCAGCAACATCAGGCAGCAGCGATATACCATCCTGGCTGACGCCGGAAAAATTCACACTGCCGGAATCCACCGAAGAATACACCGTCACCATTGCCGCCTCATTGGCGCAATACTTTCTGCGCCAGGATAGAGCCGTGGGGATGCTGGCCTACGGCCAAAGCGCCGAAATTGTGCAGCCAGACCGGGGTGAACGGCAGTTGAACCGCATTTTGGAAACATTGTCGGTGCTGCGGGCTAAAGGGCAGGTGCCCATTAGCGACATGCTCAATGCCGAAGCGCACCTGTTCCCACGCGGCACCACCCTCATCGTGGTCACGCCCACGCCCCGCGAACAATGGGGCACCGCCTCGCGTCAGTTGGCCCGGCGCGGCCTGCGGCTGGTAACGGTGCTGGTCAATCCGGCCTCGTTTGGCAGCAGCCGCTCCACCGACAAGCTGGCGGCGGTGCTGCAAGCCAATGGCATGGTGACGTATGTGGTAAACAATGGGGATAACCTGACGGCCGTCCTCAGCCGCGCTGCCCGCCAGCCGGGACACTTTTCACTGACATAAGCAGCGAGCAGTGAGCAGTAACCTGCTTACTGCTCGCTGCTCACTGCTCACTGCTCACTGCCAACTGCTCACCGATCACCGCCATCACATCCCCCTCCGCCACATCCTCGGCCACAAACACCTGCCCCACATCCCGCAGCAAAATAAAACGCAGTTGTTTGCCCACCTTCTTCTTGTCGCTAAACATGGCCCGGTAAATGGCATTGGCGGGCAGATCGGCCGGGATGCGCGTGGGCAGGTCCACCTGGCGCAGCACCGCTTCTATTCGGGCTGGCAGCGCCGGATCGCAATAACCCAACCGCGCCGACAGGCGCGCCGCCGCTGCCAGCCCCAGCGCCACCCCCTGCCCATGCGCCACCCGGTAGCCGCTCACCTGCTCGATGGCGTGACCAAAGGTATGCCCCAAATTGAGCAGGGCGCGACGGCCGTGTTCAAATGGATCCTCTTGCACCACATCCCGCTTCACCCGAATCGCCTCGCTGACCAGCGTTTGCAGCCGGGCCGGTGACATATTACGCAGCCGCCACCCTTCATCCTCAATTTGCGCAAACAACCGGGGGTTGCTGATCAGGCCATGTTTAATCACCTCGGCCATGCCCGCCGCAAATTCGGCCGGGGGCAGGGTTTGTAGAGTGGCGATGTCGGCGAGTACGGCCGT
>CAADGU010000243.1 GCA_900696625.1 uncultured Chloroflexota bacterium | reverse complement strand
CAGGTAGGCCGCCTGCTGGCCCCGCCCATCCTCTCCATCTGGCTGCTGCTGGCGATTTTGCTGCCGCTGCTGTTCATCTTGTTCTTCCTCTCTTATACCGGTGGGCAGGATTATGCTGATCCCTGTAGTGGCATTTTCCGGGAGGATGATCTCCAAGAGGCTTGTGAATTGGGTACGGAAGCGGCAGTGGTGGTCACGGCCGTGACCACCGCCACCGTCGCGTCGGAATTGCCACCGACCGCACCGGCGCTGCCCGTGACGAATACGCCAGAAGCGGCGGTAATTGCTCCCACCGTCCAACCAGCCGGGGCGGAACGGCTGGTGATTGGCAAATCGGTGAATGGCGAGGATATTGTGGCCTGGAAAATCGGGGATGGCGCCAACCGCCTCTTGTTTGTGGGCGGGCTGTATGCCGGATTTTCGCCTGATTCTATCGCTCTGGCTGAGTCACTGCGGGTGCGGCTGGCGGCCAGCCCAGAACTGATTCCGGCCAATGTGACCGTATACATTGTGCCTGAATGGAACCCGGACAGCGCCGGAGTGAGCGGTGGTCGTTTGAATGCCAATGGCGTTGACTTAAACCGGAATTGGAGTTGCGGTTGGGAGTCATTGGATAACAACCGGGCTGGCTCTGCTGCCCTCTCTGAACCGGAATCGCAGGCGTTGTCTGAATTCATCAGCCTGATCCAACCGGCTACCGCTGTTTTCTGGAATACACCGGCTTCGGCAGGTAACGCCGGCAAGGTGTCGCCGGGCCGGTGCGCCCAGGCGCAAACGGCCGCTTCCCGTGCATTGGCCGATTTGTACGCCGGGGCTGTAGATGGTTATTCGTCCGATCAGGCGGACATCGGCCAGCGTATTTCTGGCGATGTGACCGATTCCATTGCTGATATGGGCGTACCCTCCATCTTTGTCCTGTTGAATAACACGGCCGGCCTGGACGCCCATTTACCGGCGGTGCGGGCGATTTTGAATACCTATGGTGGTGAGTGAGGGAATGAAGAAGTAATCAGGTAATTGGGTAATTGAGTAATTACCCAATTACCCAATTACTTAATTACCCCATTACCTTTTTCGGAGAAGACTATGGCGGTGCAAACAAACGGCCAGATGCTCATTGGCAAGATGCAAGATCAGGGTGGGCGGCCCAATATGGAAGATAACATTGAAGTACGGCCGTTGCGCACGGCGTTGGGTTTGCCCTTGCTGGTGGCAATGGTGGCCGATGGCATTGGCGGCAATAACTGTGGCGAAGTGGCCTCGCAACTGGCGATTGAAACCGTCTTTAGCGAAATGGAAAAAGCGGCCGTGGAAAACCCGGAGCAAATTCCGCAACTGCTGGCTTATGCTCTTAAACAGGCCAACGAAGCCGTGTACCAGGCGGCCAAAGCAGACAAGACGAAGGAGGGCATGGGCACCACTGCCACCCTGGCGGCCATTCACAAGAATAAGCTCTATCTGGCGAATGTGGGGGACAGCCGGGCGTATCTGGTGCGTGACGGCCGTGTCCAACAAATTACCGTTGACCATACCTGGGCGCGGGAGATGGTGCGCCTGGGACATCTGTCCAAAGAGGATGCCGCAGTGCATCCCAAAGGCGAGGCGCTGGTGCGTTCCATTGGCTACAGCGAGCGGCTAGAGGTAGACCTGGGCATTTATCCCAACGGCGACGAAGAAGAGCGGCAGGCGCGTACCCGCCAGGGCTTTCCCTTGCAAACCAATGACCGGCTGCTGCTCTGCTCGGATGGGCTGGTGAAGGATCGGTATAAGGCCAGTGGTCATTACGTGGAGGTGGACGAGATTGGGCAGATCATCGGCCGCAACCATGCTGATAAAGCGGCCCAGGCGTTGGTGAAAAAGGCGGTCTCCCGCCAGGCGGATGATAACGTCAGCGCCATTGTGCTGGAGATGCCGGGCAGCCAGGTGGCGGCGGGGCTGCCGCGTGGCGTTTTTGTGGGGGCGGCTGTTTTGCTGCTTCTGCTGGTTATAGGCGCAGGCGCTATGACGCTGTCCGGGCGGCAGACGGAGATGGTGGCGGCGGCCACGGCCGTGCCCCCCACCGATATACCCGTTGTCATTGTGCCCACGGCCACGGCCGTGCCCGAATTGGAGGTGTCCGAAACCGGCGCCGATCTGTTGTTGCGGCCTGGCCCGGAAGGAGTGATGTGGTATCTGGCTGATGGCGAGACGCAGCCGGCAAAAGAGGAGGCCATGATTCACTTTGCGTCCAATAATTTGCTGACGCTGGCGAACGGCCGTACCGCTGCCGCCGACCGCCCCAATATCACCAATCTCATCCTGCCGGCCCAGGTGCAGTTGTTTTTGGATGGGGAGGCGGAGGTGCAGTTGACGGCCGTGCAGGGCGTCCAGGACAGTGAAGAGACGCACGTGAAGCTGGAAAATGGCCTGTTGTTGGTGCAAATACCGGAGGGGGAAGCAACCCGTGTGGTGATAGCTAACTCTCTTGGTGATGAAGCCTGGTTGGAAGACCCTGGTTTGATGGTGGTGCAATACCACGATGATCCTTTTATCTTTATGGTCGCCTGCCTGGAAGTAGCGGGATATTGCCGGTTGACCTATGAGGACCGGCCCTATGATCTGGTAGCCGGGCAGCATATCTGTTTTGGGCGCGGCTGCCCGGTTGTGGGGGCGATTCAACCCGTTGACATCGGCCAGTATGCCTATTTGGCGCCGGGATTGTTGGTGGCACCAACGGCCGTGCCCACGGAAACGGCAATAGCTTCCCCCACCGCCACCAATACCCGCCGGCCCACCACCCCGCGTCCGGGGGAACCAACCGCTACCGCTACGAACACGGCCGTTGCTTCAGCCACAGCCGATTCTCCTGCGCCCCCACCGCCGCCCGGCGCTACCGCAACCAACCCACCACCGCCCACGTTGACAAATACGCCACGACCCGGCACCACCGCTACCAATATCCCTCAGCCTACTAATACACCGCCTGCTACCAACACGGCCGTGCCAACGAACACGCCACCGCCTACGAACACGCCGCAACCGCCCACCAATACTCCTGCACCGCCCACTAACACACCGCAGCCACCGACAAATACACCGGAGCCACCAACGGCAACACCTGCACCACCTACAGATACACCGATTCCTACCCCGAATATTGATCCCGTACCATCGCCAACAACCGGGCCACCAGATGAATAAACACTTACAGAATTCCTGTTTGATGATTCAGAGTAAAATTGTCTAATGAGCGCAAAACATTTTGTTTTAGTGGCGGGCAACATTGGTGCGGGTAAGACGTCGCTGGCGGAGCGGGTGGGGGCGCGCCTGGGTTGGCGGGTGGGGTATGAGTCGGTCAGCGACAATCCCTATTTGCCCGATTTTTATGCGGATATGGCCCGGTGGGCGTTCCATTTGCAGGTGTTTTTTATCGGCCACCGGGCGGCGCAGCATCTGGAACTATACCACGACCCCCGCCCGGCCATTGCCGACCGCAGCATCTATGAGGATGCGCACATCTTCGCGCGGGCGCTGCACCACCTAGGTGCTTTGGCGGAGCGTGACTTCCATGCCTATCGCCACACCTTTGATCTGGTAGCCAACGGATTACCAAAACCGGATTTGCTGCTTTATCTGAACTGCCCGGTACCGGCGCTGATGGCACGCATTCAGCAGCGGGGGCGGACCATGGAAAGCGGCATTACGTCCGATTATCTGTCGCTGCTGGAATCGTTTTATGAGGAGTGGCTGTACCGCTTTGATTTGTGCCCGGTGTTGGTGATTCCCAGCGAGAACCTGGATTTTGTCAACCGGCCACAGCATTTGGATGTGGTGGTGGACCGGATTCAAGCGAAGCTGGCGGGGCGGGAAGACGTCGTTTTCCCGGACTGAGTGGGGCGAATTAACGGGGCGTCTATGGTGGGGATACGGCCGTTTGCCCTATGCTGTCGACATGAAAAAGCAAACAGTCGGTCACCTGTTTTTAGTCACTTTTTTCGTTCTGATCTGGTTTCATTGGGTGTCTGCACTGCCCAAATCTCAGAGTAGTGATAGTCAGGTTTACCTGCCTCTGATTGCCAAAGCCGACCCCGCGCCCCAAATTCTTTCCTTTACGGCTAACGTCGAAATTGCCGATCCTGGTGATACCATTGAGTTGAGTTGGGTTACAGCCAATGCCGTCACTGTGACCCTCTACCATTTGCTGCCTACCGGGCAATTAGGCCAGTTTTGGGATGTAGCTGCCGTTGGTTCCATGCCGTATACAATCAGCGAAGCGGCGCGTAATGTGGAGCGTTTTATGCTGTTTGCGGCCGGCGAAAACGAACCGTATGCCAGCGCCACGGTGGAGATTATCTTGACCTGCCCACATCCCTGGTTCTTTGCGCCCGCGCCTGATATTTGCGCTCAGGATGCCGCGCTGTTATCTCCAGCCGCCGAGCAGCAGTTTGAGCATGGCTGGATGATCTGGGTGGGGGAAGAAGACCTCATTTATGTGCTGTATGAGGATGACGTGTTTTCCCCGAAATGGCAGGCGTTCACCGATGAATGGGATCCGGGTGATCCTGTCAGCGATACCACTATTATTCCCCCCGACGGTTTTTACCAGCCATTGCGTGGTTTTGGGCTGGTGTGGCGCGAGCAGCCGTTTGTGCGCGATCGTTTAGGGTGGGCGGTGGCGTTGGAGGTTGGCGGGGACACGGCCGTGCAGCGCACCTCTTATGCCCGTTACAACCACACCTACATCCGCGCCCTGGATGCCGACATCTGGCATCTCTTTCCCGAACACAGCGCCTGGGAAAAATTTACGCCCCAATAAGCAGGCATCCTGACTCCTCTAAAAATTATGAATTATGAAGGATGAATTATGAATTTTCATTCATCACTCCTTTGTCTGAATCCTCAAATTGATGTAATTTACGGGTCTCATCATGGCGAGACATCGTCATAAACCACACAAACTGCATGAGGGGTCCGATGAAAAAATTGTTGTTTGCCTTCGTTTTGATCTGCTTATTTGCTGCTTGCAGCCGACAAGCTGAAAAGCACACTGTTACTTTTCTGGTTTTTGGCGACCCCGAGGAGTATGCTGCCTATGAACAGTTGGTGGCTGCTTTTGAAGCCGAACACCCGGAGATTGACGTTCAGCTAGGCCACATTCCCAGCCAGGGGGAATATCGCCAGCGATTGGCTACCGATTTTTCCGGCGGCCAGCCACCCGATGTGATGCTCATCAATTATCGCCGATTTGCCTCTTTTGCTTCCCAGGGGGGACTAGAACCACTGGGGTCTTACCTGGACAAAAGCGAAATCATTCAGGCGTCTGATTTTTATGAACAGACGATTGATGCTTTTGAGTGGGACGGCCAGCTCTGGTGTATTCCGCAAAATATCTCGAGCCTGGTGGTTTATTACAACAAGGATTTGTTTGACGCCGCGGCTGTGCCCTACCCCGCTCCTGGTTGGACGCGGGATGATTTTCTGGCGGCGGCGCGGGCGCTGACCAAAGATTTGGATGGTGATGGCGTCATTGACCAATATGGCGCCAGTATTGCCCCTAACCTTTTTCGGCTGGCGCCGTTTGTCTGGCAGAATGGCGGCGATATTGTGGATGATCGGGTGCAGCCTACCCGGCTAACGCTGGACAGCCCGGAATCGCTGGCGGCTTTTCAATGGCTGGTGGATTTGCGATTGAAGGAAGGCGTGACGCCGGATGCGGTGGCAGAGTCAGCCGAAGCCAGCGAGACACGTTTTTTGAACGGCCGTCTGGCCATGATTTTTGACAGTCGCCGGGCTACACCCACGTTCCGCACCATCACCGGCTTCACCTGGGACATTGCGCCGCTGCCGCGTGGCGAACGGGAAAGTGGCATTCTGCACAGTGACGCCTACTGCATGGCAAACCTGACCAAAGACAAAGAGGCGGCCTGGACGTTTATCGAATATGCCAACAGCGCACCCGGCCAGACGATTATTGCCCAAACCGGGCGCACTGTGCCTTCACTGGTAGCGGTAGCCCAATCGGCCGCCTTTTTAGACCCGACCAAATTGCCGGCCAGCAGTCAGGTGTTCCTGGATACCATTCCGGTGTTGGGGCAGGTGCCCATCATGACCACCTGGGTAGCCATTGAAGAGACCGCCGGTAAAGAGGTGGAGCGCGCCTATTACGGCCAGGCCACGGTGGCCGAAGCGGCCGCAACGGCCGCGGCTATGACGCAAGAATACTTTGACCAGGCAAATGCCCGGCGCTGAGAGGGGCTGAGAGGACTGGGAGGGGACGTACTTTATTCGACGGCCGTGCCAATTTCACTATACTTGGCCTCATGCGAAGCCTGATTACGTTACTGGTTATTCTGGCCGGGTTGGTGGTGTTGGCCGGCTGTTCGTTATGGGGGCAAGAGGGGGCAGGCACGGCCGTCACGCCTACTTCCTCCCCAGCAGCCACCCCCACCGTGACCCCCGGCCCCGTGTTAACGCCCGATGCTGCCGTAGCTACCCCCATCACCCAGACTAAAACTACGCTCACCGTCTGGTTGCCCCCGGAAATCTGGGTTGCTTCTGAGTCGGGGCAGGCCACCCTGAATGCTTACCTGAATGCCTACCGCGCCGATCATCCAGAGTTGGACATTCGCGTGGAAACCAAAGCCGCCACCGGGCAAGGCGGCATCCTCAGCTATCTGCTGACCGGTCGTACCATTGCCCCCACCATTTTGCCTGACCTGGTGGCGCTGCCCGCCGATCAACTATCTCCGGCTACAACCGACTCGTTGATCTTTGCCCTGGACGATAGTATCCCTGCTACCTATCTGGAAGATTTATATCCCGCCGGGCTGAAGCTGGCCTCGGTGGGTGGTAAGTTGATGGGGTATCCTTTTGTCCTGACACAAGCGCCGCAGTTGGCCTATGACACTACCCTGGTGACTACAACCATACCCCTGACCTGGACACAATTTATCGCCATGCCCAACCAACACCTGATATTTCCTGCGGCAGGCACGCCTGGGGCTACGCTGCTGTTGCAGATGTACCTGGATAATGGCGGTCAGTTGGTGAATGAGGCCGGGCAGGTGGAACTGCAAATTGAGCCGCTGGCGGCGGCGCTGCAAGAATTGAGCGACGGCCGTGCCAATGGTTTTATTTTGCCGCAAAGCAGCACCATGCAAACATTGGAAGATTCCTGGCAGACATTCCAGGCCGGCCAAAGCTCCTTTGTGCAAACATCGGCCACCCAATTCCTGCGGCAGCGGCAGACGGGCCAGCCTTTCCGTGCGGCGGCCATTCCCGGCCGGGAAGATCCGTTGGCGCCTCTGGTTAACGGTTGGGCCTGGGCTGTTAGCTCTCAGGATGCCGCCAAACGACAATTAGCCACCGACCTGCTCATCTTTCTCATTGACAATGAAAATTTGGGCGAGTGGAGTTACCGCAGCAATTTCATACCGGCCCGGCAAGGTGCGTTTTTTTATTGGCCGGCTGATGATACCTATGTGCCTTTCATTAGCGACCATCTTCTTTTGGCTGATGCCCATCCCTTTCCAGCCAGCCATCCGGTCATGGTGGCGTTGGCGGATGCGGTGTTTGATGTGGTCACGTTGTCAAAGTCGCCCCGGTTGGCAGCCGAAGAAGCGATTGCTTCGCTGAATCCGTAGGGCAAGTTGGTCGCTTTGGAGATGGGGAGATTGTCTTCTATAACGCCCTCTATACTGGCTTATAACCAAATGCTGTCCATTGTCCAGGCGGCGATCACGGCCGTGCAGCCCGGCCATCTGCTCCCTCATTATCTACGCCGACAGGGACGCCATCTCACCATCGGCGCCACCACCTATGATTTGAACGACGGCCGTCTTTTCCTCATCAGCGTCGGCAAAGCCGCGGTGCCCATGGCTCAGGCCGCCGCTGCCATTTTGGGCGACACGATTGATGCCGCCATTGTCATCAGCAAACATTTGCCCCCCGATCACCGATTACCGATCACCGATTACCGTTTTTTTACAGGCGACCATCCCACGGCGGGGGAAAAGAGCGTGCAGGCGACAACGGCCGTTGCTGACCTGCTGGCGCAAACCCGCGCCAATGATCTGGTGCTGTGCTTGATTTCCGGCGGCGCTTCAGCCCTGCTCACCCAACCTCGCATCCCCCTGCCCGCCTGGCAAACCTTGAACCAGGCGCTGCTTGCCTCCGGCTGCACCATTCAGGAGTTCAACACCGTGCGCCGCCAGCTAGATGCCGTTAAGGGCGGCGGGTTGGCCCGGCTGGCCGCGCCCGCCCCGGTGGTCAGTCTCATCCTCAGCGACGTAATCGGCAATGACCTGGCGGCCATTGGCAGCGGCCCTACCGTGCTTACCAACGAGACGCCCGACGATGCGCTGGCGGTGCTGGCGCGGTATGGCATTGCGGCGGTGCTGGGTACGGCCGTGTGGCAAACCATCCACACCGCTCTTGCCGATTTCCAATTACCGATCACCGATTACCATTTGCCGGCGCCCACCAACCACATTATCGGCAGTGTGCGCCAGGCTGCCCTTGCGTCCCGGCAGTCAGCCGAAAATTCAGGATGGACGGCCACAATCCTTACGGTACATTTAGAAGGAGAAGCGCGAGAAGCGGGCAAATTTGCCGCTGCCCTTGCCAAAGAGCTGCCGCCCGGCCACTGTGCCATCCTCGGCGGCGAAACAACAGTAACCGTGCGCGGCAGCGGTATGGGCGGCCGTAATCTAGAACTGGCTCTGGCGGCGGCCATTGCCCTGGATGGTTGGCCGGATGTGGCCGTGGCTGCCTTTGCCACCGACGGCGACGACGGCCCTACCGGTGCAGCCGGGGCGGTAGTGACAGGAGAAACGGTGGGGTACGGCCGTAACCTTCACCTGAACGCACCCCAATTCATAGACAACAATGACAGTTATTCCTATTTTCAAAAGCTGGACGCCGCCGGCTATGGCCCCCACCTGCTCATTACCGGCCCCACCGGCACCAATGTGAATGATCTTACTTTAATTTTTCGCAACCCGTAACTCGTGATACGTGATGCGTGATTGTTTCACGTATCACGCATCACGCATCACGCATCAGGAGCAACATGACTATTAAATTCGGTACTGACGGCTGGCGCGCCGTCATTAGTGAAACCTTTACCTTTGCCAATCTGCGGCTGGTGGCCCAGGCCATTGCCGATTATGTGTTGGAAGAAAACGGGCAAAATCCCAGCGTTGTCATTGGGTTTGACACCCGTTTTCTTTCTGACCGGTACGCGGCCGAGGTCGCCCGTGTTATGGCCGCTAACCGCATTGATACCTGGCTGGCCCGCGCCGACACGCCCACCCCGGCCATCAGTTATTCTGTTTTGCACAAACAGGCCACGGCCGGCGTGATGATCACCGCCAGCCACAACCCGCCGCGTTATAACGGCGTCAAACTCAAAGCCAGCTATGGCGGCTCGGCCAGTCCGGCCGCTCACCAACGGGTGGAATATCTGCTGGAAAGCGCCCTGGCCGAGGCGCGTGGCCCTAATCTAATGGATTTGCAGGAAGCCATTCGCACCGACCGCATCAAAAAATTCGACCCGGCCTGGGCTTATTATGAACATCTCAGCACCTTGCTGGATCTGGACATTATTTCCGGTGGTGAACTGCGGGTGGTGGCCGACGGCATGTATGGCGCGGGGCGGGGGGTGATTGGTGAGATGTTGGCGCGCGGCCGTACCTACGTCCACAACGTCCGCCACGAGATGAATCCCGGTTTTGGCGGCATCCACCCGGAGCCGATTGCCCGCCATTTGGGGCTGCTCATGTCCACCATTCAGGCCGGGCATTGGGACGTGGGGCTGGCGACCGATGGCGACGCCGACCGCATTGGCGCGGTGGATAACCAGGGCAACTTTGTAGACCCGCACCGCATCTTTGCCCTGGTGCTGCGTTACCTGCTGGAAAATCGCGGTTGGCGGGGCAAGGTGGTACGTACCGTTTCCACCACACGCATGGTTGACCGCATCGCCGCCAAACATGGGTTGGAACTGGTGGAGACGCCCGTGGGCTTCAACCACATTGCCGATTTGATGATCGCTAACGGGGTGGTGATGGGCGGCGAGGAATCGGGCGGTATGAGTATTAAGGGGCACATCCCGGAAGGGGACGGGGTGCTGCTGGGGCTGCTGCTGCTGGAAGTGATGGCGGCGGCCAAAATGCCGCTGCATAAACTGGTGGAAGAGCTACTGGCGCAATATGGCCCGGCGCAGTATGCGCGAACGGATATGAAATTGACGCGCCCGGTGGAAAAGAAGCAGATGGTGCAGTTATTACTGGATGCGGCCCCTGACGCAATCGCCGGGGTGGCGGTGGATGATGTGCAGACGGTGGATGGGGTGAAGTATTACCTGAATGATGGCAGTTGGTTGTTGATACGGCCGTCCGGCACCGAACCGGTCTTGCGTGTGTATGCGGAAGCGCCGGATGACGGCCGTGTCAAAGCCCTGCTTGACTTCGGTGAAGAAATGGCTGATAAGGCGTAAGATGGGGAAACTGGGGGCTGGTTGCTGGTACAAGCCACGAGCAACCAGCCACTTCATTTGAGGAGATTGCAAACTATGACCCTGATCGAACAACAAGATGACTCCGCAGCCATTATGCAGGTTATCGCCGATGAATCTGCTGCGTTCTGGAAAAAGGATTTTGCGGCATGGGCACACTGCTGGCGCCATACAGCATATATTCGCATGATTGGTTGGTGGGCGCGTGGCGGCATCACGGTGATAGAAGGTTGGGATGCGCTCAGTAGCCGGGTTCAGGCAACCATGGTGGCAAATCCTGAAACAAACCCAACTGCCCAGCGTGTTCGTCGGGAAAATGTGAATCTGCGCCTGGAAGGGAATATGGCCTGGGTAACGTTTGATCAATATGGTCAGGATACGGGTGATCTGGCCATGGACATGCCAGGATTAAGCCGGGAGACACGAATTTTAGAGAAGCACCATGATGCGTGGAAAATCGTGTACGTTGGTTGGCTTCTGGAAGGTGAGGCTGATGAGGAAAATGCGTCCTGAGAGCAGGACGCATTTTCTTTCATTCTCTTCCCATCCTTATCATCCAAAAAGACGGGCGGGGCGGGGGGCGTTGGCTTCTTCTGACCAGCGCAGCAGTTCGGGCAGGTCATTGCCGTCTGCCAGACGCGATGGTATCAGTCGCAGAAAAGTGAGGTTGGCGGCGGGGCGGGCGAGCTGCTCCGCTTGGCTGAAAACGGGAATCCAACAGCCGGTGTTGATGTACCATTGGCGGTAGCCGGGGTGGTTAGGGTTGTCGGTATTGTCTAGCAGCATCAGGCGGGCAGCGTGGTCGTGGCCGAAGATGAAGTAACGCACGGGGCCGATGTGGGGGGCGGGACGGCCGTTGAGCAGTGCAGCCACCTCTTGTGCCGCTGTGTACAGGTAGGGGCTGTCCAACAACTGGTTGAGCGATTGAAAGAGAGCGCCGCTGGCAAACAGACAGACGGCCGTAAAAAATAATACTGCCACCGTCAATCCATATTCGCCTACGGCCAGGGTGCGCACCGCGCCAGCCAACAGCAGCAGCGCCAACAGCGCCAGCAAGATACTGCCGATCATGCGCCGGGTAGTCCGTTTGGAATCGGCCGCCATCATCTCCCGGATGCCTTCCTGAATGTCTTGCAGAGGGGCCAGGAAGGCATCCGGTATGGTACGGCCGTTTTCCTGCCGCTGGTACTTTACTCTCTTTTTGACCTTCGTGTTCACCTGTTTGCGCGCTTCCCGATAGCGCAGCATAACCTGAATGAAGGCCGCCAAATGGCCGGGTGCATTCGCCAGCAACCAGAAAAAATAGCGTGTAATTGGCTTGAAATTGTCAGCAAAAGGATGAATGGCTTCGACCTCATTAAAAAAGTAGCGTACAAACAGAGAGCCTTCCGGTAGTTCGATCACCTCTTGCACCTGTCCTTGTTCATCAATCAGGCGCGGGTCGGCAAAGTCGTTAAAAAAGTTGACCGGGTCATACTGGCAGCCGTGTTCAATATAAAACAGGTCGCGCTGGTAAAGAAATTTTTTGGGAAAACGCACCTGGCCGGCGACTGTATCGGCTGATAATGTTTTGGGCATGTTGTCCAGGCGGGGCAGTGGATGTTCGCTGTTGTGGGTGTTGGTCCACGTTTCATATGCTTCTGCCAGCAGTGACCGCAGCCGCGCCTGCACCCCTTCCCAGGCAATTTCCACGTCATGGTTGCCGCGCATCAAAATGATCTGGTTGCCCGGATGCACCAGGAACCAGCCAAGCGCCTGGAAAAAGAGCGGATGTCCGGCGGCAATCGTTTCCAGCTTCCAGACGATGACTTTTTCTTCCGTGCCTAAGCCATATAGTTGTTCGTTGGCGCTTAACTCGTTGTGATACTTTTTGCCGGTCACGGCCGTGAGCGGATCACCTTCTGACGGTAATGATGTCACCTGCAAAAAGTCAAACATATCGCCGTTGATGACCAGCCGCCACGGTTTCTGGTAAAAGTGAGTGGCTTCCGGGTCACGGCTCAGCCGCACATGATGGGCAATAAGCTGCGCAAAAGGCACGTCTTGGAAGAAATCTTCATTGGGGTGAATCAGGCCGGTGGTGGGATTACACCCTTCACTCAAATGAAAATCACTGACAATGAGGTAGTTGTGGGTACTGTCCATGTGGTTTTGGAGATTGAGAGATTAGGAGATTGGAAGAGTTGGTCTCCGAATTTCCTGATCTTTCAATGTCTATACTATAAGCGTAGGGCAAGTATAGCACAGGCGTTTATTGGCTGTGCAAGGTCATTTGGCTAAAATGCCGCCTGGCTTGCGGACGCTAACAATACAGATAGCTTCAATCTTCAAGATTGAACCCATCTGTAAAGAGGAATAGCATTTATACAGGTATCTCTCGACTGTCATACCCGCGTAGGCGGGTATCCAGAGGCGTGGATTCCTGCCTTCGCAGGAATGACCTGTACAGTTACGAGGAAAATATGAAAAATTTGATGGTGACAGGCGGCGCCGGGTTTATCGGCGCTAATTTTGTTCTGTACATGCGGCAGAAATACCCCGATTACCGGATTGTGGTCTATGACAAACTGACATATGCCGGCAATCTGGATAATCTGCTCACTGTGCAGTCTGATCCGCAGTATCACTTTGTGCAGGGTGATATTTGTGATGCGACGCTGGTGGAGCGGACGATACAGGAGCAGGCGATTGACACGATTGTCAATTTTGCCGCCGAAACACACGTAGATCGCTCGATTATGAACCCGGATGCGTTCATTCAGACAAGTGTGTATGGCACGTATGTGTTGTTGGAAGCGGCGCGTAAGCTGAAGCTGGAACGGTACCACCAGATCAGCACAGATGAGGTGTATGGGCATATTCCACACGGCCGTTCCAGCAAGGAAACGGACAATCTGGCCCCGCGCAGCCCTTATGCTGCCAGCAAAGCCAGCGCCGATTTACTGGTGAATGCCTATTTCATCACCTATGATCTACCGGTGACGATCACGCGGGGCAGTAATAACATTGGCCCCTACCAGTACCCGGAGAAGGCGGTGCCGCTGTTTGCCACCAATGCCCTTGACCATGAGCCGCTGCCGGTGTATGGCGACGGCCGTCAGATGCGCGAATACCAATACGTCACCGACCACTGCGAAGCCATTGACCTGGTTTTGCACAAAGGGGGCCTGGGGGAAACGTACAATGTGGGTACGGCCGTGGAGATGGAAAACATCGAGATGATCGCACTGCTGCTGCAAACGTTAGACCGCCCCGCCAGCCTCATCCGCTACGTCAAAGACCGCGAAGGTCATGACCGCCGCTACAGCATGAACGTAGACAAAATTCGCGCCCTGGGCTGGGAACCGAGCCACTCCCCGCACGAGGCCATTGCCCAGACCGCCCTCTGGTACCGCGACAATGAATGGTGGTGGCGCAAAATTAAAAGCGGCGAGTTTAAGGCGTATTATGAGAAGCAGTATGGGCATCGGTGGCAGGGGGCGTAATCGGTAACAGGCTTTCAAACGGCAAGTCGTGCGCGAGTACGAAGCCGGAGCCAGCGCCCATTATGGTCTAGGCGACCTGTTTGTTGGCATAAAGCACGCACAACAAGCGGTGCGAGAAGCGGTCTGGCTTTACAACTATGAACGACCACATAATTCGCTCAAACTGTGTAAACCAGCCGAGGTTCACTTTGGAAATTGACACTTAACAATTGTTGTAAAGGTGTCAACATATTTCAGGACTTGACAGATTACCGACCACCGATTACCGATTACCGGATTATGCTCACTCGTATTCACAACATCGCCCGCTCTAAAGACGCCTTCGACGGCCTGGTTATGGCCGGGGCGTCGCTGATTGCCGGGGGTTTTGCTTACCTGGTGCTGGTGGCTGCCGGGCTGCTGTTGGACGATGCCGCCGCCATTGCCTTCCTGGCCATCATGAATGTGCTGAAGATCGCCGAACAGGTGACGTGGGTAATCCGCAATGTAGTCGCCTATTATCTGGCAGAACTGGCGATTGGCGCGGAGCCGCAGCCGCGCATGGGCGCATTTTTGCGCAACCGGTGGCGCTGGGCGTGGCAGTGGGGGCTGGTCACGGCCGTACTCTTTGCCCTGTTCGCTCCCCTGATTGGCCGCGTTATCAATGTGAACAGCAGCGGTGCCCTGTGGGCGGCGGCGCTGGCGCTGCTGCTGCTCTTTGTGCGCCCGGTGACGGATGGGGCGCTGCAAGGCAGCCAGCAATTTTGGGGCCTGGGCAGTGTGACGGTGCTGCAAGAACTGCTCCGTTTTGGCCTGACGGTGGCGCTGATCCTGGCCGGGTTGCAGTTGGCGGGGGCGGTGCTGGCCTTGCCGTTAGCCAGTCTGGTGGCGTTGGGGTTGGCGGTGTGGTGGTTACGGCCGTTCTTCCGTGCCCCCGCTACCGACCATGTGCAAAAAGTGAGTCTACCCTATTCCTTGCTGACCCTGGTTGGCCTTTTTTCGTTTGCGCTATTGGTTTACAGCGACGCGATTCTGGTGAACCGCATTTTCCCGCCGGAGGTGGCGGCCCAATACACCCCGGCCAACATCCTGGCGCGGCTAAACCTGTTTGTGCCCATTGCCATTGGCATGGTGCTGTTCCCCAAAGCGACACAAAAGCAGGCATTGGGGTTGGATGCACGGCCGTATCTCTTGTTAGCTTTAGCCGCCACCCTCATCCCTGGTCTGCTGCTGACGCTGCTCTATTTTCTCTTTCCTGGCCCCATTGTAACCCTGGTTTTTCGCGGGCAGTATCCGGATCCCGGCAGCCTGTTGGGCTGGGTGGGGCTGGCGGTGACGCTGTTTGCCGGGGTGAACATCTGGCTAAACTATGCCCTGGCGGTGCAGGCACGGCCGTATATCTTCCTGTTGGCGGTGATTGTGGTGGGGCAGGTCACGGCCGTGTTGCTGCTGGCCCACACCCTGCAAACCCTGGCCTTTATCCTGCTCACGGCCGGCCTGGCTGCTAACCTGGCGGGTTTGATCCTGCTACGGCCGTCGCGGTCGGAGGTGAGGCTTTAGCCGATACACTTATCGGCGACTCTTTGAGAACTCAGGGGGTAACAGGGCGTGATGCGTTAAACGTGATGCGTGACCAAAGAGGTCTCACGCATCACGGCGGCTCCACGAAATCCTGAAGAACTTTGATTATTTAACCTGGAGGTAACCATGAAAGGACAATTTGCCGGGCGCATGGCGACGATGCAGCGCTCGTTTATCCGTGAAATTTTGAAGGTAGCCCAGGACCCCAACGTCATTTCGTTTGCCGGGGGGCTGCCTAATCCTGATTATTTTCCGGTAGCGCCGCTGCGGGCCGCCGCCGATAAGGTGTTCGCCCACCACGGGGCCAGGGCGCTGCAATATGCACCCACCCTGGGCAGCCAGGAGTTGCGCCAGTTTATCGCCGACCGGTATAAAACCACCTGCGGCCTGGACGTGTCCGCCGACGATATTCTCATCACCAATGGTTCGCAGCAGGGGCTGGAACTGGTAGCCAAAATTTTGCTTGATCCCGGCGACCACGTGATTTTGGAGTCGCCCAGCTATCTGGGCGGGATTCAGGCGTTTTCGTTGTTTCAGCCCCGTTTTGTGACGACGCCGCTGCGCGATGATGGGCCGGACACGGCCGTACTCGCCCAACACGCTGCCCATCCTCAGGCCAAATTGTTTTACGCCCTGCCCAACTTTCAAAACCCCACCGGCATCACCTATTCGGCCGCCAAACGGGAAGAAGTGGTCGCTATCCTGAACGAGAACCAACTCTTTTTCATTGAAGATGATCCCTACCGGGAACTGCGGTTTATGGGTGAAGATTTGCCGCCGCTGACGATGTACGGCGAACCCGAAGCTGCTTCGGGCCGTGAGCGCGCCTTCCTCCTCGGCTCTTTCAGCAAAATCGTGGCCCCCGGTTTCCGCATGGGTTGGATTGTGGCCCAGCCGGAACTGATGGACAAACTCATCATTGCCAAACAGGCCAGCGATTTACACTCCAACTACGTCTCGCAGCTAATCCTTCTCCAATACCTGCAAGACAATGACCTGGACGCGCATATTGCCACCATCAAGGCCGCCTACGGCCGTCAGCGGGCGCTGATGGTAGCCATGATTGAAGAATTGTTCCCGGCTAACGTTCAGTTCACCTTGCCGGAAGGGGGCATGTTCTTGTGGATCACCCTGCCGGAGGGTATGTCGGCTATGTCACTGTTTGAAGCCGCCGTCAAACGCAACGTCGTTTTTGTGCCCGGCGATCCATTCCACGTGGACGGAACCGGCCAAAACACGCTGCGCCTCAACTTTTCCAATACCGACGCTGCCGCCATTGAAACCGGTATGACCCGGCTGGCGGAGGCCCTGCGAGAACAATGGGAGATTGGGAGAACCTGTCCTGAGCTTGCCGAAGGATTGGGGGATTAGGAGATTAGAGATTAGGAGATTCAATCTCCAGTCTCCAATCTCTCAGGACACAAAATTGTTCCTTTGCAGACCCATATGACCAGCCAAACTTCTTCTCTTGCCAGGGTTTCTTTCCCACGAACGGCGCTGTTGGCGCTGTTGTTAGGCGCGTCGGCCATTGGCTTTGCGCCCATTTTGGTGCGGTGGAGCGACGCCGGTCCCATTTCCACCGCGTTCTGGCGGCTGGCGCTGGCGCTGCCGGTGTTGTGGCTGGGGGTGCTGGGGGCGAAACAGCGCCAGGCAGCCTCCCCACGGCCGGAAACAGTTTCCAGCACACTGTTAACACGCCGGGACATCGCCTTCCTGGCCGCCGCCGGTTTTTTCTTTGCCGGGGATCTGATTTTGTGGCATCTGGCGATCAAGTACACGTCGGTAGCCAATGCTACCTTACTGCCCAATATGGCGCCGGTCTTTGTGACCATTGGCGCCTGGTTCTTTTTCCGGCAGCGGGTGACGGGTACGTTTTTGTTGGGGCTGCTGCTGGCAATTGGCGGCGCGGCCTTGTTAATTGGCGAAAGTTTTAGCCTGAGCGCCGACCATTTACTGGGGGATTTGCTGGCGTTGGGCACGGCCGTGTTCTATGCCAGCTACTTACTCGCCACCAAACATCTGCGGCAAAACATGACCGCGCTGACCTTTATGGCCTGGAGCGGCACGTTTTGTGCGCTGCTGCTGCTGCCCGCGGCGCTGCTCTCCGGGGAACCGTTTTGGCCGGGCACGGCCGTGGGCTGGTTGGTGCTGCTGGCCATGGCCTGGGTTGCCCATGCCGGTGGTCAGGGGTTGATCGCCCAGGGCATGGCCGCGCTACCGGCCACGTTCTCGGCGGTGACGCTGCTGTGGCAGCCGGTAATGGCGGCCATGTTCGCCTGGCTGCTGTTGGGCGAACGGCTTTCGCCGGTGCAAATGCTGGGCGGCCTGGTGGTGTTAAGCGGTATCCTGGTAGCCCGGCGCGGCAGCATCTAAATCAGCTGTGTTTTTTGTTTGTAGTAGGCGATCTATCGCTGTTTGCAGGCGATAAATCGCCTACTACAAACTTTCTTTTTGGAGAAGTGACAATGTCTGATGATCAATTTCCTACTTTGCAAGATGTGTTGGCAGCGCGGCCACACGTTTACCGTTATTTGTCGCGCACACCCCTGCACCATTACCCTACCTTGAGCCAATTGATTGGGGCGCAGGTGTGGATCAAACATGAAAATCACCAGCCGGTGGGCGCATTTAAGGTGCGCGGCGGCCTGAACCTGGCGGCAAATCTCAGCCCGCAGGCGCGGGCTGCCGGCCTGTTTACCGCTTCCACCGGCAACCATGGGCAAAGCATCGCCTTTGCGGCGCGGGCCTATGGGATGCGCGCCACCATTGCCGTGCCCGAAGGGGCCAATCCGGGCAAGGTGGCGGCGATGCAAGGGTTGGGGGCGGAAGTGCTGTTTCACGGCCGTGACTTTGACACCGCCCGTGAATGGATACAGACAATCGCCGTCGAACGACAAGGCGTGTTTGTGGGGCCAACGGATACGCCCTTGATTTGTGGCGTGGCTACCTATGCCCTGGAGATTTTGGAAGATTTGCCCGATGTGGAGGTGATCATCGTGCCCGTGGGCGCGGGCAGCGGCGTTTG
>CAADGU010000242.1 GCA_900696625.1 uncultured Chloroflexota bacterium | reverse complement strand
TGGTGGAGGAAGATTTCCACTACCCGGCGCGGGTGGATGAGACGGGGCTGATCCTGTCCCCGGCCGATGACCCCACCGCGCCAGATGTGATAGCCGACGCCGTAGACGACATCATCGAAACAGTGTTAAACATGCAAGGGCGGGTGGTTTTTGTGGACAACGGCCAGTTAGCCGACCACCAGCGCATCACCCTCATCCTGCGCTATTAAAGGTTTGTAGTAGGCGATTTATCGCCTGCCAATGGCGATAAATCGCCTACTACAAACGGATGTAAATGGAGTACATATGCCGCAAGACACGGGAATAACACGCGAGGAGGCGATCACCCAGGTTACGGCCGCGTTGGCCGGCCCTATTTCTCTGGATGAGTTTGTAGAGCGCGTATTGGCCATCTGGCCTTCACAGGCCAAAAACCCCAAAACATCCGTTCGCCAGATGATTCGGAACTACCACCTGGGCAAAACGCTGATCATGACAGACAAGGAGACGCTGACGCCGATTCAATTAGCGCTGGCGGGCGTACAAATCCGGGTGGGGTTGGCGCACGAGGAATTGAAAGAGGGAATGTTGTTTGTTTACCCTGCTTTTCAATTTTTCCTGCCACAGACGAAGCCGGTCACCGAATTGCAACTGGTGGATCAGGAAGATCACATCATCCCGACTGAAGTGACAGAGATGACGATACAGCGTCAAAGCATTCTGGGCGCTTATAGCTATAAACAGGAAGCCTTGAAGCTGGGCTGGTGGTTCAAAAAAATGAGATTATCCCGGCAAGACAATTTGCTGGTCACCATTCTGGACATCACGATCCCTAAATTCCGTCTGCAAGCCGAACCTCATCACGAATACCGCCATCACCGCAAAGAGATTGCCGCAGCCAACCAACAATTGGCCGACACGCTCTTTTCTATGTTGGAAGCAGCGCGAAATGAACACCTATGGGGCAGCACGGCCGTTCCCACTGCTTATGCCTTGCTCAAAGACGCCACCCCCTATCCGGCTGATCATTGGCTGGAGGTGGTGGAAAAGGATCAAAGGCTGCGCTGGAATGGCACGTTTATCACCTACAGTGATAGATTTAGCCCCATAGAAAATTTACTTCGTGGCCAGAAGCCAACTGCGCGCGGGCAACGGCCGTCTCGCCCCCCTAAGCTCAGCAAACAACAAAAGCAGCAAATTTACCGCTTTCACGTGGCTGCCAAACACCGCAAAGGGTTGTGGCGGCGCATTGAAATTCAGGGCAGCCAGACGCTGTCTGATTTCAACCGTTATCTGGTAAACGAGTTCAAACACGACTTTGACCACATGGCCGGTTTTTGGAAGTTAGTCCGGCGTGGCCAGACGAAGAACTACCGGGAAATAGAGCTGGCTACCATTGACCCCTTTGACGACGGCGAAGGCGCCAACACCAGAATTGCTGCTCTGGAGATGCAGCCTGGCGACAAAATGAAGTATGTCTTTGACTTTGCCGACTGGCACGAATACGTGATCGAACTGGAAACCATCACCGAGCCGGAAAATGACCCGAAGGGTGATGTCACCTATCCACGAGTCGTAGCACAAAATAGGCCGAGTTACCGCTATTGTACTGACTGTGCTGAGGAGGAACGCAAAACGGTTGCCGTTTACTTGTGCTATAGCTGTGCAAAGATGCAGGGTGGACCTGTGTACGTATGTAAAGCACACGCCTCGCCTGAACACGATGACCATTATCTGCAAGAATTAGTTTATTAAGGTGGCAAGAAACCACCTGCAACCTGCAATCAGGATTCATATGAACTATAAATTACTCATTCCCGTCCTCATCATCATGTTGTTGCTGGCAGCGGCCTGCACGGAGCCAGCGGCCACCCCCACACCAGAACCGTCGCCAACGGCCGTGCCCACGACCATACCCCCAACACCCACCTACACGGCCGTGCCCACCGCAGAACCAACGGTTACGGCCGTGCCTCCGGAACCCACACCCACTACCGAACCAATTACACAATTACCAATTACCCAATTACCCATCACGAACGACGAAGGCGGCCCCGTGGCCATCACCGGCCTCGTCACCTACACCAATCCCTTTTTCACCCTGGGCGTGGCCGCTCCGGTGGTCATTCTGGAAGACCAGGCCGGTTTTGTAGACCGGGACAAAAATTACATCTTCCCGGTGGAGTCACAAACCCTGGGGCAAATCACCTCCGACTTTTATACCTCCCCCTTCTCCTATTCCATCGCCCTGCCCATCGAACCACAAGGCGCCTGGCGGGACGTGGACTTTGATGATGAAGAGGAACAGGGCGTGCAAATTTTTGCCATCGCCTACTGGACAAACACCTTTGGCGACCCCTTCCTGGAGGAGCGTGACCTGGGCGGCGGCGGCTGGTCAACCGCCTACGCCTCCACCAAAATCAGCCGCGACCCGGCCCACGACCGGGAGATCAGCGGCGGCAAGCTGCTGGTTTACGCCGCCGATGATGGGCAGAGCTTCCCGCAAAATTTTGGTCCGGACGGCCTGCTTTTCACCGGCGACGAGCAGATGATCAGCCTGCCCGCCGGTTACACGCTGGTGGATTTAGACACCGATCCGTTTACCTTTGACCGCAGCCGCCGCCCCCGCGTAGACCTGGTTGAACCAGAGGGGGCGGCATTGGTGGATTATTCTGACCTGGGTTATGCTGCCGCGTTTAATGCCCTGGTAGATCAGTTGATCAACGAATACGCCTTCACCGAGTACAAAAATATAGATTGGGAGGCGCTGCGGGCCGAGTTTGAACCCCGTTTTCAGGTGGCGGAGGCGGCCGGCGACCCACTGACTTACCGGCGCGCTCTGCGCGATTTTGCCTGGCGCATCCCGGACGGGCACGTTTCCGGCCCCTTTGTGCAGGAAGATTTCCGCGACGCCGTGTTAGGCGGCATTGGGTTAGCGATTAAGGAGTTGAGTGACGGCCGTAGTCTCGTCACCTTCCTCACCGCCAACGGCCCGGCCGCCCAGGCCGGCATTGAATTGGGCGCGGAGATTGTCGCCATCAACGATGTGCCCATCACTGAACACATCAGCCAGACCGTTTCCCACTTTGGTCCCTACAGCACCGCCCACAGCGAACGGCAAGACAAGCTGCTTTTTGCCACCCGCTTCCCGCGCAACAGCTTTGTCACCCTCACCTACCAGAATCCCGGCGGCGCGGTGCAAACGGCCGAACTCAATGCCAGTTCCGAACTGGAAAGTTACTTTTACTGGGTAGACAATAAATTTGGCGACGGCCTGCAACTGCCGGTGGAGTATGAACTGCTGGATGAAGGTATCGGCTACGTGGCCATTTACAGCTTCTCTGACAACGACGTGTTGACGGTGCAGTTGTGGGAGCGCATGATCCGCGATTTCAAAGAGGCAGACGCCCCGGCCATTATCATTGACATGCGGCGCAACGGTGGCGGGCGCGGTTTCCTGGCCGACCAGATGGCCGCTTACTTCTTCGACGAGCCATTGGAATTGGGCAACACCGCCGGTTATGACCGGGATCGGGGTGAATTCCGCATGGGCGAAGAGCCGCAAAAATTCATCTTGCCACCCGACGAAAGTCTGCGCTATGACGGTCAGATTGTGGTGTTGGTGGGGCCAGATTGCGCCAGCGCCTGCGAATTTTTCAGCTATGACATGACGCTGCAAAACCGGGCCACCATCATCGGCCATACGCCCACCGCCGGGCTGGGCGGTCCGGTGGACGAGGTGGCCATGCCGGAGGATGAGGCGTTCCGCTTTACCCAGGGGCGCGCCGTAGATATGGCGGGCAACATTCACATCGAGGGGATTGGCGTGGTACCGGATATTTTTGTGCCCATAGATGAGGCTGCTGTTTTAGGGGATGGCGACCCGGTGCTGGACACGGCCGTGCGCTTCCTGCTGGGCGAAACCATAGACGGCGGCACGCTGGCGCTGGGCGACGAAGCCAGCGGCACGCTCCTGCCCAAGAGCCGGGTGCAGTACACCGTCACCCTCAGCGCCGGCGACGTGGTCAACCTGATCCTGGAAAGCAACACCGCCGGGCAGAACATCATCATGCGCATCCTCGATCCCGATTCCGGCGAGGAAATCGTAGAAACGGACCCAGATACCATCACCGGCTTTGTGGGCATCGAACTGGACGAAGAGCTGACCCTGCTCATTGAAGTCCGGGCGGCAGACGACACGGCCGTAGTGGAGTATACGTTGCGCATTGAGGAGGGGGGGTGACGGCCGTGAGCCGTTATCGGTAATCGGT
>CAADGU010000241.1 GCA_900696625.1 uncultured Chloroflexota bacterium | reverse complement strand
CCATTGTCGTTTGTTTGTTTCGGCATAACGGCCGTACCTACGGCAACCACAGCCACTTCACCGCCCAATGGCAATCCCTGGCCCAAATCACACAAACCCAAATCCGGCTGGTGCCTGAAGGTTTGTTGGCTTTGCTCGCCATTTGATCGCTCTACAGAAGATTTCCACAGACGGCATTTCTGAATTGCGCCAGGAGATGTGGTAAACTCTCGACGTGAGCAAGGAGGATAACAATGAGTAAATACAAATATGAAGTGATTATTTATTGGAGTGATGAAGATGAGGCTTTCATTGCCGAAGTGCCTGAACTGCCCGGCTGTGCGGCCGATGGGGCAACCTATGAGGAGGTTCTAGCCAACTTAGAAACCATCATTGACGAGTGGATAGAAACAGCTCAGGAACTCGGCCGGCCGATACCAGAACCAAAAGGGCGTCTGATATTTGCGTAAATGGAAACAGCAAAAAACTTAGACGGCATCATTCTCATGGGGCCTTTCGGATCAGGAAAGTCATATCTGGGCAACCGTCTTCGTTCTGAAGGAATTACAGATTACACTGAACTGGAGCCAATTGTTTATGAGCTTTTTGGTGAAGGCGACAAATTTGACCTTGAGTCAGCCACAAAGTACATACGCGCCCATTATCATAACACACTGTCATCCAGTCAAAGGTTGGTGGCATTTGAATCCACAGGCGTTGTGCAACGGCCGTTGTTGCTAGAAGTAATGGGAATTTACAACATTGCACTTGTACGAATTTCCACCCCGAAGCAGATTTGTCTTGATCGCGTTTCCAGACGCAATCTGAAAGCAAAAAGACCTGTGGCGTTGTCGAAAGCAGCGGAGTTTTTCGATTATTGGACAAATGAAATCGCTCCAACTTATCATTTTGCGCTTGAAGTGGATGGTACTGACGAGTATACGGCAATCCAGAAAATCAGAATGTTGGAGCAGAATCACAACACCACCTACAAATAGATATCTTGGCATGGTTCACTGTACTCGGAAACGGCGCTTTACAATTTATTGACGCCGGACAGCCGACCACAGACCGCCCATCCCTGGCAAATCACCGTCAGCGGTCTGCCGTCGGCGGTCAAATTTGTAAAGATCGCCTGAACCATGCCGATATCTTTTATTTTGGCGATTTCTTGATGATTGGCATGAACAAATATAGTGGCAGCAGTTTTGACGATTTTCTGGCAGAAGAAGGCATCCTGGAAGAGGTTTCTGCCAGAGCCTTAAAACGGTTGTTGGCATTACAAATTGCCGACATTATGGCCGAAACCAACATCAGCAAAGCAAAACTGGCCGAAAAAATGAATACCAGTCGTTCCCAATTGGATCGCCTGCTCGACCCTGACAACACGGCCGTGACCCTGGAATCGCTAGATCGTTTAGCCCGTGCAGTGGGCAAACAGGTGCGGATAGAGTTTGCGTAGGGTCTGACTTTTGTACGGCCGTCCCCTATCCCATCATTTGTCGCGTTTATGGGGGGCACGGCCGTCTACCAATGGCCACCTTGTTCTGTTGCGCGGTGCGCAACGAATTGTATAATCCAATTTGTGATCAAGTCGTTCAAGCACAAGGGGTTAAAACAGTTCTTTGAGACGGGTAACGTCGCCGGTATTAACCCCACTCATCGTCAAAAGATCAGAATGCGACTGACTGCTTTGGACACAGCCACCACGATTGCCGATATGGATTTGCTTGGTTTTCGGCTTCACCCTCTGAAAGGGGATAAACAAGGGATATGGGCTATTGATGTCAATAAAAACTGGCGCATCACATTTGAATTTATTGATGGGAATGCCTATATCGTCAATTATGAGGATTATCACTAATGAGCATGTATGATCCACCCCATCCGGGAGAATTTATTCGAGAAGTATATCTCGAAGAGTTACAGGTTAGTTCGCGTACTGTAGCTGCCAAACTTAAGGTGTCTCCGTCTACGTTTACCCGCTTGCTAAACGGGAAAAGCAGTGTCACGCCAGAGATGGCATTGCGTCTCTCCAAGACATTGGGCCGTTCACCGGAAAGCTGGCTGGCCATGCAAAACAGTTACGACCTTTGGCAAGTGCGCAAACATTTGAATGTGGATGAGGTTGAAAAACTCGAATTTGCGGCTCAATAATTTTCACCTGGGCAGGCACGGCCGTGCCCCATCCCCTTATTTGCCGTGACGCTGTGGTGAACTATGCCAGGTGGTTAGAAACGGCCCAGGAACTTGGTCAGCTGATACCAGAGCCGAAAGGCCGCCTGATATTTGCGTAACCCACATAGAGGCAGTGGTTTTCAGCTTGCCATACAGGGTAAACAGCTAAATCGAGGCGAATACCCTGCAATCGGTGCAGGGTGAAAAATAGTTGGGCAGCTTGTTAATCTCGGAGAAAAGGTCTATGAATATACGCGATGAAGAATTGCGGCAAAAGGTGGATGCAGCTGAGCAAGCCATCAAGCTCATCCACGAAAAATTCGGGAAATATGATAACTATGCCTACGATTATGGCCACGAAAATGGATTGTTTGCAAGATTGAAGCGATTCTTAGGCAAGGAAAATGTGGAAGATTATATTTGGATGTGGGAAAGACCAAATCGGCCACACACCTTTGTTCAAATCGAAAATCTTCAATATTTACCTGCTTTATGCAAGTTAACGCCGAACTCACAAGAACTGGTATGGTTCGTGGTTGACATCTGGCTTCTTTCAGCTTGGCTTGTGTATGAAGGGATACTTGGGGAAATCGAGAAAATAACTGAGGTGGCCCCAATCATTAATTATTATGTAATTGCAAAAGACTTTAGGTGGTTAGTTGCTAAAAGTCGTCGAAATGAGTTTATTGCCATAGGTGAAGATGTTGAGAAAAACTTAAGACGTTTTCTGATAGAAACAGAGGAGATGTAGTTTCGCTTGAGGAAAGGACAACCAACAATGCCCCCGCAGGGCCGCCTAACAAAGCTTGCAGCGGTGTGGCGAGATCGTAGTTCATTTAGTAAGTTCTGTTTAGCTGGTAAAATCAACTGGCCCACCACCCGCTGAAGCAAGCGTTAACGGCCGTACCCCGCTCACCCTCAAAACATCACGCAACACTCAATTGATTACATGCAAAGGAATGCCAGCGACGTTGGGCACGGCCGTGACCACTCCTTTGTGGTGGCTGCGTTTGGGTACGGGCGGGCACTCCCAGGCGGCCGGCTCCGTCTCGCGGCGCAGCTCTTTCAGTTTGGGCAGGATGCCGCAGGCGAAGCAGTGGTGGCGGCAGTCCACCCGCGTCTCCTGCGCCTGGCTCATCAGGTAATCCTGCGTCAGGAACTTCTTCGTCACGGCCACATCCATATGCTCCCAGGGGAACACCTCGTCAATGCGCCGTTTGCGGTGGGTATAGAAATACGGGTCTAGCCCTTCGGCCGCAAACGCTTCCAGCCAGGCATCCTCCCGGAAATGTTCCATCCAGGCATCAAACTTCGCCCCGCCCCGCCAGGCACGCTCCACCGCCTCCGCCACCCGCCGGTCGCCCCGGCTCAGGAAACCCTCAAACACCGATTCGCGGGGGTCATTCCAGCGCAGGCGCAGCCCCTGACCACGTATTTCATTGCGCAGCAGTTCCAGCTTGGCGTAAATTTTGTCCAGTTCGTCCATCGGCTCCCACTGGAAGGGGGTGTGTGGTTTGGGGATGAAGGTGCTGACGCCCACATTCAGGCTGGCTTTGTTGCCGTGAATTTTGCGCCCTTCGGCCAACACCTGTTTGCACAGGTCAATGATCGCCTGCACATCCTCCATCTCCTCCATCGGGTGGCCGATCATGAAGTACAGCTTGATGGTGCGCCAGTCACGCCGGTAAATTTCGCGGGCCGTTTCCAGCAGTTCGGCGTGGGTGACGTATTTGTTGATGATATTGCGCATCTTTTCGGTGGCGGCTTCGGGGGCAAGCGTAAATCCTCCCCGACGGCCGTCGCCCAAATTATCCATCAACTGCGTAGACACCGACTCAATCCGCAGCGACGGCAGCGAAATGTTCAGCCCCAAATGGCCGAACCGCTGCCCAATCTTCTCCGTCAGTTCCAGCACATTGGTGTAATCGCTGGAAGAAAGCGACAGCAGCGCAATTTCCTCATAGCCCGTGCTGTCCAGGATTTTTTGCATGGCGTCCAGCACCTCTTCCACTGGCCGTTCCCGCACCGGGCGCGTCACCATACCGGCGTGGCAAAAGCGGCAGCCGCGTGTGCAGCCGCGCATAATCTCAATCGGGGCGCGGTTATGCACCGTCTCCACAAAGGGGATGATGAAATCCGTCACCGGCGGCGGCAGCACAGGCACAATCGTTTTCAGCACTTTGGCGGGCGCTTCTGGCATATTGGGCGTGATGGCGGCAATTGACCCATCCTCGTGGTAGGCCACATCATAAAAACGGGGCACATAACACCCCTCAATCTGGGCGATGTAACGCAGTTGTGTCTCCCGGTCTAAATGGGCGGCGGCGCGCATGATACCAATGATTTTCAGGATCGCCTCTTCCCCTTCGCCAATGACAAACACATCAATAAAGGGGGCCATCGGCTCCGGGTTGTAGCAGGCATGGCCGCCGGCAATGACCAACGGATACGTCTCGTCCCGGTCCACACTGCGTACCGGCATCCCGGCCAAATCCAGCAGGTTCAGCGCGTTGGTGTAAAGCTGTTCGTAGGGCAGGCTGAACGCCAGCAGGTCAAATTCACGGATAGCGTGTTTTGTTTCCAGCGAAAAGAGGGGCAACCCCTTGTCCCGCATGATCGTTTCCATGTCCGTCCAGGGGCAGTAGACGCGCTCGGCCAGCAGGTTGCGGTGTTTGTTGATGATGTCGTAGAGGATCATCAAGCCCAGGTTGGACATGCCAATGTCGTAGATGTCCGGGAAGGCCAGGGCCACGCGGTATTCAATATCCGCCCAATCTTTGACAATCTGGTTATATTCGCCGCCGGTGTAACGCCCCGGCTTGCTGACGCGGGGCAAAATGCGTTCCAGGGCAATTTCAATTTGTTCGGGTGTCATCATCGTCTGTTCCTGCTTTTGCGAATTGTAATTCTGATTATAACAAAGTTGCGTGAGCAACCTGTAACTTGCTCATTTCCTGTATAATGCCGCTATCAAATTCAACACAGGTATGAAGCACTTTATCGAAATCACCGACTTCACGACAGAAGAAATAGCCCATATCCTGGATCGCGCTGATGATTTGCGGAAATGCTGGCAAACCAACGCGATGCCCCAAAGCTTGTTGGGCCAAAAAATCGCCCTGTGGTTTTTTGGCAGCGGCTTCAGGAACAGGGTTGCCTTCGAGATAGGGGCACGGGCTATGGGCGCTGATGTTTGTTTTATTCCCGGCGAACTTGGCGTTCAAGAGCCTTTGGAAGACATCGGCCATTACCTCAATAACTGGTTTTCTATGCTGGTACTCCGGGCGAAGTCCCATGCCGCCTTAACCAGCGTGGCCAGCCAGGTTGATATACCGCTCATCAATGCGCGTACCAACTACAATCATCCGTGCGAAATCCTGGGAGATCTGCAATTTATTCGACAGCGCCGGGGATCTCTCGATGAACTGAACGTGGTCTTTGTGGGCGAGGTAACAAATTTGTGCATGAGTTGGTTTGAAGCGGCCGTCAGGCTGCCCATTTCCGTCACACAAGTGGCTCCCCTGGGATATGAACTGGAGGTGGAGTCACTGGCCCGCCTGAATGCACACGCCCGTGGCCGAATTAAGATCAGCCACGATCTGGCCGGCTCTATCTGTCCAGACACCGACGTGATCTACACCGATACCTGGCCAACAATCGGGGAACAATCCGAAATCAGAGCCGCGTTTCTGCCCTATCAAATTAACATGTCGCTCCTCGACCAAATGAATCAGGACGGGTTTTTCTTGCCGTGCCCACCCGTGACCAGAGGCCAGGAAGTTTCTGTAGACGCCATGAATTCGCCATTGTGCCTGAACTACCGCGACAAGGAATTTCTGCTGCATGTGCAAAACGCGATTATGGAATTTCTGGTAACGGCCGTATGACTTTGAATCTTCCTCATGCCCTTTCCATACAACACTCGTGGACATCTCGCTACTATGAGAGTGAACAGGACTTACAGCAGATGCAAGATTTGCTCATGCAGGCGCGGGCGCAGACCGATGACTGGCGTTATGCCCACGCAGGCGACCTGCTGTTTCAATTCTTCATGGTGGCGTGTCACTTAAACCCACAGGAGCATATTCGCCTCTGGCATGACGACGGCCGTCTGGTTGGCTATGCGGTTTTAGGCGAAGACCCGGCTTTTGACTGGCATATTTTACCGGCGTATGAATGGTGCGGCATTGAGTTGGAGGCGATGGCCTGGGCGGAAATGCGCATGGCCGAACTCCGCCGACGTGACCCGCAGCTATGGGGCGGCCACTGTGTGTCTGGCGCCCGACAGGACAATGAGAAGCGGATTGCCTTCTTGGAACAATGTGGCTTTCGGCCCGGTGGCGAATTTTCTGAAGTAAATATGCTTTGTTCGTTGGACGAGCCAATCTCTGAAGGCATGATACCAGCCGGTTATCAGATTCGTGCCCTGGTGGGGGCTGGTGAAATTCCTAACCGCGCGGCCGTGCAGCGAGCCGTCTGGCAGCCCTGGACGGTGGGAAATGTGAGCGATGACGATTACGCTTATTTCATGCGGTTGCCCGGCTACCATCGTGACCTCGACGTGGTGGCCGTCGCGCCGGATGGTGTTATCGCGGCGTATGTGAATGGCTGGATAGACCCGGTTAATCGAATTGGCGACTTTGGCCCGGTGGGGGCACATCCAGCATACCGCCGACAAGGATTGACGCGCGCAGTTCTGCTGGAATGTTTGCGCCGGATGCAGGCATATAGCATGAACCGGGTGAGCGTTTCTACCGGTATTTCAAATGAGGCCGCGATTGGTCTCTACGAATCTGTAGGCTTCAAAATCGTGAACAAATATCTCGAATATGTAAAACCGGTTTGAGCGAAGTAAAGGGTGAACTGGCTGTATCCTTTACAACGGCCAGTCACGTAACATCCGCTCTGTTTCTTCGGAGTGGCCGCTTTCGTCGCGCACCATATCTTCTAGCTGCACCATCGCCCCTTTGTCGCCAAAGGCTTCTGCTTCCTGGGCGCGGGTGGTGTAATCTTCCACGGCGCGGCGTTCGGCGGCTAAGATGGCTTGCAGCATTTCGCGGTTGTTGTGCGCTGCAGGTACGGGGCGGGGGGTGGTGGTGGGTTCACCGCCCAGAGCCACAATTTTGTTGGCCAGGTATTGGGCGTGAAGCTGCTCATCGGCTACTTCCGTCAGGAAAAATTGGGCCAGTTGGGGGCGGTAGGGGCCGGTGGCTTTGGCGGCATAGGTGATGTATTGGATGATGGCGCTCAGTTCGCCAGCCAGGTCTTCGTTTAAATGGTCAATAAACGTTTGTTTGTCCATGTTATCTCCTTGTGGATAAGGGTTAGTGGCCGGTGGCTTGTACCAGTAACCAGCAACCAGCTGCCAGCCACGCATTCTAATGACTGCCCCCAGTGTAGCCTGATGCCGCCGGGCGGCAAGTGCCAGATGTCATTTTCTTTGCATATTCGGTTGATCTGCCGCCATTTCACCCCCATGCCTGTTCGTCTATTGTAAAAGTTTTGGTAAAGTGAGTGGGCGTAGTGGTTGGTGGTGGGTGGCTGGTTGCTTGTACCAGCCACCAGCCACTATTGAAGGAGTTCAACATGGGTGCGACACACCACAGCCTGCACTGAACGCAGTGATGTGCTGAATGAAAATTCATAATTCATCCTTCATAATTCATAATTTTCAGAGGAGGCTCATTTGACCGACAACATGCCTTACATCACCTGGGGTGGCAGCGGCGAGGTGCTGCACTTTGCCCACCCCAATGCTTACCCGCCGGCCTGTTTCCGGCAGTTCTTGGCCCCGTTTACGGCCCATTATCAGGTGTTGGCAATGGAGCAACGGCCGTTGTGGCCCCATGCCCAACCCGCCTCTTTATCCGACTGGCGGGTGCTGGCTGATGATTTGATTACGTTCTTTGACCAACAAGGGCTGCGCCAGGTGATTGGTCTGGGGCATTCGTTAGGGGCGGTGATTACGGCCGTGGCTGCCGCCAAACGACCAGACCTTTTTCGCCAGCTTGTGCTGGTAGACCCTGTGTTTATGCTGCCGGCCATGTTGGCGGCTATTACCCAATTGCCCGGCGGAGTAGAACAACTGCCACTGCTGGCAGCGGCCCGCAACCGGCGGTATCAATGGCCCGATTTGCAAACAGCGTTTGCCCATTACCGGCAAAAGCCCGTTTTTGCCCGCTTCTCAGATGAATCGTTATGGGATTATGTCAACAACAGCTTTGCTCTGGGTGAGGAGAACCTGTTCACGCTGCGCTTTCCCCGTGAATGGGAGGAACAATTGTACAGGCAAATGATGGGGAATGGTGGCCTGGTGTGGGATTATCTGCCCCAGGTAACGCAGCCGACGCTGGCGGTGCGGGCCATGGAAACCGATACGCTGCACCCGGAAGCGTGGGCGCGCTGGCAGCAAATTCAGCCGGAAGCGACCTTTGTGGAGGTGGCGGACGTGGGGCATATGTTGATGTTGGAACGGCCGTTGCCGGTAGCGAATCTCATCCTTTCCCATCTGAAATGATGTGATGGTGGGTGGTTTGT
>CAADGU010000240.1 GCA_900696625.1 uncultured Chloroflexota bacterium | reverse complement strand
TCTGCCGGGAATGGGTGCTGCGGGCTGGGGCTGCCGGCAAGCTGCCTTTCCTGGTGGATCAGGTGGGCAGCTATTGGGACAAAACGGCCCAAGTAGATGTCGTCGGCATCAATAAAATGGAAAAAACGCTCGTTTTGGGCGAGTGTAAATGGTCGCCTAAGCCAATGGATGGCGCTGTTCTGGATACCTTGCGTCGCAAAACAGAGGCAGTTGTCCCGACGCAAGGTAATTGGCAAATTGCTTACGTGGGTATGGCGCGTGGTGGTTGGGTAAAGGATGCCCAGACAACGGCAAGCAGACTGGTAATTGATGAAGAAGGAAACGGCCGTAATTGGCGCGTTTCTCACATGATGTTGGTTGATCTAGCAGAGATTGACCAGGATTTGTCAAACTGGAGCGGTTAGCACATGATGCCTCCGCCTTTCAACGAAAAACAAAAGAACTTGAGGCTGGAAAATACAGAAAATTTCCCAACAAAAAAACCTGAAATTTCTTAGCGCGGCTCTCAGACGCGCATTTTGTGCCTGGACCAACAACATTTGGCCGGATTTTCCGAATTTAATGCCTGCTGGAAGTTTCTGATGCCAGCGGCCCTCGCTAACGCTTTCCATTTGGTGACAATACAAAGCAACACGAATGGTGACGGCCGTTTCCCACCAACGGCCGTTTACCCCATCCTCAAACAAGATAGAGAGCAAATCATGGAACAACTCAAAACCAGACTTGCCGGTCTGTCCACCCAACTGGTGGCCGGCAAACCATACCTTTCTTACCAGGCGGTTACCGATACGGTAGCCGCTTTATTATTCCCCAACCTCGCCACAGACCAGATGGCGGCGGCGGCATACCAACAAATCTTGGAAACGGCCGATGCACTCTGCCGTGAATTGGGCTACCAGCAAGTCGTCAAGCTAACACCGCCCGATGTGGCTTTTTCCGCCATGGGCCTGTACTGGTCGGCCGAACCGACGACTAACCCACAGCCAGAGGCGGAATCAGATCCCCTTCTCATTCACGCCGGCCCCGGCCGGGTAGAAATGCTCGACGAGGGACTACTGTTGGACGCGCGTCTAAGCCAGCTTGGCCTGGATGAAGTTACCCGGCAGCACTTCAAGATTCCGGTGACGGCCTCCGACGGGGTGATTGCTCTCATGCATCGCGCGGTGGCTTCAGCCTGGCCTAATGATTATCGCGGCATCTGGCACGATGTCTTGGGCATGTGCATTGCCGGCGGTAAAGACAGCGGCGCCAACGAACGCCTTTTCACGGTTATCATTCGGGGCCTGGGCCAGCGGCGTTACTGGCTGTTCAAAGCGCAGTTACAGCAAGATAACAGCGGCGCGCCTTTCCTATGTATATGTCTGGCGGATGAAGCGTCGGCGGCCGAAGCGGCGATGACCGAAGCGGCCGTAGCCGAAACGCGGCTGTTCCCCTTAGGCCACGTGGTCATGACGCCGGGTGCGGCGGCGCTGGGCGTAGATTTTGGCCCCTTTTTAACCAGGCATATGCAAGGGGATTGGGGCGACGAATTAGATGACTTCGATAAACAGCAGAATGACCTGGCCGTGAAAGAAGGATACCGCATCCTCTCGGCCTATAACGTGCCCGCTGAGAACGGGGAAACAGAGCGTATCTGGATCATCACCGAAGCCGACCGGTCGGCGACGACGGTTCTTCTCCCATCAGAATATTGACCGCGTTCAAAAAATGGTACAATGAGACGTAACAAGAGCCGAAGGGTTAAGCAGATGACACATCAGACAAGACATTTTGCCCATACAGACATGGAATTGATGCGGTTACGACTCTCACTTTCGCCTGGGCAGCGTATTCAGGCAATGCTGGATGCTCGTGCCCTGGTTGTAGGCATCATCCGTGGTCGCTTGCGCCATAAATACCCAGATATTCCTGAAGCGGAACTAAATCTGAAAATGCTGGAGGAGATTGAACGTGCCCAACATGTCAAGCCCTGGCTTCAATCTGTTTCTCGACATTCTGCTTAAACTGGAAGAACTGGATATACCGTATGCAATTATTGGTGGGTTTGCGGCCACCATTTATGGTATTACGCGCACAACTTTTGACATTGACATTGTGGTCAACCTGGAAGAACCTCATATTCAGGCCTTGTCAGCCGCATTCCCTCTACCCCGTTATTATGCTGATCCTCATCAGATGCGAAACGCCATGGAGATTGGCAGCACCTTTAATATCATCGACAGCACACTTGGCGAAAAGGCTGATCTATTTCCTCTAACTATGGATCTTCGCTACAAGCCAGCCTTTGAAAATCGCATTCGACGAATCGTAGACATGCCAGGCCAGGAGCCACTCTCTGTTTGGGCGGCGCGTCCAGAAGACGTCATCCTTGGCAAGCTCATGGCCTGGGTGGAAGGTCGGTCAGAGCGTCATCCGGCAGACATCTATGAAATGATGGTGTTTCATTATCTGGGTGGAGAGGCGGATTTACCGTTTGATTCTCATTATGTGAGTGAGGGCGCCAAAGAAATCAGCCAGGAAGCGGCTGATTTATGGGACTTAATTAACCAAACTGCCAAAGAAGAAGCCGCCCGCAACTAACCCTCTTATCCACAAACCCGGAAAATGAACATGGCCGCATCCAGTTACTGGATGCGGCTTTTTGTTTTTGAAGATTGACGGTCACTCAAATTGAGTCATTTGACGCTTGAAAAAGGAGCTTTGCTTATGCCCACCGCAGCTATCCACCTTCTCAAACCACACCCGGCGCAGATGCGTTCCAGCCATGACCTGGAAGCACTGGCCACGCTTACCCTGCAAGTTTACGAACGCGGCCTGGATGACTGGCAGCCCATTGTGGCCGCGCCGCATGGCGAGGTTTACTATCTGGTGTCAGGCCACCGGCGGCAGATGGCCCAACTGCTGGCCTTCGCGCTACGGGACTGGGCCAAAGAACGGCCAGAAACAGAAATCACGATTGAAGTAGTACGCACCATGATCAATACCCTGGTGGAATCACTGGGTTCGGCGACCCAAGGGTCACTGGAAAAGGTGATTGCTTCCCTG
>CAADGU010000239.1 GCA_900696625.1 uncultured Chloroflexota bacterium | reverse complement strand
TACTTCACCGCCCGCAGCCTGCTGGTGCATGAACGGGGCGACTTGCCTCTCTTTGACCAGGCGTTTGACCTCTTCTGGCGCAAACCGGCGGGTGAAGGGGTCTGGCTAGACTTAAACAGTTTTCGCCCAGAGGAGCCACCGCCCACCTTAATCACCCCGCCGCAGCCAGAGATCAACGCCGCCGAAAATGAGCGAGACAGCGCCGCCGAAGAGGGCGACGAAGAGACCCAAGAGATCATCGAAATCACCCGCACCTACAGCCAGCGCGAACTGCTGCGCCAGAAGGATTTTGCCACGCTGACTAAGGAGGAACTCACGGCCGTGCGCTGGCTGATGGCCCAAATGGTGTGGGATTTGGGGCTGCGGCAAACGCGGCGGATGCGGGCCGGGCACGGCCATCAGCCAGACCTGCGCCGCCTGATGCGTAAAAACCTGCGCTACGGCGGTGAACTGCTGGAATGGCCCTCCCGCGAACCCAAATTTAAACCCCGTCCGCTCATCATCATCGCCGACATTTCCGGCAGTATGGAGCAGTACACCCGCCTGCTGCTGCACTTCACCTACGGTCTGGCCCAGAGCCTGACGCAAAAGGTGGAATCCTTTATCTTCAGCACCCGGCTGACGCGCATCACCCAGCAACTACACGGCCGTGACCTGGATCACGCTCTCACCGAAGTTGCCGGGCACGTCCACGATTGGGCCGGCGGCACCCGCATTGGCGATTCCCTGAAAACGTTCAACTACGAGTGGGGGCGGCGCGTACTGGGACGCGGCGCGATTGTGCTGCTCATCAGCGATGGCTGGGATCGTGGCGACCCGGAACTGCTGCGCAGCGAAATGGCCCGGCTGCACCGCACCTGCCACCGCCTCATCTGGCTCAACCCTCTGCTTGGCTCGGCGCAATATGAGCCATTAACGCGGGGAATGCAGGCCGCCCTGCCCCACATTGATGACTTCCTGCCCGTCCACAACTTAGCCAGCCTGGAAGATTTGGCCCTGCATTTGCAAACCGTGACGGCGGCGCAACGGCGAACGGCGTGGCGGCCACGCAGCGGCTTCGGGCCGTCGCGCCAACCCATCGCTCTGAAAGGGGCGGCTTTTATCAACAACCGCTGAATGAGTGAAAATGATGAACTTTGATATTGACGTGGTGATGGAAAGAATTGCGGAAGCGGTACGGCCGTATCCACCCGCGGCCATGTTCCAACTCGCCAACGAAGGGTATCGTTCTGCTTTTGAGCAGTTGATCGCCTGCATCATCTCCATTCGCACCTACGACGAAGTGAGCATCCCGGTGGCCCACAAGCTGTTTGCACGGGCGCGCACCGCGCAGACTGTAGCCAATCTCACCCCGGCCGAAATTGCCACTCTCATCACCGACAGCAGCTTTGCCGAAAGCAAAGCGCCGCAAATTCAGGCCATCGCCCGACGGGTGGCAGATGAATTTGGCGGTGAACTGCCCTGTGACCGGGAGCTGATGCTCTCCTTCAAAGGCGTCGGCCCCAAGTGTGCCAACCTGGCGTTGGGCATCGCCTGCGGCCAACCGTTCATCAGCGTAGACATTCACGTCCACCGCGTCACCAACCGCTGGGGTTACGTGCAGGCCAACACCCCGGAAAAGACAATGGCCGCCCTGGAACAAAAGCTGCCAAAGAAATATTGGATCGAGATCAACCGGCTGCTTGTACCATTCGGCAAACACATTTGCCAGGGCAACATCCCGCGTTGTTCCACCTGTCCCCTCTTCGACATGTGCCCGCGCGTGGGTGTAAAATCTTATCGGTGAGAACAGCGAAGTTGAGTACGGAACGAATGACGTGTCATTCCGAATGAAGTCTTCGGAATGAGGAATCTCTACAGGGCAGGCAGTAGAAAGATTCCTCGGAAGACCTCGGAATGACAGTTGGAAAACCGGAGAAATCCATGCAAGAGGTAATTTCTGACATCAACAGATGGCAGGCTGAGAACCTGCCAATTGCCCTGGCGACGGTGGTGCAGACGTGGGGGTCGGCGCCGCGCAAAGAGGGGGCCAAGATGGCGGTGACGCCCGACGGCCGTATGGCTGGCTCTGTCTCTGGCGGTTGTGTGGAGGGGGCGGTTTTTGAGGAAGCGGTGGCGGCATTGGCAAACGGCCGTGCCAAACTGCTCCACTTCGGCGTGGCCGACGAGACCGCCTGGGATGTGGGGCTGGCCTGCGGCGGCACCATTGAAATTTTTGTCGAGGCGTTGAACGCCAACGCCTACGCCCTGATGCACGAATTGATCACCCAGGACAAAGCGGGCGCGTCTATCACCATCATTCGTGGGCCGGAAGGCACGGTGGGGCAAAAGCTGACGGTGGCGCGCGACGGCCGTACCCTGGGCACACTCGGCCCTGAACTAGACGCGCTGGCCCTGGCCGCCGAGAAGAAGTTGCAGTCGCCGCAGCGGGTGCAGTTGACGGATGAGGTAGAGGTGTTTGTGGACACGGTACGGCCGTCGCCCACCCTCATCATGGTCGGCGGGGTACATATTGCCGTGGCTCTGACGCAGTACGCCAAAGTATTGGGTTTCCAGACCACCGTCATAGACCCGCGCCGCGCCTTTGGCAGCGAAGCCCGTTTCCCACACGTGGACAAATTGATCCAGGCCTGGCCGAACAAAGCATTTGCCGAGGTGGAGGTGACGCCGGAAACGGCCGTGGCCCTGCTCACCCACGACCCCAAAATTGACGATCCCGCCTTGGAAGTGGTGCTGAACAGCCCGGCCTTTTACATTGGCGCGTTGGGCAGCAGCAAAACCCACGCCAAACGAGTGGCCCGCCTGCAAGAAATGGGCATCACGGCCAACCAGATCAGCCGTATTCACGCGCCGATTGGTCTGAACATCACGGCCGTGACCCCCGAAGAAATCGCCCTATCCGTCATGGCCGAAATCGTCATGGCTTACCGAAGTTCATAATGAACAAAGCCGCTTTAGATGATTCTTATCAGCAAAATTCCGCAAAATCTGCGTTTTTCCGGGTCCTATTCCAGAACTGTGACAGTCAAGTTTAAGGGTGTAGTCACCTTATTTCAGAGGTCAATATGAGCAATCTGCAACCTGGGCAAATGGTTGGCCCATACCGCATCATCAACCAGATCGGCAAGGGAGGGATGGCGACGGTTTACAAAGCCTACCAGCCCGCCATGGACCGCCACGTAGCCCTCAAGATTTTGCCCGTTCACCTGGCGCAAACGGCTGAATTCACCGGTCGCTTTCATCAAGAAGCGCGCATCATCGCCAATCTGGAACACCCCCATATCCTGCCAGTGTTTGATTATGGCGAGAGCGACGGCATTTCGTACCTGGTAATGCGTTATCTGGAGGCGGGGACGCTCAAGGACAAATTAGAAGCCGACCCATTGCCGCTGGCGGAGATTGATCGGCTCTTTACCCAACTGGCCGGAGCGCTGGGTTATGCCCATGCACAAGGCGTCATCCACCGCGACCTGAAACCGTCCAATGTGCTGGTTGACGCGCAGGGTAATGTGTTCCTGACTGACTTTGGCATTGCCAAACTGTTGGAAGGGGACGCCAAATTCACCCAAACCGACGCCATCATCGGCACACCGGCCTACATCAGTCCGGAACAGGGGCAGGGAAAACCGGCAAGTGCCCGCTCAGACATCTATTCGTTGGGCATCATACTTTATGAAATGGTGACGGGGCGTGTACCCTTCACGGCCGAGACGCCGATGGCGGTGATTTTCAAGCACGTGGCCGACCCACTGCCTTTACCGTCATCCCTCAAACCTGACCTGCCTCCCCCGATTGAAAATGTGATTCTCAAGGCATTGTCCAAGGATCCGGTGGATCGTTTTGCCACGGCCGCCGAATTTGTGGCCGCCTGGAAAGAGGCTTTAGCCGGTCAGGGTGATACCACCCGCCGGTCTGATGTACTACCAACACAAAAAAGCTCAACGCCCATGGTAACATCGGGCACAGAGGAAACCCTACCCAAACCAACCGCTGGCAAAAGGGGAGGTAAAAGCGTTCTGATAGGCTGCCTGCTGCTCAGCGCCTGTTTGCTGCTCACGGCCGTTGTCGGCATTGGCCTCATTGTGAATTGGGGACAACGGGCCGTGGCCAACTTCCAGGCCACGGCCGAACCACTATTAGCGGATGGCACGGCCGTGATAGAGTTGCTGGATACCCAACCGGCCGAATCAATGTCTGGCGATACCAGGCCAGAGAACATAGGGAATGACCTGGACAATCTAGAAGGCGAGCGATTTAGCATCACCATTGGCAATACAGTGTCCAGAGATACACCAGAAACGGGGGCCGGTTTCATCGAAAACCCAGGGACTCTAGACATCTACACCTTTACCGCCACACCGGGGCAATCCGTTTATTTCCAGGTGCAAGAAGTGCCCAACGCCGCCGAACTGGTAAGCTGGCGGCTGGTTGACGAAGCCGGGAGCGAAATTTTTAGAACCTGCCTGCAATGCGGTGACCCCGGCGTGAAGTCGTTAGATCGCGGTGGGACTTACACACTGGTCGTTGGTGATGATCAGGACGCTGGCTCTGGCACATATGAGTTCAAATTGTGGGATGTGCCCACGGCCGACACCTTTACCATTCAGATTGACGAAGAAGTAACAAATGGCGTCCCTGGCCAGGGGGCTGGTTTCATCGAGACGCCGGGGGGCAGAGATGAATACAGTTTCACGGCCGTGTCCGGCCAGCCCGTTTACTTCCAGGTAACACAGCCACCTCAGTCCAACGACTTGCTGCGATGGCGGGTGGTGGATGAGGTTGGGCGCGAAATTTTCAACACCTGTCTGCAATGTGGCGACCCAGGCGTCAAAACACTCGACCAGGGCGGCGCCTACATCCTGGTCGTGGGCAATGATAGCGGCCCAGCCACCGGCACCTACGGGTTCAAAATCTGGCCGGTGCCTCCATCCAACCAGTTCACCATCAACATCGGCGACACAGTTAGCCAAGATACACCAGGGCCAGGCGCGGGCACAATTGAGTCTCCGGGCGCAAAAGATGAGTACACTTTCACAGCGACAGCCGGCCAAGATGTTTATTTTCAGGTTGTGCAAGCTCCACAAAGCAACGAGTTAATCAGATGGCGCGTGGTGGATGCGGTGGGTAGCGAGGTTTTTAACACTTGCCTACAATGTGGCGACCCCGGCATCAAAACGCTCGATCAAGGGGGGAACTATACCGTGATCGTGGGCAATGACACCGGCCCTGGTGTGGGCGCCTATGAGATCAGGATATACCAGCCTTAAGGAGATAATCATGCACTACTTGTTATTTTATGACGTTGTTCCAGACTACCTGCAACGGCGGGGTGAGTTCCGGGCCGCCCATTTAGCCCTGGCCTGGCAAGCCTGTGAACGAGGTGAACTCATTCTGGGCGGGGCGCTGGCCGATCCGGTGGATGGCGCGGTCTTGCTTTTTCAAGGTGAATCGCCAGAGGTTGCCGAACGTTTTGCCGAAGCCGACCCCTTTGTGCAAAACGGCCTCGTCACGAAGTGGCGTGTGCGCCCCTGGACAACCGTCGTCGGCGACCAGGCAGCCACCCCTGTGAAGGCAAACACATCCGCTGCCTGAAAGCACGTAAAAAAGGTCGCTTTCAGTACGCTTTAGCGTACTTTTTATCTCAGCCTGGGAATTCATTCCCAGGCATAATGCGAAATGCCAACAAAACCTGGCGTGATGATGGGGCGGGACAAAGCATGACTGAACGGCTCTTACAAATAAAGCTGCACAGTAACACGGCCGTCCACCGCATCCGGTAGCAACAATATCCCCTGTTCATCACGTTGGCCAGCGCCGCCGGTTATGGCGGCGCCGGCTGTCCTCTCTCCGCGCCACAACACTTTCCAGGGCTTCGTCGCCCCCTCTGCCTGAATGTGCAGCATCTCCCCTTCGCGGCGAACGTGCAAAATCATGTCTACATCGCCGGTTAAGGTGGGAATGGAAACGGACACGGCCGTACCCTCATCCAGTCCAAACAAATGAAACGTCACCCCATCGGCAAAGTCATAATCGGGACGAGTCTTGTTGTCGCCCACCGGAATGATGCTGTTCGGCCGCACCCACAGCGGCAGGCTGAAAAAGTCATAGGCTTCCCGCCGCCAGCCGCCGCCTTCTACCACTTCACCTGTTAGAAAATGTGTCCAACGGCCGTGCGGCAGATAATAATCCACCACCCCATCCTGCCGGAAAATGGGGGCGACCAGCAGCGAGTCGCCCAGCATATACTGGCGATCCAGGTAGTCACAGGCGGGGTCGTCGGGGAATTCCAGCATCATGGCGCGCATGGTGGGCAGGCCGAGGGTGTGGGCTTGAACGGCCGTGCCCCACAAATAGGGCATCAACCGGCACTTCAACTGCGTAAAGTGGCGCAGCACATCCACCGCCTCCTCATCATAAAACCAGGGCACACGGTAGGAACTGCTGCCGTGCAGCCGGCTGTGGGAGGAGAGCAAACCAAAGGCGCACCACCGTTTGTAAACCTCGGCCGCGGCCGTTTGCTCAAAGCCGCCAATGTCGTGGCTCCAAAAGCCAAAACCGGAGAGCGCCAACGACAGTCCGCCGCGCAAACTTTCGGCCATAGATTCAAACGTGGCCGTGCAGTCGCCGCCCCAATGCACCGGGAACTGCTGCCCGCCCGCCGTCGCCGAACGGGCAAAAACCACCGCCTCGCCTCGCCCCCGCGCCTCTTCCAATACCTGGAACACAGTCTGGTTGTAGAGTTGGGTGTAGAAGTTGTGCATCTTGTGTGGGTCAGCGCCGTCGTGGTAGACGACATCGGTGGGAATGCGTTCGCCAAAATCCGTTTTGAAACTGTCTACGCCCATGTCCAGCAGCCCGCGCAGTTTGTCGCCAAACCAACGGCAGGCGTCGGGATTGGTGAAATCCACCAGCGCCATGCCCGCCTGCCAGCGATCCCACTGCCACACACTGCCGTCAGCCCGTTTCACCAGGTAGCCGTGGGCCATGCCTTCGTCAAACAGGGCCGAGCGTTGGGCGATGTAGGGGTTGATCCAGAGGCAGATGTGCAGGCCGCGCTCCTTGAGCCGCCGCAGCATGCCTTCGGGATCGGGAAAGACACGGCCGTCCCATTCCAGATTGGTCCAGTGAAACTCCTTCATCCAGAAGCAGTCAAAGTGGAAGACGTGCAGCGGCAGGTCGTGGTCGGCCATGCCCTGCACAAAGCTGGTGACGGTGGCTTCGTCGTAATCGGTGGTGAAGGAGGTAGAGAGCCAGAGGCCAAATGACCAGGCGGGCGGCAGGGCGGGCCGCCCCGTCAGCGCCGTGTAGCGGCTGAGTACCTCTTTGGGCGTGGGGCCGTTGATGATGAAGTAGTCGAGCGTCTCTCCGGCGACGCTGAACTGCACCCGCTCCACTTTTTCCGAAGCCACTTCCAATGAGACGAGTTCGGGGTGGTTAATGAAGACGCCGTAGCCGCGATTGGTCAGGTAGAAGGGCACGTTTTTATACGCCTGTTCGCTGCTGGTGCCGCCATCTTCGTGCCACAAATCCACCACCTGCCCGTTTTTGACGAAGGGGGTAAACCGTTCACCCAGGCCGTAGACACATTCACCGACGCCGAGGTTGAGTTGTTCGTGGATGTAACGCCTGCACTGAGTAAGGCCGAAGTGACCGTCGGCCGTATCCACATACCCCATGCCACGCCAGCCGCTCTGCGTCAGCAGTCGTTCGCCGTCCAGGAAATCTACGCGCCAGTTTTCGCCCTTGTCCACGCGCGCGGTCAGGCTGCCGCTGGTCAGGCTGGCGTAATCGGCTTCATTTTGGATGCGCAGGTCGGGTGTGGGTTGGGTGTGGAGGGGGAAGGTGGGAGGGGACGGCCGTTGCCCTTTGTGATGCGTCAGTTGCACCCGAATCACGTCCGGCATGGGCGACGAAAAGCGCACGGTGAGCAGGCCAATGTTCAACGTATCGCCCCGATGCGTAAGCCGCCGGGTGGTCCCATAGACCACCAGCGCATCCGGCTCTAATTCCACATCATGCACATGAATGGGAAAGTGGGGCGTCATGCCCTGACGAAAATGCCAGTAACCATCTGTAAATTTCATTGTAGATTCCTCATTATTTTTATATTTGTGTTTTCCGGTTTGCTGAGGATATGGCGTGAGGTGTGATGCGTGAGATCCCTTTAGTCACGCTTCACGCCTCACGTACTTCTATTTCGTGGCGCCGGCCATAATGCCTTTGGTTAACGTCCGTTGGAACAGGATAAAGAAGAGAAGCGCCGGCACCACCCCTAAAAAGGCAGCTGCGCTTTGGGTGGTAATGACCATGCCGCGCTCGCCGCGCGCCAGGGCCATGGCAATGGGCACGGTCTGATTGGCGTTGGAAATCAGGAAAATGAGCGGCAGGAAAAAGTCGTTCCACGTCCAGATGAAAAAGAACACAAACAACACGGAAAGCGTGGGCATATTGAGCGGCACGATGATCTTAAACAGCAGTTGCAGCTTATTGCAGCCATCCAGGCGGGCCGACTCCAGCAAGTCTTTGTTAAAAGAACGGAAAACGGAGGTGAGCAAATAGGTGCCAAACGCGGTATGCAATGCGGCCGTGACGATGATCACCCCCAGACGCGAGTTATAAAGGCCAATCTGCTTAAAAAGGTAATAAAGCGGATAAACCAACGATTCTACCGGCAGCGTCATGGCCATGAGGAAAAACAGCAGGTAAAAGGTGCGCCCCTTTATCTTGCCAATGCCGATGGCAAAGGCATTAAACAAGGAGAGAAATACGGCTAACACGGCCGTGCCCACACTGATCACCAGACTGTTCACCAGCTTCGTCGAGTAATCGGTCTTTACCCATGTTTCCCTTAAGGCGCCCAAATTCAAACTTTCCGGCAGACTAAAAGGGCCATTCGCCAGATATTCCGTCTCCGTCTTAAACGAATTGATAGCAATCATAAAAAACGGGAACAGCATGAGTCCTAAAAAAAACAACAAGCCAAACAAACTCAAATACTTCGTGACAAAATCAGATGCACCGCTCGTTTTTCGTCCTGTTTGCACCATAGCCATCTCTTAATCCTCCCGCTGCTGCTGCACCCGAATAAAGAAATAGGTCATTACCAGGACAATCAGCGTTAGAACGGTAGCCATCGTCGAACCATAACCCACATTCGACCGCTCAAAGAAATTTTTCCAGGCAAAATACGAAGCCACCGTCGTGGCATTGCCCGGCCCACCGCTGGTCATGGCATAAATGGGGCCAAAGGTCTTGAGCGCCGCAATCATCGTCGTTACCACTACCACCGCGATTTCCGGCCGAATCAAATGGATGGTGACATAGAGAAACGTCTGAAACCAGTTCGCGCCATCCATTTTTGCGGCCTCGTAAATTTGGGGGTCAACACGCTGCAAACCAGACATGAAAATGACCAACGGATAGCCAATTTGAAACCAGATCAGCATCACCATCACCGAAGGCAAAGCCAGCCGGGCATCTCCCAACCAGTTTTGCGTCAGGTTTTCCAAACCAATGCTGCTCAAAAACCAATTCAAAGCCCCCCAATTCGGCTGGTATATCCATTTCCAGACAATGGCCGCCACCACCACAGGTACAATTTGCGGCAAATAAAACCCGGCGCGAAAAAAGCTCGACCATTTGGAACCAAACCGGTTGTGGATATAGTCAAATAGCACGACGGCAAGCAGCAGGCCAATGATGGTGGGCACGACGGTCATGGCAATAATCAAATAGAGATTGTTCTTAAACGACATCCAAAAGATGTTGTCACCCATCGCCCGCCGATAATTATCCAGGCCAATCCATTCAGGCGTGCCAATTCCTTGCCATTTGGTAAAACTAAGGCCAATGTTGGCCAGAAATGGCAAGATAATCAGAAACAGGAAAATGGTGATGCCGGGTATTAAGAAGTAGCCGTAGCCAGAATCCCCGGCCGGTTTTGCCCGTTTGGTGCGCTCTTTTCTGTTGACGCTGGTCTCCACCAACCGATCCGTCGTCATGATAGTTCTCCTGAAAGGGCGGCGTGTCCTGCAGAACGCCGCCCTTTCGGTTAACAAAGTTAACTCGATACGTTATTCGAGAGAATCTTTGTATTCTTGCCACGGGCCAGCTATCTGATCCAGGAATTGCTGTGGGGTAATGGATCCGGCAATTAGCTCTTGCAAACTACCACCCAACACATCCATATACCCCGGCGCCGGCCAATCGGGATAGAAAGCCAGGCCGTCATTGGCCACAATGGTGGCAAAGGCTTCGTTTAGCTCACGGATCTTTTCATCCTCAATTTGGGAAACATCCGCATTGACGGGAATGCCGCCGGCGTTAGCCATGTGGGTCTGCGCCTCCTGCCCCAAGGCGATCTCCAGGAATTCGTAGGCCAGGTCTTTGTTTCTGGCATTCTGCGGCACAACCAGCAGGTTTCCGCCAGAACCGGTGTTATACGTTTTGCCGGGCAGCAAGAAGATGCCCCATTCAAAATCTTTAATTTGTTCCTGAAAGCTGCCAAACATCCAACTGCCGGTGAGGATCATGGGAAATTGGCCCTGGGCAAAAGCGGCGGTGGCGTCATCCTGAATGACGCCATTGGCGTTATTGCCATAATAACCCCGCGCAATATGCTCGGCGAATTTCTCAGCGCCAAACGTGAACTCTGGCCCCTGGAAATCCACGTCGTCCTTAAAGAGTTGGTACGCTTCAATTAAGTCACGGTCGGCTTCATAAAGAACCAGTTCATAGAAGTTTTGTGTTTGCGGCCAGACGCTGGAAGCGCCTAAAGAGATGGGCGTCACCCCGGCTTCTACAAAAGCGTCGGCAACAGCTTCAAACTCGGCCAGTGTGGTGGGCACATCCAGACCATATTCGGTGAACATGTCTTTGTTGTAGTAAACCATCACAAATTCGCCGTAGGTGGTAATGCCATACAGCGGGCCGCTGCCCATAATGCCGCGCTCGTCATAGCGGGCGGTGGTTTGCAGGCTGGTGCCCAGCAAATCATTCCAACCCCGTTCAGCGGCGATGCTGGTGAGGTCGGTGAGCAGCCCTTGTTTGGCATACAAACCGGCAGTGGCGTTGCCTTTGTTGATCTCCATGACATCAGGGACATCATTGGTGTTGAGGATCATCTGCGCTGTTTGTTGAATTTGTTCAAAGGTTTTTAGCTCAAATTCAATGGTTACATCGGGATGGGCGGCCTGGAATTCTTCCATGGCTTTGCCCCAGGACGCGCCAATGGCGTTATCGGCCGGTTCGTAATGCCAGATTTTGAGTACACGGCCGGCGCTGGTTGTGGGCGAGTCGGCGACTTCTGCGCTTGTGGGGGTGTCTGTGCTGCCGGTTGTTGTTTCGGTGGTGCTGCTGCTCTGGCAGGCTACTAACGCCAGCAGCAGGACGATGATCAGGGTGAAGGGTAATTTTCTTAATAATGAGGTTTGCATCTCGGTTCTCCTATCCAGTTAAGGTTGTTTTTTTACACGGTTTTTCTATCGCTTATGAGCAGTTACCCAAATCAGGGGCTTTGTCCAATCAAGATACCTCCTTTACCAGAAATGGTTGTGAATGGGGTGGGAAACGGCCGTTTCCCACCCCATCGGACATTGGACAAGCTGTAGACGAACCCTGTTTCCGTTTCTGCTCCTTTGCACAGGTGCAAACCTCAGGAGAGGCGGATACAATCAAACAAAGTGGAGCAGGGTTTCATTCCCGCAACGGGTAATGCTTTCCAAATGTCTTCACGAAGCCTGGGGATACTGGTTTACTTGGCGGTAGGCAGTATCCTCACTTCTTTTTTTATCCCTGTTACCTGGCGGTCCGCTCTTGGGGGCGCGCGCCAGAACTTTGCCTGACAACCAGTTCACAAGGGACCAACATCTCGGAAAAATATTTTTTTTGCCCATCCAGTTGTTGAATAAGCATTTCCGTACTGAGCCGTGCCAGTTCATAAGCGGGCGCTTCGGCGGTGGTAATGGTGGGGGTCATCATTTCCGCCACCTGCGCCGAAGAGACAATGGCCACCAGCGAAAAATCGTCTGGAATGCGCCAGCCTCTATCCTGGACAGCCCGCATAATGCCCGGCACCGTCTGATCATTCATCACAATGATGGCGGTCAGATCCGGGTCTTCCAGTAGTAGTTCATTCACGGCCGTGTAACCAGCCTCCGGGTGCGATTCACAAAATCGCGTCAGACCATACAGGTTATGGGCCGCCATTGCTTCCAGAAAATGGCGCTGGGTACGCACGGCCGGCCCATACCCGGCCGTAAACTCCTCTTGCGTATGGTTCAAAAAGGCAATATGCGTATGCCCCAACTCCTGCAAATGATTCACCACCACCTGCATCGTCTGGCCAAAATTGATGTCCACGTGGTTGATATGGCTGTTGTCCGCGCAGCGTCCAATCATGGTGAAGGGGAAATTGATCTCTTTTAGCAATTGTACGCGCGCATCCTGTTCATGAATTTCCATGAGTACCACGCCATCCACCAATCCCTGCTGCATAAACTGCCGCAATTCATCCGGGTCTCGAATTTCTGTAGACCAAAGCACCAGGTGATAGTTGAGGTCGCGGGCCGTTCGGCTGGCGCCAATGACAAACTCCAGTTCCGTTAAGCCCAGACCGCGTTTTGTCGTCGGCAGCAGCAGGGCAATAATGCGGCTGCGCTTGCTGGCCAATCCCCGCGCCAACGCATTGGGGTGATAGCCCAACTCCTCCATGGCCGTAAAAATGCGCTGCCGGGTTTCTTCAGAAATGGGGCGTGTGCCGTTAATGGCATAGGAAACTGTGCTGAGGGCAACACCGGCATGTTTGGCAACGTCTTGCATGGTAGGCATAAGATTCTCTTCTTTTACCGTTTTTCTCTTCTATTACCGTTAGCGCGGATGGTCAGGAAATCCATCGAAGCGCATAGTCGAATCGCTTCGATGAGTATAGCATAAGCCGCGAACGGCCGTCAACCACGAATTTTCCCCAACGAGAAAACGCGGCGTTCCCTACGGCCGTGCCCACAAACAACCCACAGACAAAAAAATACCCCCACCAGAGGTGGAGGTACAAAAAATTGGCGCTACGGCCGTGCCCCCACCACAAAAAAGCACGGCCGTCACTGTCTGACGGTAGCTAATCTCTCGCAATCGCCAAATTCTGCGCCACCTCCTGGCGGGCAATTTTGCCGGAGGCCGTTAGCGGCAGGTCAGGCACAAAATAAATCTGGCGGGGGAGTTTGTAGCCGGCCAGCCGCTCCCGACAAAATTGGGTCAGTTCGGCGGCGGTCACGGCCGTCCCCTCTTTCACCACCACCGCGGCCACCACCACCTGCCCCCATTCCCCATCTGGCAGCCCCACCACACAGGCCGCGATCACGGCCGTATGATTTTTCAGCACCGCTTCCACCTCCGCCGGGTATACATTTTCGCCGCCCGTCACAATCAGGTCACTGCGGCGCTGCACCACCCACAAATCGCCATCCGCATCCACATACCCCATATCCCCCGTGTGAAACGTGTTGTCCGTTAGCGCGTCTTCACCTGCGTAACCCACCATCAGGGTCGGCCCACTGACCACAACCTCGCCCATTTCGTCAGGCGGCAGATCACTGCCGTCCGCATTCACAATACGCACAGTGGTAAAGAGCAACGGCCGTCCCACACTGCCCGGTTTCCGCCTGACATCCTCAGGTCGCATCGTCGCCACCTGTGACGCCGCTTCCGTCAGGCCATAGGTGATGGCCACCGGCACACCCGCTGCCAGCGCCCGTGCCAGTAAATCCGGGGAAGCGGCAGCCCCGCCAATCAACGCCAACCGCAGCGTTTCCGGCCAGGTCTGCCGGCTTTCCAGCAGCCGCGCCAACATCGTCGGCACCAGGGAAATGAGGCTGATAGGTTTGTGGTTCAGGCTGTCGTTCACGGCCGTCAGGTCAAATTTTGGATGCAGGTCTACGGCCGTGCCATACAAACAACTGCGCCAGATCACCGCCAGACCACCCACATGATACAGCGGCAAACAACTCAACCAGAGATCATCCGGCAGTACCCCTACCCGGTAGGCTGAAGCCAGGGCGCTGTAAAAGTGGTTAGAAAAAGTCAGCATCGCCCCCTTCGGCCGGCCGGATGTACCGGAAGTGAATACCACTGCCTGCACCCGGTTCAACCCAAAATGTCGGCTTTCCCACACCGCTGATTCCGCATTCAGCCAGGTTTCATCCACCGGCACAAGCCGGAAATCCTGTCCGGCAGCCGCCGCCATCTCTGGTTCACAAAAGACCAACCGGCAGTCCACAACCGCCGCCTGCCATTGCCATTCAGCCAGGGTCAACCGCGTGTTGAGGGGAACCAATACCGCCCCCAACCGCGCCAACGCATGAATCAGACAGACATACAGCGGCGAATTAGGCAGCAGCACCGCCACAAAATCACCCGGCTGCACTCCCAGCGCCGCCAGCCGGACACAGCAGCCATTCACCAGCCGGTTTAATTCGGCATAACTCCACTGCCGATCACCCATCAGCAGCGCCGTTTGGCTAGGTGAAGCCTGCACCCGGCTCTTAAGCCAGTCATTCTGCATGTTCATCTCGGTTCAAAACAAAACACGCTGCGAAGATTTCGCAGCGTGTTCATCATTTCATTCAGGCTGGCAAACAAGAAAGTGGAGCAGGTTTACTCTTCGCTACTACTGCTGGATGGAGCATCAGCCCGGTTACGGTAACGATAAGTAATCCGGCCGCGTGCCAGATCATATGGCGTCATTTCCACCCGCACCCGGTCTCCCAATAAAATGCGAATGTAATACTTGCGCATACGACCCGACAAGTATGCCAATACCTGATGCCCATTATCCAATTCCACTTTAAATTGGGTGTTGGGCAGCAGTTCAATAATCGTGCCTTCCACTTCCAGTTTATCGTTTTTTGCCATACTTAGTTTTCTTCAGCTTCCTGTGGTTCAGTTTCCTCAATCACAGATTCCGATTCGGGAAGTGGGCCTTCATCCACCACAGCCTCAGCAACGGCAGCCTCAGTCTCCACCTCAGCAGCAACGTCGGCGTCCATCTCGGTGGCAACGTCGGCGGCAACGTCGGTGTCCATCTCGGCGGCAACGTCGGCATCCATCTCGACGGCAACGTCGGTGTCTATCTCAACGGCGGTCACTTCTTCACTTTCGATGCTATCTGTTGTCATTTCGGCAGCAGTTTCAACTTCGGCCACAACCGGTACGACCGTTTCCGCTTCCGCTACTTCCTCAACAGCATCATCAGTCTGGTCAATCTTTGTTTCCGCCGGAGCAGGTGTACCCGCTTCGGCTTGTTTACGAGACATCCAATCAATCTGTTCATTGGCGCTGACCTGCCGCAGACTCAAACCGATACGCTGCCGGTCTTTCTCGATGCTGACGACGCGCAGCAGATGGGTTTCCCCTTCTTTAACGACCTCGCCGGCGTTTTCCACCTGACCCCGCGAAAGCTGGGAAAGATGCAGCAAACCTTCCACGCCCGGCTCAATTTCGGCAAACGCGCCATAATCCACAATGCGAGTGACGCAGCCTTCTACCAACTGGTTGATATGATACCGTTGCTCCACTGTGTCCCAGGGATTGGGCAGCAATTTTTTACGGCTGAGGCTGATGCGCTGGTCGTCGCGGTCAATTTTCATCACATAGACATCAACCTCGTCGCCTACCTTCACCACTTCGCGGGGATGGTCAATGCGATGCCAGGCAAGTTCGGAAATGTGAACCAGACCGTCAACACCGCCCAAATCTACAAAGATGCCAAAGTCACGCAGGCCGCTCACACGGCCGTGCAGCACATCACCCTCTTGTAATCTGTCCAGCAGTTCGCCTTTCTGCAATTCGTCCCACTCTTTCTGGGCGTCGCGCTGCGAAAAAACCAGACGACGGCGGTGGCGATCCACTTCAATCACTTTCAAAGGGATTTTCTGACCGCGTAGTTTCGCCAGTTTTTGCTGGCGCTGCCGGTCATTCAAACCGCGCGTCAGCGCTGCCAGATGGGAAGCGGGAATAAAACCACGCAAACGGCCGTAAGGCACAATCGCGCCACCCTTGTTATAACCAATCACTTCCCCTTCAAAAATATCGCCCGTTTCCATCAATTGCTCGGCTTCGACCCAATCCTGATTCATCTTGGCCAGATGGATAGATACTTGCAAGCTATCTGGAGCTTCCGTATTCATCACATAAACGGAAATTTCATCATTGACATGAAGTTCAGCCCGCTCCTCCGGTTCCAGTTTCCCCAGGTCTGTGCTGGGCACAATCCCATCCCGCTTCAGGCCCAAATCAACGATTACCCCCTGCTGCGTTACCGCGACGATGATCCCCTTGCGGATATCACCAACCTGGGGCAGCTCATAATCATGTGTTTCCAAGAACTCTTCAAAATTGGTATCTTCCATCATGCTAATAAATTCTCTTCTCAAGTGGTTTAGGATAAAAAAACTCGACCGTCGCACGAGTTTTTTTGTGGGACTGGCCGAGTCATTTCCAAAATATGTGTCGTTTACGAACCGCTATTCAAGTTTATACTTAGTGGTACAAGCGCCTCCGACAATACCCAAACTGTGCAGTTTCAAGTATTTCACAGGTTAACAATTGGTAAACAACGCCAAAATGAGAATGATCCAGCCAACAGTACCCAAGCGGGGGATTATAGCGGTACACTCTGGGCTTGTCAATTTTAACGCGACCGGCACGGCCGTCACGCAGTTACACATATGGAGTCAATCTATGAAGCAATTTATCATAGGCATCGTCATCATCTTGAGCCTGGCGGGAGGCTACTATCTTTACCGGCAAATGCAGCCTACAGCCACCACCGGGGCAGGCACGGCCGTTTCCCCTACGCTCACTGCCGGCGCCCCTGACGCCAACAGCCAGGTCGGCAACACCGGCGCCAGCAAAGTCTCCGCCGAAGGCCAGCTAGTGCCCATCCGCCACGCCAGCCTCTCCTTTGCCGCTGCCGGCGAGGTGGTGGAAATCATGGCCCCGGAAGACAGCCTGGTACAGCCCGGCGACCCTATCCTACGGCTAGACAGCGCCGACCAGGAGATTGCCTTGCAGCAGGCAGAAGCCGCTCTGGCCCTGGCCCAGGCCGGCCTGGCGGCAGCCCAGGCCGGGCGAGAAGCCGCCGCCGCCAGCGTGGCCGCGGCTGAGGTAAACATTCACGCCGCCGAAGCCGCCCTGGCGCTGGCCCAGGCGCCACCCACCGCCGCGCAAATTGCCGTCAGTGAAGCGGTTGTCGCCCTGGCCCAGGCGCAGATCAGCGCCGCCACCGGCAGCCAGACATTGACATTGGAAGGCGCCACAGCCGGGGAGCGGCTGCTGGCCGAAGCCCAAATCCTGGCCGCGCAAGCAGCGCAAAAACCGGTGCAAGACGCCCTGGACACAGCCACCCGGCTAGAAGCGCCCCAGGATACCATTGACCAGATTACGGCCCAATACAATGCCGCGGCGGCCAATCTGGCGGCGGCCGAAGCCGCGTTGGCCGACCTGGATGCGGGCGCTACTGCCGCCGAACGCACCGCCGCCGCCAACGCCATCAGCACTGCCCAGGCGCAGCGCGACGCGGCTCAGGCGCAGTTAAGCCTGCTGTTGGCAGGGGCCAGGCCGGAGCAAATTGCCATTGCGGAAACGGCCGTCACCCGCACCATCGCAGCGAAAACGGAGGCCGACATTGGACTACAACAGGCAGAAACGGCCGTTACCCAGGCACAGGCCACCGTTACCCAGGCCGAAGCGCTGGTGGCTGCCGCCCAGGAAGCATTGGCCCAACGCACACTCCGCGCCCCCTTTGCCGGTACCATCGCCCGGCTAGACGCTGAATTGGGCGAAGTGGTCACCGCCGGCATGCCGGTTGTCACGCTGGCCGACTTCAGCCAATGGCTGGTAGAAACAACCGACCTGACCGAGCAGGATGTGGTAGCGATTGCCGATGGGTTTGGTACGGCCGTGTCCATTGACGCCTTGCCTGCCCACCCGCTGACGGGCACAGTGCGTGATATTGCCCGCATCGCCGGCCTGACGCAGGGCGAGGTGACTTACCGCGTCCGCATCACCTTGCCGGACACAGCCGGTTTGCCGCTGCGCTGGGGCATGACCGCCTTTGTAGACATTGCCACCGCCGCCGCCGCACCCGGCGCCAGCACCCGCCAGAATACGGCGCCCACTAACGAGATTGTGACCGCCGAAGGGGTGATTGTGCCCCAACGCCAGGTAGACCTCTCTTTTCAAAGCGGCGGGCGGTTGGCGGAAATCCTGGCGTCAGAAGGCCAGGCCGTGCAGGCCGGCGACCCACTGCTGCAATTAGAAAGCAGCAGCCAGGAAATTGGCCTGCGCCAGGCAGAGGCAGAGGTGGCTATGGCTGAAGCCGCCCTGGCCGCGGCTCAGACACGCCTGACGGCAGCGCAGGCAGCGGTGCAAACGACACAAAGCGGCGTCAATGCGGCCGAAGCGCAGTTGGCGCTGCTGCTGGCAGGGCCACGCCCGGAGGCCGTGGCTGCCGCTCAGTTTGATGTGGCGGCTGCCACTGCCGGCATTGCCCAGGCCGCGGCCAACCGGGATGCTGTTTTGCAAATTCCACAGTCGCAAATTTCGGCAGCACAGGCCAATGTGGCCGCCAGCCAGGCCGCTTTGCGCGCCATCCAGGATGAATACGACGCTATTTTGGACAGTTGCACGCAGGTGGCCCTGCCGGATGGTTCTGGGCAAACAGTTTGCCCGTTGTATGGCACAGTGGAGGAGACAAAACGCGCTGAATTGGAGCAGGCGCAGGTGCAGGTGGCGGCGGCGCAGGCTATGTTGGATGCGCTGCTGGTAGGGCCAACGGCGGGGCAGCGGGCAGCAGCCAGCGGCGGCGTAACCATTGCCCAGGCGAACCGGGATCTGGCAGAGGCGCGGCTGGCGCTGGCTGAGGCCGGGGCAACGCCAGAACAGATTAAGCAAGCGGAAGTGGCGGTGGAGTTGGCGCAAACGGCCGTAGCCCAGGCAGAAACGGCCGTCACCCAGGCTCAGGCGGGCGTAGCCCAGGCGGAGGCAGCCCTCTTGCAGGCCCAGGCTAACGTGCGGGCAGCGGAATTGGCACTGGCACGTACCACCCTGCGCGCCCCTTTTACCGGTATTGTCGCCAGCATTCGGCCGGAGTTGGGGGAACTGGCAGCGCCGGGTGTACCCGTGCTTAGCCTGGCCGATTTGAGTAACTGGTTGGTGAAGACCAGTGACCTGACCGAACTGGATGTGATCAACATTCAGCCGGGAAATGCAGCCGAACTGAACGTGGACGCCATCCCTGGCGCCTTATTGCGCGGCGTTATAACCGATATTGACAGCGTCGCCACCCCAATGCGCGGCGATGTGACCTACGTGGTAACAATAGAACTGGGGGATGCCGGCGACCTGCCCCTGCGTTGGGGTATGACGGTGTTTGTGGATGTGTCACCGTGAACGGTAATCGGCGGTCGGGAAACCGTTCACCGATTACCGATTACCGGATTTCGTAAGACGCCAATCCCCTCAATCTCGCTTTCCAGCACATCGCCGGGCTGCAAAAATTCAGGTGGGGTGCGGGCAAAACCGACGCCGTCCGGAGTGCCGGTGGCGATGATGTCGCCGGGCAGCAGGGTCATGCCTAGTGACAGGTAAGCGATGGTGGCGGGGATGTTGAAAATCATGATGTCGGTACGGCCGTCTTGTTTGACAACGCCGTTCACGCGACAGATCAGGCGCAGGTTGTGGGGGTCGGGCAGTTCGTCGGCGGTGACGATCCAGGGGCCAATGGGGCAGGCGCCATCCAGGCTTTTACCTTTGAAGTATTGTTTACCGGCCATTTGCAGGTCGCGGGCGCTGATGTCGTTCAGCACGGTATAACCGTAGACGTAAGACATGGCTTCGGCTGCCGGGATATTTTTGCCCGCGCGCCCCACAATGACCGCCAGTTCCACTTCCCAATCCAGTTGGGTGGTAACGGCAGGGTCATAGGGAATGGGGCCGGTGGGGCCGGTGACGGCCGTTGTCGCTTTGGTAAACACCACCGGCGTTTCCGGCAATTTAGCCTCCTGCCCGCGCGCGCCATACGACTCCTTGACGTGTTCGCTATAGTTCAGCCCCAGGCAAATGACGTTGCGGCGGGGGATGGGGATGGGGGCCAGCAGGTGTACGGCCGTGAGGAGGATGGTATGGCCGGCGGTGGCGATGGTTTTTTGGGCCGCCGCCAACCCTTCTGCCCCTGACTCGATGAACGTCTGCATATCTGGGGCCAGGTGGCTCAGGTCTACAATCTGGTCATGCACGACTGCGCCGATGGCGGCACGGCCTTTGTGGGTAAAAGTAACAAGTTTCACGATCAATTCTCCTCTCGTGGATGGTTTCCCTTGTTTATACCAATTGTGAGGTAAAAGGGACAGGGGCATGGCCTGTTCTTTGTTGATTTTTGTCACCTGGTCAGGTATAGCGTAACATTGTGCCTAGCATAAGTAAGGAGGAAAATCTGCCATGTTCCAAAAACTGCTCATCCCATTAGATGGTTCCCCTTTTGGTGAACTCACGCTGCGTTATGCGCGCTCGTTGGCCGGGCAGTATCAAAGTCACCTGCTGCTGCTGCATGTGACCACATCAGGTTGGGAAGGGGAAATGCGGGCAGAGATGCCATCGGCGGAGCGTGCGGCCCAGGCACACGAAACCCAGGATGCCAGCCAATATCTGCGCGAAAAAGAACAGGCATTACGGGATGAGGGGTATATGGTCACGGCCGTTATCCGCAAAGGTGAACCGGTACATGAGATGATATTGGACACGGCCGTGACGGAAAACGCCGATACCATCATCATGTCTACACACGGCTTTACCGGCCTCAAACGGCTCATGTTTGGCAACGTCGCCGAAAAAGTAATCAGCCGCGCCACCATTCCTGTCTTGCTCATTCGCCCCCCCGACAACTAAAAATTGCCGGATTAACTAACATAAAGTATCCTTGTTCTCACGCTTCCTGATTCATAATTCCTAATTCCTAATCCATGATCCGCATCCTCCGTCTCTATGCGAATGCGATTGACAAACTAACCGAAGGGCTAGGCGCTATCTCCATGTACCTGGTACTGCCCACCGTCTTCATCGGTTTTGCCAATGTGGTCCTCCGGTATGCCGGCAGGTTTGTGGGTGTCAGGCTGACGTCCAACGCCATCATTGAAATTCAGTGGTACCTCTACTCCCTCATCTTCTTTTTTGGCTTCGCCTATATCCTCAAACACAACATCAACGTCCGCGTAGATTTCTGGTACGGTCAGCAAAGCCTGAAACGTAAAGCGATCATAGATTTTGTCGGGCATCTGATCGCCCTCGTGCCCTTCTGCCTTTTGGGTCTATATGTCACCTACAATCCGGTCATGCTCTCCTGGGGGCGTCGCTTTGATGGCACATGGGGAACCTGGGAGATGTCGCCTGACCCCAGCGGTCTGCCCCGCGCTCCCATTAAAACTATGATTCTGGTTGGCTTTTTCACGCTGCTGCTGCAAGCCATTGTTGAACTCATCCGCTTATACGGCACACTGCGTGACATTGAAGAATTGCAGCGCACCAGCCCCGAAGATAAGGAAGCACCGCTGCGCATTGAGTGATAATTGCAACGCCGGTTGGCAACCGGTCTTAATCGTTTGTAGTAGGCACTTTAGTGCCGTCAGCAGGCGATGAATCGCCTACTACAAACGTATTTACGAGGAGAAGGTATGGGATCGGGATTTGAATGGGTAGCCATCATCATGTTTGTCTTGTTCTTATTCCTCATCCTGAGCGGATATCCGGTCGCTTTTTCATTTGCCGGTACCGCCATCGTCTTTGGCGCGATTGGGCTGGCGCTGGGCGCCTTTGATTTGAATATCCTCCGGCTGCTGCCTAACCGCTGGTTTGGCTCCATGTCAGACTTCACCTTGCTGGCGATACCATTTTTTGTCTTTATGGGCGCCATATTTGAGAAGTCCGGTTTGGCCGAGCGACTGCTGGAAACGATTGGCCTGTTGATGGGGCCATTACCCGGCGGGCTGGCGTTAGCGGTGGTGATTGTGGGCACGCTGCTGGCCGCCGCTACCGGCGTGGTAGCCGCTACGGTGATCGTCATGGGGCTGCTGGCGCTGCCCATCATGGTGCGGTACGGCTACAACAACAAGCTTTCTACCGGCGTCATCGTTGCTTCTGGCACACTGGCGCAGCTCATCCCGCCCAGTCTGGTATTGGTTGTGCTGAGCCAGCAAGTGGGGGTGTCTGTGGGCAAACTTTTCCTGGGGGCGCTGATCCCTGGTCTGATTTTGGCCGGTTTGTATGCGGTTTATGTGTTGGTGGTGGGTTTTTTACGGCCGTCGCTGGCCCCCCCCATACCCAAAGAAGCGCGTACCCTGAAAGGGTGGGCATTGGCCCGCCGCACCCTGGTAGCGGTGGTGCCGCCCCTCATCCTCATCTTTGCCGTGTTGGGCAGCATTTTTACCGGCCTGGCTACCCCCACCGAAGCCGGCGCCGTCGGCGCATTTGGCGCCTGCGTCCTGGCGGCCTTCAATCGCAATTTCACCTGGAAAGTCATCACCCAGGCCGCCCGCTCCACCGCCAATATCACCTCACTGGTCTTGATGATCCTCTTCTGTTCCAATTTGTTTAGCCTGGTTTTTGACAATTTGGGCGGGCAGCAATTTGCCACCCAACTGCTGACTAACATACCAGGTGGTTACTGGGGTTTCATCATTGTGGCCAACATCGCCATCTTTTTGTTAGGCATCAACCTGGAATTTTTGGAAATCAGCTTTATCGCCCTGCCCATCTTTATCCCCGCCGCCATCTTGTTAAACGTAGATTTGATCTGGTTTACGGTGATGATGGCTATAAACCTGAACATGGCGTTTATTTCACCGCCGGTTGGGTTTTCCCTATTTTATCTGCAAAGTGTGGCCCCACCCGAAGTACCCACGTTGGACATTCACAAAGGCGCGCTGCCCTTCATGGGCTTACAAGCGGTGGCGCTGATTATCGTCATGCTAATCCCGGCGACTGTGTTGTGGCTGGTTAATCTGTCGTCGTAAAACCTGTGATGCGTGACGAGTGATGCGTGACAAGTGACCCGTAACATCCATTCACGCATCACTCGTCACGCATCTCGCATCATTATTCTTCCAAAGTAGAAAGATCGCCCTCATCATGGCCCTGGGCGCGGGCTTTGAGGACGCGGCGCATAATTTTGCCGGAACGCGTTTTGGGGAGGGAAGTGACAAATTCCACTGTTTCCGGTTTGGCAATCGGCCCCATTTCATGCCCCACATGGTCCCGCAGTTCGTGGGCCAGTTTTTCGGTGGCGTCATACCCCTGGCGCAAAATGCAGTACGCTTTGATGATATTCCCTTTCACTTCGTTAGGGTCAGGAATGCCAATGGCGGCTGCTTCGGCCACAGCCGGATGGCTGACCAGGGCGCTTTCAATCTCGGCTGTGCCCAGGCGATAACCGGACACTTTGATCACATCGTCTATACGGCCGATCACCCAGATATACCCATCTTCATCCTTGCGGGCGCTGTCACCGGGCAGGTACCAGCCCTGTTCGGCAAAACGGCTCCAATACTGCTGCACATACCGGTCAGGGTCCTGATAAACGGTGCGCAGCATACCAGGCCAGGGAGATTGGATGACCAGGTAGCCTTCCTCGTTGGCGGCGACGGGATCGCCTTCTTCATCCACCACATCTATCTGGACGCCGGGGAAGGCGCGGGTGGCTGACCCCGGCTTTAAGGGCACACAGGGCAGTGGGGTAATCATAAAACCGCCCGTTTCCGTCTGCCACCAGGTGTCCATAATGGGGCAGCGTTCCTTGCCAATCACGCGATGATACCACCGCCACGCTTCGGGGTTAATGGGTTCCCCCACCGTACCGAGCAGCCGCAGCGAAGAGAGATCGTGTTTGTTCGGCCAGCTTTCGCCGAACCGCATCAGGCCACGAATGGCTGTAGGCGCGGTGTACATGATGGAAACGCCGTATTTGGCCACGATAGACCACCAGCGATCCGGATAGGGCTGGGTAGGCGCGCCTTCATACATCACGCTGGTCGCGCCCAAAATCAGCGGCGCATAGACGATGTAGCTGTGTCCGGTAATCCAGCCCGGATCGGCGGCACACCACCAGACATCATCCGGTTTCACGTCAAATGTCCATTTCAATGTGGTACTCGTCCAGACCATGTAGCCGCCATGGGTGTGTAAAATAGCCTTGGGTTTGCCGGTGGTGCCGGAGGTGTAGAGGATGAAGAGCGGGTCTTCCGCATCCATAACCTGTGTGGCTGCTTTGGGGTCGGCAATGGGCAGGTTCATCAGGTCGTGGTACCAGTAATCACGCCCGGACACCATTTCCACCTCTTGCCCGGTACGCTTGACACAAATGACTGATTGGATGGTACCGGCACGGTCTACGGCTTCGTTGGCAATTTGTTTGAGTTCCACAATTTTGCCACGCAGCCAGGCGCCATCACAGGTGATGAGCAGTTTGGATTTGCTGTCATCAATGCGCCCCAGCAGGGCTTCGGTGGAAAAACCGCCATAGACGACGGAGTGCATCGCGCCTACTTTGGCGCAGGCGAGCATGGCGATGATCAGTTCGGGGATGCGGCCCATGTAGATGGTGACACGGTCGCCTTTGCTGACGCCCATGGAGCGCAGGACGCTGGCAAATTTGCATACTTCAAAATTGAGCTGCTGGTAGGTGTAGGTACGCACGTCCCCCGGTTCCCCTTCAAAGATGAGGGCGGCTTTGTTGCGCACGGCCGTGCGCATATGTCTATCCAGCGCATTGTGGATGATGTTCACTTTGGCCCCTACAAACCATTTGTAAAAGGGGGCGTTCCTGTCATCCAAAACGGTTTCCCACGGCTTGTACCATTCGTAATTTTCGGCAGCAATTTTGCCCCAAAAGCCAGCCAGGTCTGCCGACGCTTCCGCATGGACTTTGTCATAGTCGGAAATGTGGGCGCGGGTAATCACTTCCGGCGCCGGATAGTACACTTCGCCTACCATATTTTTGTTTTCAGCCATCTCAGCCTCCTTCGCGTTGTCAATTTGTAAGGGTTTGCGCCCCAAGTATATTGGCAAAAAGCCGAAACGTAAAACGCCATTGTCAGCCTGCCCATAATGAGATATAAGTAACCGGGAACATGACATAAAGGAGAAATTTCGTGACTTTATCCGCTGACAATATCGCTACGATTACAACCCTGAGTTCTTTTTTTGGTCTGGCGCTGTACGTTGTGTTTGCCGCCGGTTTGTGGAAAACGTTGGCAAAAGCGGGGGAGCCGGGCTGGACGGCCGTGATCCCCATTCTCAACTGGTATTTCATGGTGAAGCTGGCAGGCCGCCCTGGCTGGTGGATGCTCTTGTTTTTTGTGCCCATCCTGAACCTCGTCATCTGGCTGATGGTGGCGCTGGACACAGCTTACGCCTTTGGCAAGACGACGCTCACCGGCATTTTGCTCTTTTTCCTGCCCTGGATCATGTATCTGGTGTTGGGCTTTTCAGAGGCGACTTATCGGAAACCGTCGGGGAGTTGAGCGGCAACCACGGTCACGGCCGTACAGATCATCTATCCGCTCAATTTCCCATCCACTGCCCTGTTATTTATGGCCGGCGTGCGGATTTCTTGTTGAGGAGTAGGGCACGCCCACGTGTCCGTTCGCACGTGGGCGTGCGAACTCCTCTCTGGTATCAACAAAAACTCCGCACACCCTTTATGTAACTTCTAGCGCGACTGCTGACTAACATAATACAATAGGTATGTAATCGTCTCTGGCTGCAGAGCAAAACACAGGAGAGTAAACAATGACCTTCTTACCAATTCTAGCCAATATCTTACAAGACGACGGTGGGGGTATCATCGGCTTTTTGTTTGGCGGTTTCAGTTTTATCTGCTGGCTGGCCATAATCGTGCTGATCATCGCCGGCTTTTGGAAAACCTTTGAAAAAGCCGGGCAGCCAGGTTGGGCCGCCATCATCCCCATCTATAATTTGTACGTACTCTGCCTGATTGCCGGACGCCCCGGATGGTGGGTTCTTTTGTACTTCATTCCTTTCGTCAATATCGTCGTATCCCTACTCATCGCCATTGATGTAGCCAAGGCTTTTGGGAAAGATGCGTTGTATGGCGTTGTTTTGTTGTGGCTTTTCCAGGCAATCGGGTATCTGCTTTTGGGTTTTGGCGACGCCCAATACATCGGCCCTTCAAAGGCATAACCTTACTTTATCTATTCACGGTAGACCTGAGAACGATTACATTTTCCCTAAAACAAAACGACCTGCCAGTGGCAGGTCGTTTTGTTATTGTTCAGGTTCCTGGATGGGGAGTGGAAAGTTGCCGTTGGTAGGCGTGGGTGCGGGCGGCACGGCCGTGCCCTCACCCGCTTCTGCCTGATAGGGATCAATGTGGTGATTCCCGCAAAACGGGCAGATATTCCATTGCAAATCCAATAAGGAGTTGCAGTCTGGGCAGGCTTTTTTGAGGCGCGTGTGGCAGTAGGGGCACAATAACCAGTTCGATTCCGTCGTGCGGGAGCAGCCAGGGCAGCGCGGCCGTTCCTCGATCTCTTGCAGCAGCGCCTCCTCTTCTAGCGCCCGTTCATATGCCTCCGCCAGTGTCTCACGCGGCCGCAAAATGAGGTAGATGATGATGCCCACCACCGGCAGCACCGCCACCACCAATGCCGCCAGCAGTTGCGCAAACGGGTCACGCGAGCGGGCACGCATATCCCGAAACGCCCAAATCACCAGGCTAATCCACAAGGCTGCCAGCAGCGCGCCGGTAACGGCGGCAAAAATTGTCAGGTAGGATTGGATGGTCTCAAATGAAGGGATTGTCATGTATCGTCAAGTTCCTCACCATTTAGGCGGCGATTATAACACAAAAAAAAGCGCCTCGCGTTGGCGAGGCGCTGGCCAGAGGATACACCTTAAAAGGCGACGGTGACCCGGCTGTACATGTTGCCTATTTGCGGGCCTAACACCGTCAGAATGGCGATGATCACGACCGCAACAAACACCAACACCAGCGCGTATTCCATCAATCCCTGGCCTTCCTGTCCTTCCTTTATGAATAACATGAAACCATCTCCAAAAATTAGAACAGAAAAGGATAAATTGTTAATGAACAAAGCTTAACAAGGGAAACCGGCAGGTGTCAACAATACGTTAGCACTATAGCCCGATCACAAATAGCCCCATTAGACCACCATTAAGCCACCGGGAAACCCTGAAAATTTGTTGTGCCAGGGACAGGAATCTTTTACACTGTAGGCACTGCATGAAGTTCTTACATTTCCGCCTGAGGGGTTGCCACCACTGCGAACGAGGCGGTACGCACTGAAGAAGTTGCGGAGGAGAATAAAATGGCTGTTTATACAAAACAAGATGCACGTTTTTCTGAAAAACCTGAATTGGTACCGTGTTTGCCGGTGAATTCAGCCAAAACACTATTGTCGGCGGCGGATAAACCGGCTTTTCGGCGTTTGCTGCTGCCGTTTGACAGCGAATGTATGGACAGCCCAGACATTGAAGTGGCGCTGGAGATGACGCCATCGGCCGAATTGGTGCTGCTGCATGTGGGGCGTGATGATGATCTGGATGAGGAAGCGTTGTTTACAGCGCTGCGTGGTTTGCAGGCGCAGACACAGCAGGCGGGGGTGACGGTAGATAGCCTGGTGGAAGACACGGCCGTTTCCCTGCTCGATTATGCCCATGAACACCACATTGACCTGATCTTGCTGCGCGACAAAAGGATGTCGGCTTAACCGCGCTGCCCACCCCATAGCATCTTTCTCTCATTTTCACGGCCGTCCCTCATCCATACAATACTGGTGATGAATCAATCACCAAATGGAAAGGACGGCCTGTTTTGTATTTTTTGCCAGCACACCAACCAATGGCGCGCCACCCATTGCCAACATTGCGGCGCACCGCTGGTAGCCCAAGACCCCCAATTAGAAACGGAACGAAAACGGCAGGAAACAATCTGGGGTACCAATACATACAAAGCCCAATACGACAAAACTTTGAACAGCCTGCCTGACGGCAGTCTGGCCCTGTTTATCAGCAGCAGCGCCGAACCCCTCATCTTTCCCATCGTTAGAAATCTGATATTGGGACGCGACGCGGCCAACACCGGCGAACAGATGGTGGATATTTCCCAACTCAGCCAGTTGGGGCACAGCGTTTCCCGCCGCCATGCCGTTATCTTGCCGGCCGCAGGTGGTTTCACGTGCAGTGACCTGGGCAGCACCAACGGCACCTGGCTTAACCAGCAAATGTTGGAACCCGGCAAAATTTACCACCTTCAAAGCGGCGATCAGATACGGTTGGGGCTGCTTACGGTCGTTGTTTGTTTCAAGGCCGCGCATACGGCCGTTAAACGGCTGACCATCCTCCTAAAAGGGCGCAACACTCTGGATAATCACCCCCACCTGTTACGCCCCCCCTATTTGCTCATGCAGTTGTCCCCCTTTCTGCAAGCCGTCAACGAACTACAAGAAATCGTCGCCCTCTCTCAGGGGCAGCCACCCCGCGACATCTACATTTTTGAAATCCAGGAAAAACCAAACGGCATCGCCATCAACCTGGAACTCAATCCGCAAACGCTGCATCTGCTCCAGCGGCGCCTCGCTCCCTGGCGCGATCAGTACACCGAATTCACCATTCGGGATCGCAAACATCCCATCACTTTGCTGGAACAGGCCATCGAAGAACTTGCCGACAACATGATGGCCGCCCTCTCCCCCACCCTTGCCGCACCTGCCAACCTGCGCCAACGCCTGGAGGCGGCGCTGGCCATCCTGGCCGTCAGTCCACTGGAAATTGCCCGCACACAGCTCTAATCCGCTGCCAGCAGCACCGTCCGGCAGGGAGCGCCGTCACTGCCGGGAATGAGCAGTGGCAGGCACACCAATTGGTAAGGGCCTGGCGGAACGCCATCCAGGTTGAGTCCCTCCACCGGGATGACGCCCGCATTCAACAAAATCTCGTGCGGCGCCACCAGTTCCGCAAATGGCGCCACCGACAGGTAATCCACGCCAATCAGTTTGATGCCGTTGTCCACCAACCAGCGGGCGCCATCGGCCGTAACCGCCACATACTCCTCATAAAAAGTGGTCTCACCAGCCGTCCAGCGGGCGGCATTGTCCGTTTTCACCAGCAGACGCTCAACGCCGGGCGGAATGGGCAGCGCCGCCAACACGGCCGCCGTCAGCGCCGGTACCGCCAATGCCTCTACCACCAGCGCCGGGCCAATGAGGGTGGACAGGGCCAGCGCCTCCACGCCGGCGCCGCCGCGCACAAAATGGGCGGGGGCATCCAGATGGGTGCCGGTATGCACACTCAGGCTCAGCCGGGTGACAGTGCAAATGTCGCCGCGTTCCAGATGGTATGGCTGCGAAAATTGCAGCGGCGGATCACCGGGCCAGACGATGAGATCAGGCGTTATGGATAAGGTCAGATCATAGATTTTCATGGTTCTTCATGGTTTTGTGGGGTCCAGCGTGATGCGTGAGGTCTCTCTGGTCACGCATCACGTGTCACGCATCACGGCTTGTCAACCCCATGAATTCCCCAAGAGCCACCTTCATCAGGCAGCATAGTCCCGATACACCGGCTGGTACATCTGCGCCTGCATGAAAGCCAGCAAATCGGCAGGCCGGGGTACGGTAGCCAGATCATGGGTGTAGACGATTTCGGCTACGGCCGTGGCAATATGCGCCGATACTTCTCGAATCCGTTTCAACGAGGGGTAAATCAGCCCGGCAGCCAGGTCTGCCGGCGTTACCAATTGCGCCAGCGTTTGCGCCGCCGCCAGGAACATATCATCGGTAACATGCCGCGCCCCCGTGGCCACCACCCCCAGACCCACGCCGGGGAAGATGTAGGAATTGTTGCCCTGGCCGGGGATGTAGGTACGGCCGTCCAGTTCCACCGGGTCAAAGGGGCTGCCGCTGGCAAAAATAGCCCGGCCATTTGTCCACCGGTACGCTTGCTCGGCCGTACATTCAGAGTTTGCGGTGGGATTAGACAGGGCAAAAACGATGGGTTGTTCATTCAAACGGGCCATAGCCTCCACCACCGGCTGCGTAAACATCCGCGGCATGCCAGACACGCCAATAATGCCGGTTGGCTGCAACGCCTCCACCGCTTCCAGAAAAGTGGTCAGCGGGGCATGATCATGGGCATAGGGCAGTTTGTGTTCGGCCAGGTCAGACCGGCTGGACTCTACCAGGCCGCGTGAATCCACAAACCAGCATTGTTGGCGGGCAGCCTCAGCCGTCAGCCCCTCTTGCATCATGGCCGAGACGACCAGATCGGCAATGCCAATCCCCGCTTCGCCGGCCCCTAAAAAGAGCAGCCGCTGTTCCGCCAATTTGCCGCCGTTTAACCGCAGCGCCGAATACAACCCGGCCAATGCTACGCCGGCTGTGCCCTGAATGTCATCATTAAAGGTGCGGTATTGATTCCGGTATTTATGCAGCAGACGGAAGGCGTTCTGGTTGGAGAAGTCTTCAAACTGGATGAGGGCATGGGGGAAGCGGGCGGTCACGGCCGTCATAAATTCATCCACCAACGCATCATACGCCTCACCACGCAGGCGGTTTTGGGGCAGGCCGATGTAAAACGGGTCGTCGAGCAATCGTTGATTATTGGTGCCCACGTCTAACGTCACCGGCAGCGTCGTGGCCGGATCAATCCCGGCACAGGCCGTGTACAACGACAACTTGCCCACGGGGATGCCCATACCATGCGCGCCCAGGTCGCCCAATCCCAAAATCCGCTCGCCATCGGTAATAACCACCACGCGCACATCATCGTGCGGCCAATGGTGGAGAATGTCGGCTATCCGTCCCCGGTCCTCGGCAGAAATATACAGACCACGTGGGCGGCGAAAGATATTGCCAAATTCCAGGCAGGCCTGCCCCACCGTCGGCGTATAAATAATGGGCATCATTTCCATAAGATTGTCCATGACTACCCGGTAAAACAGTGCTTCATTGCGGTCTTCCAGGCTGAGCAAGAAGATGTACTTTTCCAGGTCATTGGGCTTCTTGTGGAAGTTCCGCAGCACCCGTTCTGCCTGTAAATCTTGGGTAAGCACGCGCGGCGGCAGCAGGCCGCGCAGTTGGAACTGTTCACGTTCATCGGCGGTAAAAGCCATCCCTTTGTTAAGGATGGGATCATGCAGCAGGTCTATGCCGGTGGGAAACGGCCGTACACCTGCCTGTGGTGTATTATCTTGCTGGTTCATTTTTGGCCTCCATATGTGGAATAAGAGATAGGCGATTGGAGATTAGCGGCTGCCCAATCTCCAATCGCTTTCAAGATGATACCGGAGATGGGGGTACGGCCGTTATGCTCTTTAGCCTGTTTTTCCATGAAGATTGTCACACCCGGCTCACCCGGCCCACATATCAAACATAAACATCATCGCCATCACCCCCATCAGCAGTACACTGGCAATCGTCCAGACGCGGTCAAAGGACGGCCGTGCCCCCCACCGGCTCAAAAACAAAAAGATCGGTGGCGCCGCCAGCACATAGCGGTACATTCCCTGGGCCGGGCCACTGGCAAACGACAAAACCACAACCAGCAGCCCAAACCAGGCCAGATCAGGATATTGGCGCAGCCCGGCAATACAGGCCGTAAACGCCAGCACAATCGCCCCAAATTCCACCACATAATATGCCGTCGCCTGCGGATTACTGCCCACCATATTGTAAAACGCCTGCCGCCAGGCCCAATAGGTTCCAGGCAAATCGAGAAAACCACGCCCAAAAAACGCATCCTCCACCCGGCTAAAAGCCATACCAAAATAAGATAGCCGCCAGACCACAAACGCCAGCAGCGGCGCAAACACCACCAACGCATGGCCGATTGCTTTCCAGGGCAACCCCCGAAAATAAATCTGTCGCCATTCCATATCCAATTCCAGCCATTCCCCCTGTTTCACCCAAGACATCAACAGTGGTACCACCAGCAGCACACCAGCCGCCCGCGTAAAGGTCGCCAGCACCGCCAGCAGCGCCGCCCACCCCCAATAGCCCCGCCGCAGCAGCAGCAAGCTGGAAAAGGCCAACCCTAAAAACAATCCCTCCGTATACACCACTGCCAGGAAAAAGGCACTGGGGAAGATGAGTAAATAAAAAGCCGCCCGCAGCCCACCTTCCGCCCCCAATTCATCCCGGCCCAATTCAAACAGGGACATGGCTGCCGCCAGAGTACCCAACAGCGAAATAGTCACCCCGGCTAAGGCCGCCGCCGCCAACGGCGTCAGTCCCAATAACCCCAACAGGGGCATCAACAGCCGAATCAGGAAGGGATAAAACGGGAAAAAAGCATAACTAAGCGAAATGCCAGCACGGGCTTCTCCCTGACTTTCGGGCACGACAAAGGGCCAAAACCCACCGCCGGTACGCACGACGCCAAACGTTTCCCCCACCCGATCTGGGTGCGGGTCTTCATAACCACCAAGAGCAATAGCCAGGTAATACTCGGAGTCCCAGGCCACATGCCGGTTGAGGAATGGCTCCTGCAAATAATACTTATTGTCTTGGGGGCCACCTGAACGGGTAGATTCGGCCGTCCAGCTTAACGCGCTGTCTGGTCGCTGTACCGTCAACCGGGCCGGCGCCCAGATATGGTAAAGCAGCATAATGGCCGCCCAACCTGCCCAGATGAAAAAAATAGTGCGTTTTGAAGGAGATGATGGCATAAACTTTGTTGTCGTTCGGAGGGGAGGCTTTAGCCGACTATCGGCTAAAGCCTCCCCTCCGAACAAATCCTACTTACCTTTCGGCGCCGGTAATGACCAGGTTGCGCATGAAGTGGCGCTGCGAGAGCAGCAGCACTAACACCGGCACAATCATAATCAACAGCGCGCTGGCCTCAAGCTGGTTGATCACCGGGGAGAGTGATTGAAAATTTTGGATGCCAAAGGAAATGGGAATCAGGTCGCGGCGGGTGCTGAGATAAAGCGCTGCCTGACGTGTTTCATTCCACATGTAGAAGAAGTGCAGCAGAGAAACGGTTATAACCACCGGCCAGGACTGCGGCAAAATGACCGAAACCAAGGTGCGGATCGGCCCGGCACCATCCAGCATGGCTGCCTCGTCCATCTCTTTGGGGATACTCCTGAAGTTCTGACGCAGCAGGAAAATGTAGACGGCATTGCCGAAAAAGAAGGGGACAACAAGCGGCAGCCAGGAACCATCCCAATGCAGCACACGCACAAAAATGTAGTAAGTGGGAATCAGTGTCACGTTTTCCGGGATGAGAATGGTGGCGATCATCAGGTAAAAAAGGAAATTACCGCCGGGTAGGGGGAAGCGGGCAAAACCATAAGCGACCACAATCGAAGAAAGCAGCACCCCTATTTCCGTGATGAAGGCCAGCAATAAGGTGTTCTTGAGCATTTGCGGCAAACGAAGGGAACGGAAGAGCAGGTTAAAGTTCTCCCATGTCCAGTGAAATTCATATACCCCAACGAGAATGCGCCAGTTACCTTCCCATTGAATCAACCCGGCTTCCGGGTTTTGCGGATCAACAAATTCGCTGCTGGTACGGCCGGGCGCTACCAACGCTAATTGGCGCTGACCTTCGGCATAAGGCACGTTATAGATCATACGTTCCTTGCCTTCATATTCAAAGCGCACCTGCCGGGCAGGGTACGGCGGCGCGTTGCGGTCCCGCAGTTGGGCGCTCTCCATGAAGGCGGTGGAAATGATGTACAGAATGGGAAATAGATAGGCAATCAGCAGCGTAAATATCAGCAGATTAAATAACGCCGTCCCCAATAATTCCCAGCGGCGCAGACTGATGTAGGTATGGGGTACAACGGCTTTTGGTGGCGTGGAATGGGTTTGCATGGGTTAGTTCAGGTAATTGAGTAATTGGGTAATTGAGTAATTGCTCAATTACCCAATTGCTTTTTCAATCCCCACGATCTGGATAATAGACCCAACGACGAGAGGTGGTGAAAAGAATAACGATGACGACCATGACCAGCGCAAAAAAGAGCCAGGCCAGGCTGGCGGCATACCCTAACTGCCATCGTTCAAATATCCAGTAGGTAATGTAGCTGTCGAAGGGGGATGCGCCGCCGCGAAAGGTGCTGCCCCTATCGAGCAGGATGACGCCGCCAAAAACGGCGATGAGGTTGATGACCAGGGCAAAGAAGATGGCGGGGGTAATCAGTGGCAGGGTGATGCGAAAGAAGCGCAGCAGCGGCCCAGCGCCATCTACACGGGCGGCTTCCTGTATTTCAGAGGAGACGCTTTGCATGGCAGCCAGCATGATGAGCATACCGGGGCCAATGGCCCAGAGGGAGTTGATGGCAATGAGCAGGGCATAGGCAGCATCGGAATAGAGGTCGTTGAAGCCGGTGAGGCCCAACGGCCGTAAAATAAACCGGTTCAACCAGCCGATATTGGGATCGGTAAAACCAAACCACATGAAGAGAATGGCCACACCGGGGATAATGCTCGGCAGGAAAAAGAGGGTGCGCAGGGCGGTGCGCGCTTTGAGCCGGGGGCTGCTCAACAATGCGGCCAATAATGTGGACGCGACCAACTGTAAGGGAATAGTGCTGATGGCGGTGCTGATGGTAGCCACAATCAGAAACCCAACCGCTTCATCCTCTAGCAACCGGGCATAATTCTCCAGCCCCACAAACCGGGTCTGGCCTGGTTCCAGCAGGTAAAAGTTGGTGAAGGAAAGGCCAAACGAAGCCAGGATGGGCAGCAGCTTAAACAGGAAAAATCCTACCAGCCAGGGTGAAATGAGCAGCAAACCAGTGGTTTTGTCATAACCCAGGCGAAAACGGCGTTTGGCCGTGGATGGGGAATCACGCTGGATACGCTCAATGTTCATGCGGTTGGATGAGATGGGAGATGGGAAGATTGATTACCATAGGAGATTGACTCTCATAAAAGATTCCAAGACTTGCTGCCGATTGCAGAACCAAACATATCGGCCATGTTCACCATTGTATCTGTCTTGGCTACAGGCACAAATCACACCCTGTTTCGCCGTAAGGCGGAGCGCGCCCCGGCCAGGCATCCGATTTCTTGGAGAAATCGGATGTCCACCATCACCCGGTTTTTGCTAATGGTTGATTATTGCCAATCCGTTAAGTGAAAAGTAGAGTTGTTAGTGGCTGTTGGTGGGCACAAGCCGCCAACCACCAGCCACCAACTACATTCATAGAGGAGAGAAAGTAGATGAAAACATGGTCACGGCCGTCACGCGCCACCATCTGGCATGAAACAAAAACCTTATTTCTGCTCACCATTGGCGTTTTGATTGTATCCGCCGCCTACGTCATTTTTCAGGTGCCCAACAACATCGTCGCCGGCGGTATCTCTGGCCTGGGCATCATCATCAACCAGTTCACCGGCTGGCCTGTGGGTCTGATGTATTGGATCATGAATCTGCCGCTGCTGCTGTTGGGCTTTTTCCAACTGGGGCGATGGGGCTTTTTGTACCGCACCCTCATCGCCGCCACTATCTTTTCCGTCAGTACCGATCTCATGCTGTATTATCTGCCACAAGTTTTACCGGAATTCCCCCTCACCGATGACCTGCTGCTGAACACTATCTATGGCGGCATCGTCGGTGGTATTGGTGGTGGCCTCATTTACCGCGCCGGTGGCACCATGGGCGGCACCGGCATTTTGGGGCGGGTGCTGCAAAAACGTACAGGCCGCCCCCTCAGCCAGGTCTATTTTTACTCGGATGGTCTGATCATTTTGCTGGGCGGGGTGGTGTTTGGCCCCGTCATGGTGCTGTACGGCTTTTTGATGTTGTTCCTGAACGGGTTGGCGTCTGACTACACATTAGAAGGCCCCAGCACCACCCGCACCGCCACCATCATCACCAACAAACCGGATGAGATGATTCAATCCCTCATGCAGCGCATTCACCGGGGTGTGACGTATTGGCCCATTACCGGCGGTTATACCGGGCAGCAGCGGTATCTGGTGCTGTGTACCGTCACCCGACCGCAAGTCAATGAATTGAAGGAAGTAATAGCCGAAGTAGACAGAGAGGCGTTTGTGACCATTGGCATCAGCCACGAGGCCATGGGCAGCGGCTTTACGCCCATGCCCAAGTAACCTGTTATAATAATGCTATGAAACCCATACCCATCAACGAAAAATTGGTCTGGGATTACGATATCCCCCCCGACGCGCAAACCAACGAAGCCTTCCGTGAATGGTATGTCAAACGGGTACTCACGCATGGCACGGCCGATGACATTCGCGCCATTGGTCTGGAAACCATTCACGCTTATCTGCCACATCTATACTTGCCTCAGGATATTCGTGAATTCTGGGATTGGTACTTTTCGCAACCCCACGCCAAACAGCGATATGGAAATTTTGACCCCCTTTCAGAAACAGCTACTTAGCGCCATTGGGCAAACCAAACTGGCCGAAAACTTCTACCTGACAGGGGGAACGGCTCTGGCAGCATTCTATTTGCAACATCGTTTCTCTGAGGACTTAGATTTTTTCACGGCTGATCCCAATGCTCTCCGCCTGGTGCAACCGTCTTTAACCGATGCTTGCCAGCAGTTGGGCGCAACGCTCCACTTCTCGCGCACATTTAACACGTTTATTGAGTGTTTTGTTACGCAACCTGAGGGTGAAAGCGTCAAGCTGGATTTTGCGCAAGACACACCCTATCGTCTCCAGCCAACTGAATTAAATGTGGCATTTGGTTTGCAGGTTGATAACTTGTTGGATATTGCCAGCAACAAACTCTCTGCCCTGTTCGACCGCTCGGCTGAGAAGGATTTTGTGGACATCTACTTCATCAACCAGGAACGGATGGCATTTGCGGAGATGCTGCCGCTCGCCCGCCAAAAGCATGTGGGGATGGATGATTACTGGCTGGCGATTTCTTTACAGCGTGTACGCCAGGTCAAGTTATTACCGCGCATGGTAAAGCCATTGTCTATAGCCAATTTACAGGCGTATTTTCTAAAGCTGGCTGACGACCTGATGGCCGGTATGGATGCACCTGTGTGAATGAACCTGGGCTAACTCTATTTAACGGCCGTTTCCTTCACACCCGTTTCCCCATCCCCACTCAAAAACACAATAAGCGCCTCAATTTCACGGTCTGACAATTCCAGGTTGGGCATGAGCGTTTGCGGGCGCACCTGCGCCGGGTCGCGCAGCCACAGCCGTAGAAACTCCGCGCCAACTTGATGATCGGTCAGGTTTGGCCCCATGTAAGTGCGAATGCCATTGTAGGCCACGCCATCATGTTGGTGGCAGGTAGCGCATCCTTTAGCCACAAACAGGATTTCACCCAGTTCGGCCGTCGGCGGCACGGCCGTTTCAGAAGCCCCGGTCCCCACTACAGGTGTAACCACAAATCCGGCCAGGCACAAGGTGACGCCCAGCAGCGCCGCTACCGGCGCAAAGCGGGTTTGCTGCCGCCGCCACAAGCCAACGGCCGTGCCCATCACCACCACGCCCATTAACCCCAACAGCCAGGGGAACCACATTGGTTTGGCCAGCAACGCCATGGGTGTTGCTGCCGCAGTGGGCACGGCCGTACCCGTTTGCAAAGGCGGCATCTCAAAACGGCCAAAACTCTCAATGTGCCAGCCCCATTCACCGGCGGTGGGCAGCAGCAGCGTCGCCGCATAATAGCCGGCGTCACCGGCGTCTGTGACCGCAAATTGCAGCCGCTCACCTGTTTCCGTGTGTACGGCCGTGACTTTCCCTTCCACCCCGGAAATGAGATGATTCCCGTGTTGGCGCAGCGCATAACGCACCGTAAACGGCTCCCCGGCTACCACATTTTCCGGCCAACTTTCCAACGTCAGCACGGCCCAACCACCGGCCCACACCGCCCCCATCCACAAACACCAAATACCAACCAACCCCAACAATGCCCACATCCATTTCTTAACCATGATAGTTGCCTCCAAAATGGTGGCTGGTACCAGCCGCCAGCCACTAACCACCGTCTTCAAATTTGTGTAACGACTCGGCCATGCGTATGGCTTCCGCTAATGATTCCGCCCCTTCCAGGCGGAACGTTAGCCCATCGCGTGTCCACCAGATGAGGACGTTGCTTTCGATGAACTGCCACTCCTGCCAACGGCCGTCCGCCAACATAAACCGATGTGGCCCTTCCAGCCAGAGCGCCCACTGCCCATTCACGGCCGTCTCTTCTATGACCGGCGCGCCTTTGTAAGCAAATTGCTCTGCGCCAATCTGGTACAGCGCCAGGTCGGTTGGCTCATTCCAGACAGAGATAACCGTTTGCGGCCAGCCCGTTTCCGCCAGATACACTACATCCGGTTCGCCTAGATCAGCCGGATAGGTGGGTAAATAAAGGCCACCCGGCACGGCCGTCTGCGCCTCCGCCAATGAAATCTCCCTGGCCAAACCTTGCGCCACCAATGGCAGCCGGGCCGGTTTGGTCGCCCAAATCTCCGCGCTGGGCAGTGGCGGCTCATCCACCTCAAAAATAGTGATGGCCCCAATCTGGAACAGCCGCAACATCGCCGCCCGCACCTGCGGCACAGCCAGCAACGCCAATACCAGCGCCACCAGGATGACTACCCACGCCAGCCGGGGAGAGCGGGTGAAATACACAGACGGCCGTGACCCCACCCGCTGCCGCACCACTATCCGGGTATCCGGCGTCGGCGGGTAGGGAAATGAAGCCGCCAACCCCTGCACCCGCTCTGCCCATTGCTCTAACTCGTTTTGTTCTTTCATGCTCTGGTAAGACCTTAAAGGTTTTCTGAAACCCTTAGGGTCTGTGTTCACCTAACTCTGGAAAATCCCGTTCCACCACCGTTTGCAACTGCTTGAGAGCGCGATGCAGACGTGACTTGACCGTGCCCGGTTGAATGCTCAGGGCTACGGCCGTTTCCGCCTCGTTCATCTCCAAAAAGTAGCGCAAATAAATAATCTCCTGCGCCGACGGCCGTAACTGCCGCACCGCCTGCCACAACAATTGGGACTCCTGCTGTTCCTCTGCCGTCCCCACCGTTTCCGGCTGGTGCTGCCACCAACGCTGCACAGCCGCCCAATAACGTCCCAAACTACGCCGTTTATTCCGCGCCAGATTCCGGGTAATTTGCAGCAGCCAGGGGCGCAACGGCCGTGACTCATCAAAACGGCCCAGCGAAAAATAGGCGCGCACAAAGACATCTTGCGCTACTTCCTCGGCTTCAGCCCCATCACCCAGGATCAAATACGCCAGCCGGAAAACCGGCTGCTGGTAAGCAGCCACCAGCCACTCCCAGGCAGCCTCATCTCCCTGGCGCGCCAGCCGCAGCCACGGCCGTTCGTCGGCCACAGCCCGGTCGCTTTCTTCACCCTCGATCTTGCCGGAAAGCGTCATCTACCACACTATACACCGCGTATGGCTGTTTGGTTCCCCACGCCGGAAAATTTCGTAATCCGTGAACCGTAATCGGATAACGGATTACGGTTCACGGATTACGGACTACGGATTACCGACATACCCCCGCCCCCGCAATCCTTCAATCTCTGCGTCCGTATAGCCCAATTCGTGCAGCACGGCCGTTGTGTCCGCCCCCACATCCCCGCCCGCATGATGGTACACGGCCGTTGTTCCCGAAAATTTGAACGGGCTGCCCACCTGGGGTTGGGCGGTACCGTCCGGTTTGGGCACATCCACAATCATCTGCCGCGCCTGTGTTTGCGGGTGGGCCACCATTTCCGGGATGGTCAGCACCGGCTCCACGCACACATCATAATCGGCAAATACGGCCGTCCACGCACTCAACTCTTTGGCCGCAATCGCTGCCCGAATTTCTGCCTTGAGCGCCTGCTGGTTGGCCGCCGACTGGTCAATACCGCGTGGAATAAGATCAGGCCGCGCGATGGCCTGGCAAAACCCTTCCCAAAATTTTGGTTCCAGGCTGCCCACAGAGAGGTAACGGCCGTCGGCCGTTTCGTAAAAATCATAATACCCACCGCCGTTTAGCTGCCAGCTTTCCGGCGCTGGCGTCTCGCCCCCCACCAGGTAATGGCTGACGGCATGGGCGTGCCAGGCAATGGACATATCCAACATGCTGATGTCCACAAACTGCCCTTTGCCGGTGTGGTGACGATGGATGACGGCCGTGAGAATCCCCACTACTGCCCCCATGGCCCCGCCGCCAATATCCGCCACCTGCACCCCCAGCGGCGGCGGGCCGCCCTCCTTGCGCCCGCTGTGGCTCATCACCCCTGCCAGCGCCAGGTAGTTATTGTCATGCCCCGCCCGGTCGCGGTACGGCCCCGTCTGCCCATAGCCGGTGACGGCGCAATAAATCAACCCCGGCTGCACCGCCCGCAGCGCCTCGTAGCCAATACCCAACCGGCCCATCACACCGGGGCGAAACTGCTCCAAGACAATGTCATAGCCGCCCGCGCCCACCAGCCGTTTCACAATCTCCACCGCCTCCGGCTGCTTTAAATCCAGAGCAATAGAGCGTTTGTTGCGGTTCAACAGCCGGTGCCAGGCGGAAGCGTCACCGTCATATGGCGGCACAAAACGCACTATGTCCGGGCGGGTGGGCGCTTCCACGCGCAGCACATCCGCGCCCAGGTCGGCCAACATCATGCTGCCAAACGGCCCCGGCAGCAGCGCGCTAAAGTCAAGGATTTTGAGGGAGAAAAGAGGAGGGGGCATTGTAAAGAAAGTGAGCGGTGAGCAGTACACCTGCTTACTGCTCACTGCTCACTGCTTACTGCTCACTAACCAACTGCCCGGCCGCATACCGGCCACGCAGCACTTTTTTGTCGAATTTGCCCACGCTGGTTTTGGGGATTTCGTCTACGAACAGGATCGTTTCCGGTATCCACCAGTGGGCGACTTTGTCTTGCAGGAAGGCGGTGATGTCGGCGGTGGTCAGGTTGAGGGCGTCTGGGGTGGGCACGACGGCGGCCAACGGCCGTTCCTGCCACTTCTCGTCTGGTATGGCGATGACGGCCGCTTCCATCACCTGTGGATGGGCCATAATCGCGTTTTCCAGTTCCACCGTAGAAATCCATTCGCCGCCCGACTTCACCAAATCTTTGGTGCGATCCATGATCTGCATATAGCCGTCAGGACTCATCGTCACCACGTCCCCGGTGCGAAACCAGCCATCTTTGGTGAAGCTCTCTTCCGACACCTCGCGCTTGAAATACTGGCGAATAATCCAGGGGCCGCGCACCTGTAATTCGCCCATCTGACGGCCGTCCCAGGGCAGTTCTTTCCCCACCTCATCCACAATCCGCATCTCCACGCCAGAAATGGGGTAGCCCTGTTTGGCTTTGATGTCCCATTTCTCCTCGTCGGAAAGGTTGGCGTGTTGGCTGCTCAGGTTACACACACTGCCCAATGGCGACATTTCCGTCATGCCCCAGGCGTGCAGCACGTTCACGCCCAATTCGCTCTCATACGCCTTCGTCAGAGCGCGGGGCATGGCCGAACCACCCACCACCAGCGCCCGGATGCAGGAAATATCGCGCGGATTATTTTTCAACTCGTGATACAACCCTGTCCAGATGGTAGGCACACCGGCGGCAATCGTGACGCGCTCTTCCTCAATCAGGCGGGCCAACGGCTCCGCCTTCAAATGCAAACCGGGCATGATAATTTCGGCTCCGGCGGCGGCGCAGGCATAGGGCAAGCCCCAGGCCATCGCATGAAACTGAGGCACAACGGGCAGCACCACATCCGTTTCCTTTACCCCCAGGGCGTTGGCCTGCCCCGCGCCCATGGCGTGTAAGTACATGGAGCGGTGGCTGTAGAGCGCACCTTTGGGTTCGCCGGTGGTGCCGCTGGTGTAACACAATCCGGCGGCCATTTGCTCATCGGTACTGCGCCAGGTAAATGCTTCATCGCTGCTCTCGATCAAATCCTCATAAAACAAGACATTGGTCAATTTGGTTTGCACATCGCGGGGGGCATTAAACAACACGTAATGCTGCACACCATCAATCTCGTGGGCCACCCGTTCGTACAGTGGCAGCAGCGACCCCTCAACGAAGACGATCTTGTCTTCGGCGTGGTTGACGATGTAGGCCAACTGCTCCGGGAAGAGGCGAATGTTGAGCGTGTGGCAAACTGCGCCCGCGCCGGGAATGGCGTAATACAGTTCCAGGTGTTGGAAGTTGTTCCAGGCAAAGGTAGCCACGCGGTCGCCGGGTTCTACACCCAGCCCGACCAGTGCCTTTGCCAGTCGTTTGGCACGGCCGTACAGGTCGGCATAGGTGTAGCGGTGCAGCGATCCATCGGGCTGCAAGGTGCTGATGCGCTTGTGCGGGCTGACGCGGTTGGCATGTTCCAGAATGCGATCCAGCGTCAACTGGTAATCCATCATGAGGCCGTTCATAGTTCTCCTTTCTCGTTTGTAGTAGGCAATTTATTGCCCTTTCACGGCGATAAATCGCCTACTACAAACTTATAGCGCCACACAAAGGTGTGGGCCAGTCAAGACGGTTATGCTCCGCCAGGAGGGCATCAATGTCAGCGGCGATGGCGGGTGGGAAGGGTGAGGTGCGGCGGATGGCCAGGTTGGCGTGGGAACCGAGCATTTCCACGGTGGCGGCCAGTTGGCCGGTGGTTTCGTTGACCATGAAGTGCATGAAGTGGATGCGTTTGTCATTACGGCCGTACACCCTCGACCGTATCCCGATGGTTTCATCCGTGCGCACTTCTGCCAGATAAAAGATGAACTGCTGCAAAGCAAAGGAGCCGTTGCCACTGGTGGTGTAGTAGTGGTGATCCATGCCAAAGCTGGCAAAGAGATGCCAGGTAGCATCGTCAAAAAAGCCCAGGTAATGGCGCACATTCATATGCCCCATCAAATCTAGATGCCCGTCTGTGACGGTGACGCGGTAAGTGAGCGGCAGTTGTTCCAGTTGACGGAGGGTGAGGGATTTAAGGATGTCTTTCATGGTGTATGTCAGACATCCGATTTTTTTGAAAAATCGGATGTCTCTCGCCGACTAATCTCCTTTTACAAAATACCGCCAGACGCCGCCAATCTCTCGCTCTTCAACCACCCCTTCCGCTTTGAGCAAATCGAGGTAGCCGACGACCATCCACAGGCCGGCGATACGGGCGTTTTCGGGGTAGTGGGCATACATGGTGTTGACCAGTTCGATGACGGTCTGGCAGCCTTGCCGGATGTGGTCGAGTGCTTCTTGTTTGCGGGACTGAAGGCGCTGGCGCTGCTGCCGGATGAGTTCGTGGGCGTTGTGGATGAGTGGGCCATGGCCAGGGTAGGCAATGGCGATGTCCAACCCTTCGAGGACGGTGAAAGAATTGAGGAGGAGGGGCAGCGACGGCCGTCGTGTTTTCCCATCCGGTGGCTCTTCCACAATCGGCGTGGGCGCTTTGTGCAGCAGCATATCGGCGCTGATAAACTGGCGCGTGGTTGGCTGGTAAAAGCAGGTCTGGTGGCTGGCGTGGCCGGGCATATGCAGCACCTCCCATTTTAGCCCACCCATCGCCAGTTGGTCGCCCACTTTGAATGGGGTGATGCGTTTTGGTTCTACCGGTGTGGAGCTTTCGGCCGCATAGGTCATGTAGGCAATGACCATTTGCTGCGCCTGCGCGGCAAGCCCACACGGGACTAAAAAGTAGTCACGGTAAAAGGCAATCCGCTGCTCCCACTTCCGTTTAGGCGCTGCCAGCCATTCATAGCCCAGGTCGGCAATGTGGATTTGGGCGTTGCCGTGGGCCGTTAGCCGGGCGGCCGCGCCCAAATGGTCTACATGGGCATGGGTGATGATGACCCGCTGCAAATCGGCCACTGCCAGACCGTGTGCCGCCAACCCGGCCTGCAACGCCGCCCAACTTTCCTCCGAATCCACACCGGTATCCACCAGCACCGGTTCCGGTTCGGTGAAGAGGTACACATTCACCGGGCCAACGTCAAAAGGCGTGGGCAGTTCAATACGAATAGGTTTCATTTAACTAAACTGTTTCCTATATGACCAGAAAAAGGCGCTCAGCAATATGCTTAAAACGATTAGATTTCTGATGAATTGAATGAGTAACGAGGGTGATCCGGCAGTAAAGGACTTGGTTGATCCTATTGTCATCATTGTGGATACGCCGATTATCAACCCAACTACACCCCATTTAGGCCAACGTAAGACGCCATAGGCAGAAACAATGTTCAGGACGGCAGCAACCATGTAAAGACCAACATATATTGGCGACAAAGTATCCCAAAGAAATGTAGGATTCTTCAATAAAATTGCACCCATACTCGTAAAGCCAATTATGCTCGAGATCACTGAAAGGGTAAGGATTAGGGTCAAAAAAGCATAATAGGTCACACTTGGTGAGTGAATATCTGGGACTTCTTTTCTTTCTAGTTGATGATCATTTTCTGGTAAATGGTTCACCATGCCGTTCCTGAGTCAAATCAGTTTGGAGTTCAATTTCACGGTCGCGGTGATTATGCCACAGATGGTACAGTTCGACAGCGCGGCGCAGCAGCCAGGCATCGTTGGCCGAAGGGTGCAGCAGTTCGCCGCTGGCAAACAACTCGTCTACCCGCCACCAACGCCAGGCACTGCCGGTCATATCGTCGCCGGGTACAATCTCGCCGCCTTCGTAGGCCATCAGGTAGTAGATGCTGAGCATGAAGGGAATGTAGGCGTCATACTG
>CAADGU010000238.1 GCA_900696625.1 uncultured Chloroflexota bacterium | reverse complement strand
TTCTTGCGTGAAAAATGCTTTTATCTGTTCCCACGATATGTTTGGGTTGGTTTGGATAGGAGATTCCAGGTCTGCTTTTCTGAAATCTACCATCGCCATCAACACCATTATGTTGAAATCACGCACCACCGAGAACTTCTTTTGCCCGTGCCTGAAGATTTCATCCAAAGAAAGTTCCTGGGCAATAAAATACAGGTCGTAAAAATCTTTCCTGGCCGCTCTGGTGGCAATGGCATCCATTTTCATTAAACCGATGTCCACTAAACCCGCTAATTGCACACCACCAATCGTGATGGGCGTTGCCAACAAGGGGTAGCTGTAATTAAAAAAGCCAACATCCACTCCGGCGACGTTCAAGTACAAGCTGGCTAATCCGCCTTCATCTACCGTGACGGCAAATTGCTGCTTCAGTGAAGAAATAATTTCCTGGCGACTAATTTCATCCAGGTCGTCAGTTGTTGAAAAGAAATCCAAATCGGCTGATGACCGATGCCCTAATTGCAATGCCAGAGCTGTTCCACCGGCCAGATAAAAACGGCTCGAAAACGGGTGATGGCCAATCTCACGCAAAACCTGTTGTAAAGGTAATGGGAGTTGTTCCCAATGTGGTTCTGTTAGTGAGACCATATGCCTGTGTGTTCCGGCAAGTTATCCAGGTCAAAATATGCCTGCCAGAAGAGTAAACGGCGGCGCGGCAGAGAGCGCCAACCAACCGTTTGCAGCCATGATACTAATTGATCTTCACCGTAACAGGAAAACAGCCAACGTAATTCATTTCGGTTGCCACGCGCCATTGTGCGCTCGATGATGGTGAAGGCGTCTTGGGCCGGGTCGAGGTCGTCCAGGTTGTATTCCTGAAAATACGGCCGTAATGAAACCGGAATGCCTTTTTCTGTCGTCTCCATCATTATTATTGACCAATAACAACCTGAGCTTCAGGGAAAGGGTATCTGTTTAACCCCTGTAACTCTTGACGCTCCAACAATCTGTCAATGCCATTGAAATCCAGAATTTGGCTTGTCACCCTGCCAATTGGCGTGAGTGGAATGATCTGATAACCATTGAGGTTGAAATGCACATTCCATTGATCAATTCGTGGATTGAAAAAGCGAACAAAGTCGCCACTTTCCCAGTCAATGGAACTAACATCACTTCCTTTCTGTCGGTTACAAAATGTGCAGGCATAGGCCAGATTGTCCAGTTCAGTAGGGCCGCCATGCTTTTCACTGATGATATGATCTACCTGACATCCAAAATAGCTATCTTCCTCGTGGATCAGACAGTATTCACACAAACCATTGGCGCGAACGATAACCGCTTGCCTGAGCGATGCGGGGATATAGGTGCTACTCATGCTGGAGATGTCGTCGTGCGCGGGCTTTGGCCATTCGCATCAAGTGTTCAAGCTGCATGTAATGGTCTAACTCTGCTGTTTCTTCTGGAGCGAGTCCTTCCGTCTTTTCACGATGAATGAGATCAGCAACCCGATCTTTTGCCATTTCTGAAGGACGGAAGGCCACCAAACTATCTGGTGTTGTACCAGCCGCAATAAACTCTATAATCTCTTCATACACTGGTGATTCAATCATTGGAAATCCTCATCCTCATCTTCTGGCTGGATTTCCTGGGTGGACAGTTTTTGCCAGGTTGCCAGGGTTTGGGCATCAGCCAGGGCTAACTGCAATCTTTCCAGAACTTCACCGGACGGCTCTTTTAATTCGGGAAAGGTCAGCAGCAGTAAGGCTATATCGCGCCAATCGGTGCCGGATTTGGGTTTACCCTGACGCCGGGTGTAAGCAATTACCTTACTGGCGATCAATTCCGCCGGTGTCATCACCAGAATCTGTTCGATGCGTTCTGCCTGGGGCAATTGATTGACAACGTGCAAATCTACCAGATGCCGATTACCTGATTTTTGCACTTGATAAACACGATAACCTCGTCCCCCTGCCACCTGCCGAACACGAACGGCAATATGATATTTTTGGCCGAGATACTCGCGCAATTCTTCTGCCAGTTCTGGCGCGCGTGTAGACATCAGGTCTATATCCTGGGTCATGCGCGGTTGGCTCACGTAGGCGTTGACGGCCTGTGCGCCAAACAAGACGGCATCATCACGGCCACGCAAAAATTCCAGAACCGCGTTATGAATTGTCGAAAGTGGCAGCGCTTCTTGCATCACAAACTCCTGTAACGTCAGCATATCTGCGCCAAACATAAGTTCACCTGATTGCCTTCTGTGCGTTACTCGCCGTATTGGGTATGGAGAGCAAATGGAGGGTTTCTATCAGGCTCTCGTACTCTGCTTCAGACAACAAAAAGGCGCCGCCTTCATCAGCGGCAATCCGATAGAGCTTGTGTTCCCGAATCGTTGAGCGCAAAAGCTCTTGTAGTGACGATTGAGCGTATACGGCCGTTATTGTTTCCATACCATCCTCCAGACAATCACAGATTGTGGGCTAGTATACCTGATTTGCAAATGAGATTGAGAGGCTGGGAGATTAAATCTCTCAGTCTCTCAATCTCCCAATCTCGTTCCCTCACTTCAACTCGCGGCGGGAGTAGCCGAGGATGGCGCGGGCCACAATGAGCAGGTTGATTTGGCGGGTGCCTTCATAGATGTCGTTGATTTTGGCGTCGCGCATCCATTTTTCGGCCAGCGTTTCCCGGCTGTAACCGAGCGGGCCGAGCAGTTCCACCGCTTTTTGGGTGATGCGGGTCACGGCCGTGCCCGCATGAGCTTTCGCCATACTCGCTTCCAACCGGTTGCCACGGCCGTGCATAATCGCTTCGGTCGCCTTGAGGGTGAGCAGCCAGGCCGTTTTCCACAGCGCTTCCATTTCCAGCAGGTCACGCTCAACGGCCGTTAACTGGTGGCGTGGCTTCGTATAATCAACCGCAATTCCTTCCGCTGCCAACGTCTCTTTGGTGAACTCCAACGCGGCGCGGGCAATGCCTACGGCACTGGCGGCCACCGCCGGGCGGCTGGCGTCAAATGTCTTCATCGCCCCCTGGAACCCTTTGCTGGTGTCCGCCTCTTTCACTTCGGCGCTGCCCAGCAGATTGTCATACGGGATGCGGGCATCCTGGAAGGAAAGGACGACAGTATCGCTGGCGCGAATGCCCAGCTTGTCCAGCCCTGGGCTGACGCTGACGCCCGGTGTGTTGGCCTCTACCACAAAGGATTTGATTCCCTTACGGCCGGCTGCGGGGTCAACCGTGGCCCAAACCACACAAAAGTCGTTTGACTCTTGCAGCGCCAGCGCGCCACTGGTGATGAAGATTTTTTCGCCGTTGAGTATCCATTCGTTTGTTTCGGCGTCGAGTACGGCCGTTGTCCGCATGGAACTGTTGTCTGATCCAGCGTCCGGCTCGGTGATGGCCATGGCCCCCCAGGCCGGTTTATCTCCTTCAGCAAAGCGGGACATAAAGCGGATTTTTTGTTCGGTGGTGCCTACTGCTTCCACGGCTGCGCCGCCCAACCCACCGGTGGGAATGCACAAATACTGCCCGGCATCGCCGTAGCTCAACATCTCAATGTTGAGAATAAGGCCCAAAATGGCTGTGTTAGGCCCTTCTTTTTTAGAGGCAGAGCCGTTGGCTTTCCACCGATCCACCTGGGCTTTGTTTTGCTGCTTCATAATCGGCCACATCATTTCAATGAATTCTTTGGGCCGGTCATGTTCGTGTTCGTCATAATGCCGGGAGTAGGGGCGCATCACCTGTTTGGCCACCATCTCCGTCATGGTCAGTTGATTTTTAATTTTTTCGGGAATTTCAAAGCTAATCATGGCAAATCTCCAGAGCAATTGGGTAATTGTGTAATTGAGTAATTACCCATTTACCCAATTACACAATTACCAACCCATCCCACTGCACAAACCCGCGCGCATTGCGCAGCCACAGTTCCACCGGGTATTCGCGGATGTAGCCGTAGCCGCCCAAGATTTGCAGCGCCTGGTCGGCCACACGCACGGCCATATCGTCTGCAAAATGTTTCATCACGGCCGTTTCCTTTGTGGCGTCCTTTCCCTGATCCAGCAGCCAGGTGGCTTCCCAGACCATCATGCGTGCGCCGTCAATATCAATGGCCATCTCCGCCAGCATGAAGGCGATGGATTGGCGGTGGGCGATGGGTTCGCCAAACTGGATGCGCTGTTTGGCGTAGTCGCGGGCATATTCAAACCCGGCACGGGCCAGCCCAACGGCGGCTGCGCCCAACGCCACCCGGCTGTGGTTCAAAATCAGGCCAATGTCAATCCCTGCGTCACCGCCCAACCGATTCACAACCGGAACTTGCACATTGTCCAGGGTCAGCGTGAAGGTAGGCAGCGCCTTGAGGCCCATCAGCTTTTCGCGCTCACCCACCGTCAGACCGGCGGCATCGGCGGGCACAAAGAAGGCCTGGGTACGGCCGTCTTCATTGGCATAGATGAGAAATGTTTCCGCCGTATCGGCCAGCGGTACCAGGCTCTTTTTGCCGTTGAGGGTGTACTGGTTGTCGGCGAGTACGGCCGTTGTCTTCAAATTCCGGGCATCATATTGCAAACCCGGCTCTTGCATGGCAGCCGTGACATGCGGCATAGTCCCCTCGCAAAAGAGCGGCAGATGCGCCTCCTTTTGTGCTTCCGTGCCACACAGCAGTAGGGGAATTGCGACGTTGTTGGGTGATAAAATGTGGGCGGCAATCGCCAGATCGCCAAAGGCCAGTTCTTCAATTGCCAGCACATTAGTTGTCACCGAATACTCGCCAAAGCCACCATACGCTTCGGGAATGCCGGTGGGCAGCAGCCCCAAATCCCACCCGGCCTGCGCCACTTCTGGCGGGATGTGCCCTTCCTCGTCGGCGTCACGGCTCACCTTGCGCATCCGCTCATTCGCCAACCGGCCAATGGCGTCGGTCAGCATTTTCTGTTCCTGATCTAGTTCAAAATTTAACATGGCTCTACTCCTGAAATGGGTAATTGAGTAATTAGGTAATTGGGTAATTACTCAATTACCTAATTACTTAATTACCTAATTACCTCTTACAATCCTATCCGTCATCCGTGCCACCCGTACCATCTCCTTCACATCATGTACACGCACAATGTCTGCGCCCCGGTCAATGCCGATGGCGATGGTGGCGGCGGTGCCTTCGATGCGCTCGTCCGGTGGCAGATCGAGCGTGTAGCCGATAAAAGATTTGCGACTCGTGCCCAACAAAATGGGGAAACCGAGCGCCTTTAACTGGTCTAGCTGGTTGAGCAGTTGCAAGTTTTGGGCCACCGTCTTGCCAAAACCAATGCCGGGGTCAATGATAATTTGCGACTCTTGTACCCCGGCAGCCAGCGCCAGATTGATACTTTCCTGCAATTCGCGTTTGATGTCGCCGATCAAGTCGCCGTATTCCATGCCCACGTAACGGCCGCCCAACTTTTCCTCCTGCGCCACATTTTTCGGTTTGCTGCGATTGTGCATAAGGACGATGGGGCAGCCGGCGGCGGCGACCAGTTCGGCCAGACGGCCGTCCATCCTTAACCCCCACACGTCATTCACCCAATTGGCCCCGGCTGCCAGCGCCGCCTCGGCCACATCGGCGCGGTAGGTGTCTACGGAGATGGGCAGGTCAACGGCCTGGCGCACGGCCGTGATCACCGGAATCACCCGCGCCAACTCTTCTACGGCCGTAATGGGCTGGCTGCCCGGCCGCGTACTCTCGCCGCCAATGTCCAGAATGTCCGCGCCGTCGGCGGCGAATTGCCGCGCAAGCTGCGCCGCTTGTTGCACGGCCGTCGCCACCCAATCCTCACCCACTGCCAACCCATCCCCCGAAAAACTGTCTGGCGTGGCATTGATAATGCCCATAACGTAGGTGCGTTGGCCCCACTTGAAAGAAGAGTGAGCAGTAAGCGGTAAGCAGTCAGCAGTCAGTGGATGACTGCTAACTGCTAACTGCTCACTGCTAACTGCTAACTGCTCACTGCTAACTGCTAACTGCTCACTGCCCACTGCTAACTGCTTACTACTCACTTCCCACCTCCTGATTCCGCAGCCCATTCCATAAAATATCGGTGACTTGTGTACCCAATAGCTCTGGCGACGAATGGTTAACGGTAATGCCCAGTTCAAACAGGGCAGCAAAACCCATGATGGTGGCGCTCATGGTGCGGGCGGCGATGGTGGGGTCTATATCGCGCAGTGTGCCCTGGGCGATCAGGTCGCGGATGTTTTGCTCCGTCTGGGCGATGATGTGGTGCATGGCCTCTTCCACGTAATAGCGGCGCACATCCTCGTTCCAGCGCGATTCATACAGGAAAACCATAAACAGCCGCCGTTCCCGGCCGCGCCGAAAACGATTGGCCATGAACTGTGCCAGGTAATCCTCATATCCTTCCGGCTGGATGATGGCCATGTCGGCCATAATTTCGTCGGCGTAGGCGCGGGCGACGCCAATGAGCAGGTCACGTTTGTTGGCAAAGTAATTGTAGAGGGTGCCTTCGGAGACATCGGCCATTTCGGCGATCTCTTTGGTGGTGGCGTTTTGGTACCCTTTCTGGCTAAAGACATGGGCAGCCGCATCCAGGATTTGGGCCTGGCGGGCAGCAATGCGGCGGTCACGGCGGGTTTCAATCATCGGTTAACGGTAGTCGGTAATCGGTCTACTGATTACCGATCACCGGTTACTGAGCATTGGCTCATTTGTTGAGCGGTTACTCAATTTTTGGTGAAAAAAAGAGAACTAGAGTACCACGGCCGTATCCACCAGCAATGGTTCCGCTAAACGACGCACGCCAGCGGGGGAAACGGCCGTAGCTAATTCTCGAATTGTCAGATCAAGCTCCGGATGAACCACATCCGGGGCAATGTTGGCCAATGGGATTAAAACAAAAGCGCGATCGGGCAAATGGGGATGGGGGATGGTGAGGGTGCCCATTTGCAGGACGAGATCGTCAAACAGCAAAATATCAATATCAATCAGACGCGGCCCCCAGGGGATATTGGGTACGCGCCCCATTTCTATTTCCAGATTTTTGATAAATGTCAGGAATTCAACAGGGGAATAATCAGTTGTGCCGGCCAGACAGGCGTTATAAAAAGCGGGTTGATTAGTGACACCCCAGGGGGCAGTTTCATAGATGGGGGATACGGCCGTGATCCACACAATCTCTTGCAAACCGGCTATTGCCCGTTCCAGATTGTGCCGTCGCTGACCTAAATTTGTGCCCAAGCTCAGATATACCTGGTGTCTCATTTTAAGTAATTGGGTCATCGGGTAATGACCCAATGACCATCTTTTGTCAAAAGTGCCCTAAATAACGCACCGCAGCATCAGATATAATTTATAACACAGTGCGTCATGGCTGTCAATGAATCCGAAGCCTGGCTTACCTCATCTAGCGCCCAGAGACCGATTACGGATCACGGATTAC
>CAADGU010000237.1 GCA_900696625.1 uncultured Chloroflexota bacterium | reverse complement strand
TTTTGTTGCGGCGCGGGCGTATTCAAGCGGCCTAATTCGCCATTGCGCACGGCGCGGATAATGCTCTGGTCGCCATCCAGCAGCCGCAGCGCCACCCAGCGGGCATTGGGCAGGCCAGGAAACGCGGCCTGCAACTGCTGCACCAACTGGTTGATCGCCTTCTGCACGGCTGAGGATTCACTTTTGATGCGGTATGGTTTGCACACGGTCTGGCCCGTGGCCACTTCATGGACGGCTTGCAGTAGTTCGGGCAGGCCACGGCCGTAACGCGCCGCCGTGGGCACCACGGGTATGCCCAAATCCCGCGCCAGCCGCCGGTCATCCACCACCAGGCCGTGCCGTTTGGCCTCGTCCATCAGATTCAGGCAGGCCACCGCCCGGTCGGTAATTTCCAGCACTTGCAGCGCCAGATTCAGGTTACGTTCCAGTCGCGTCGCATCCAGCACAATGATGGTCACATCCGGCTGGCCGAAGAGAATGAAATCCCGCGCCACCTCTTCATCCAGGCTGGTGGAAAGCAGCGAATAGGTGCCGGGCAAATCCACCAATTTGTAACGGCCGTCGCCATAGCTAAAACCGCCTTCGGCGCGGGTGACGGTCTTACCGGGCCAGTTGCCGGTATGCTGGCGCAGCCCAGTGAGGGCATTAAAAACGGTACTTTTACCGGTATTTGGATTCCCGGCCAACGCCACCACATAATCCCAATCACTCATATCAATGCCCAGTTTTTTCAAATTACCGGCATTGTGAATGGGGCAGGTGGCGCAGCCGTCGGGGGTGTGTTGCGTTTGTGTTTGCATGGTTCCTCTTTGCATCGCAATCCGTAACCCGTATTCCGTAATCCGACTTCGGGCCTCGGATTACGGTTCACGGATTACGGATTACGGAAATAAATGCGGCTTGCTCCCGGCGCAGGGCAATGGTCGCGCCGCGAATCTGGTAGGCGATGGGGTCGCCGCTGGGGCTGCGAAAGCCGACGGTGATTTTAGCGCCACGCAGAATGCCTAAGTCCATAAAACGGCGGCGTTCCGCGCCGCGGCAGGCGTGCGAAATGGCAATGACTTCGCCGATTTCACCCGGCTTGAGGGCGGTAAGCGGTTCACCAGCGGGCACGGGTTCGGGGAGTACGGCCGTCTCCCTCTCCACCACCGACACATTAGCGGCAATGATGGGGGCCAGCCAGTGTTCATTCCCATTGGCCCAAAAACGGATGCGCTCCGGCGAAACTTCTACCACGCGCACGGCCATGCCCGGATGCAGCCCTTCGGCGGCTAATTGGGCATAGACCAGTTCCGGTTCATCTTCCAGGTGAACGATGCGGGCCGGTGTGTCCAGCGGCAGTTGGGTCAAGGCCATACCCCCATGGGTTACGATCTCGCCGCTGGCAGTGGGGATGGGGTCGCCATGGGGGTCGTGCGTGGGGTGGCCTAACCGTTCCGCCAGCGCTTCCACTTCTTCTGGGGAGAGATGGTGTTCAATTTGCTCGGCACGGCCGTGCCACTCGGCCTGGTCATAGCCCGTTTCTTCAGCCAGGTGGCGCTCCCACAGCCGGTGGGCGCGGATGATGTGCAGCGCCGCTTCCCGGCCCGGTGGGGTCAGTTGAATTTGCCCCTGCTGAACAGTCAGGAGTTGCTCGTTTTGCATATGGGTGAGCAGGACGGCCGTGTCATTCTGGCTGATGTGCAGCGTACCGGCAATGGCCGCCAGCGTCGGTTTTTCACCGCGCATCTCCGCTTTGTGGATGAACTTGAGCGCGTCTTCTGTCAGCACTCGCTGCGTCAGGCAGCCCGTTTGCTGCCAGCGCCAATACAAACCGCGCTCCGGCAGGAATAAAAGGAGGAGGACGGCAACAACGGCCGTGCCAATGAGTAAAGCAATCAATGGGTTATGCATAGAACCTCCAGGAATTTAGATATATCTAAATATCAGTTTAGCTAAAAGGCAAGAAAATTGCAAGTGGCAAAATGAGGAGGCGTAGACGGCCGTTTCTCCCTGCCCCCCCTTTATGCTACAATCAGGCCATTATCCGGCATATCCCAGGCAGGTGATAATTGATGGCAACCGTCACTCCGCATTTTTCAACCAAAATTGAATACCCTGATACGGACGGAAAACCCATGGCCGAAAGCGACTTCCAGGCTGATCCGCTCATTTACGCCAAAACAGCATTGAAGCGACACTTCAAACAAGATCCCAACGTCTACGTGTCTGGCAATCTGCTGCTTTATTACGAAAAAGGCAATCCAGAGGCAGTAGTAGCTCCAGACGTGTTTGTGGCCATGGGCGTTGCCAAACACGACCGGCGCTCCTTCAAATTGTGGGAAGAACCCAAAGGGCCAGATTTTGTCATTGAAATTACGTCCCTCAGCACCTACACGCATGATCAGGGATCTAAAAAAGGGATTTACGCCTTCCTCGGCGTCAGTGAATACTTCCAGTACGACCCTACTCAGGATTATTTGAACCCACCGCTGCAAGGCTACCGGCTGGTGGACGACTACTACTTACCCATCCCCGCTACCCCCTTATCTAAGAACGCCTTCGCCTTGCACAGCAACATACTACAACTGGATTTGCAGTGGCGAGACGGCGTGTTGCACTTCTACGACCCGGAAACCGAAGAATACCTGCTAACCTACGACGAAGCGATAGACGCGCGCCTGGCGGCCGAACAGGCCCGGCGCGAAGCCGAACAGGCGCGGCAACAGGCCGAACAGTCGCGGCAACAGGCCGAAGAGCGCGCCGCCGCAGAACGCGCCGCTCGTTTGGCGGCAGAAGCACGTATCGCCGAATTGGAAGCGCAACTGGCGCAGGGGAAAGCAACTGGTGATAAAACTTCTGAATAAGTTGCCGGTGGCAAATGGCAAGTCACCTGCAACTTGCCACTTGCCGCCTGCAACCTGCCACCTTCTAAATCACTGTTCCGCAGAGATGGAGAGGTAGACGTTACTGATGGAGGTGGGCGCGGCCGTAAACATACGCCCACCGGTGACATTCGCCACCCGTTCCAACACGGGCACATCGGCGGCGTTGCCAAAGGCGATGGGGTAGATGCGCACACCATCGGCTTCGGCATTGGCAGGCAGGCAGGTGGCAAACATCTGGTTTTCAGTGGGGCGGCCAACCGTGTCTTCACCATCGGAGAGCAAGATGATGCCGTACAGACGCGATTCCCCGGCAGCTAAATCCTCTGCTCGCAAGGTTTCCATTTGGGCCACGGCCTCACACATCGCCCCATACAAGGCCGTGTTACCATCGGCAATCAACCCATTCACCCGCTGCGATAGCCCTTCCACCACATCGCCTACTCGCGCCGGCTCGGCCAGCATGGTGACATCGTTGCTAAAGACCATCAGGCCCACTTCGTCGTTGGCATCCAGGCGGTTGAGAAATTCAACGGTGGCGGCGCGGGCGGTGTTTATGCGGTCGCCTTGCATACTGCCAGACACGTCCAGTACCAGCATAATCGTGGCTTTGCGTTTGGTGATGTTGAACAGGTCAATAACGGCATTGCTAACCGCGGCGTTGGGGCTGGGCAGCGAGGCGACGGTGCGCGGCGTAACATTGGGGTCGGTGCCATTGGCCATGGTCAATGGGGCGCGGAGGGGGATGCTGGGGTCTAACGGCCGTAGAAAATTATCTATCGCCTTCTCCTGTTGTGCCCGGGTCAGGATAAAGTCGCGGAAGATGGTAGCTGCTTCGGCTTCTTCGGCGTCTACCCAATCAGCGTTATCCAGCACACAGTAAGGTTGGTCGGCCCAGATGGCGCCACCCGCCGGGAAAATAAAGACCAGCGGGAAAGCAAGCTCGTCGCCGCGTTCGATGTTAAAGCGCACCACTTCGGCTTCGGGCACAGCGGCGGCGTGGAGATAACTCGGCCCCTGGCGGGCCATGGCGTCGAGAATGGCGGGGGCCTGACGGCCGTATTTACTCGTCACCTGTTCTAATGCCCGCATGGCCTCCTCCACTTCCGGCGCGTACACGTCGGCGGCAGTCAGCGTGTCCGTCTTGCCAGTGACGCCATAGACGAAACTGGTCATAGCCAACAAACCGGAGTTGGCATAGGCGGGGTGGGTGTGCCCAAAGCGGAACTGGCCCCATTCTGGACGGCCGTAGCTGGCCCAGCCATTCGGATCTTCGGCCAAGGCTACAATCGTGTCCCAACCAATCAGTTCATTCGGCCAGCCCAACGTTTCCGCCATCGGTTTCCACATGGCAAAACCCAGGGGAGCATAAACGGTAGCCGGGCACGACTGGCTGGCTAACGGCTTGTTGGTTCGCTGCCGCCACGTGTCGTTGGCCTGGTCTACCCAGGATTGGTCGCCTGGACTCCAGGCAATAGGCTGTAGCGTACCATCTAAAATGGCGTCCATGGCCCCGCCGGACGTACCATGAGTGACCTGGACAGCAATGGGACGGCCGTTGCTCGTTTTCATGCCCGCTGCGTTAAAGTCCGCCTCCATTTGTTTCATCCAGGCTTCTTTGGTATTGGAAGATTCCACCGTGACCAATATGCCGCCTGCCGGCACGTCTACTTGCGGGGCGCGCGTCTCCGCGTCAGTCTGGGAAGTGTTGGCGCCTTCCACCAGATTGCCAATCACCTGCACCCCCACCATGACACCCACTATACAAAGGGCGACGACTACAATCACTACAAAAATAATGCGTGTACGGTCCATAAGGTCTCCTTGCAAAAAACTGGTTTGAGATTAGGTGATTAGAGATTGGAGCTTGACGTTTCTCCAAAATCTAATCTCCAATCTCTAGTCTCTAATCTCCCCGCCAATATGAAGAAGTTTAGGCGTAGCCGCAAGCAGTTGCAAACGTCTTGTCATGCCTGCGCCGTCCATGCTAGAATCTGGTATATTTCAACAAAACTGGAGGTAAAAAATTCTGGATAGTTTAGAGTTAGCACATCTTTTGGTTGATGCGATTTTGGAGAAAAAGGGAGCAGACATTACACTGCTTGATTTGCGGGAGCAAAGCATTTTTGCCGATTACTTTCTCATTTGCAGCGGGGATAATGACCGGCAGATCAAGGCGATTGCCCAGAGCGTTGCCTACGACGCCAAACATAACGGCCGTGTCTACCCCGTGACGATGGAAGGGGAACCAGAAACCGGGTGGGTTCTGGTGGACTTCGGCGACGTCATTGTCCACGTGTTTATGCCCGAACAGCGCGAATACTATGACCTGGAAGGGCTGTGGGATGACGCCCGCGTTTTGCTGCAAATGCAATAAAAAAAGCCTGCGGTAGCGCAGGCTTTTTTGTTTCCTTACTCGATAATCCAGCTATCGGTGGCCCGGCTCCAGGTGACGAGCTCTTCCGGGCGGAAGAAGAGGTTGACCTCGTTCACGCCATTTTCCGGGCTGTCAGAGCCGTGTACCAGGTTACGGCCGATCTCCATGCCCAGGTCGCCGCGAATGGTGCCGGGAGCAGCTTCCACCGGTTTGGTAGCGCCCATCGTAGCGCGAGCGGCAGCCACAGCATTGTTGCCTTCCCAGGCCATGGCCACCACCGGGCCAGAGGTGATGTACTCCACCAGGCTCTTGTAAAATGGCCGTTCCCGATGCACCCCATAATGTTCACCCGCCAGTTCCGGGGTCATCTGGATGAACTTCATGCCCACCAGTTTCAGGCCACGCCGTTCAAAACGGCCGATAATTTCGCCAATCAACCCGCGCTGTACGCCGTCGGGTTTTACCAGGATCAATGTTTTTTCCATGATTTACACACTCCACAAAGTTAATTTTCAGCAAGAAGCCGGGTTTTGGGAAAAACCCGGCTTCTTCTGCCACAAGAAATTGTGCCTGTTTTTTACAATTGGTCAAGAGCGGCGCGGTAGGTGTTCAGCGCCTTTTGCAGTTGACCGTTGCGCATGTAGGCGTCACCCAACAGACGACGGAAAGCGGGTTGGGCGGGATACTCATCCGCCAGCGATTCCAATTCGGCTATCAAACCTAAGGTGGCAGTACCGGAAGTAATCATCTGGTGGTAATGGGCGGCGGCTTCCTCATATCTCTTTTCGGCCAACACCACCCGCACATCAGAAAGCTGGCTCACACTGAGTTCGTCAGTGGTCAACCGTTTGACTTCAAACGATTCGGCAGGCATTTCCGGTTCAGCCGGCATCAGTGAAGGCAAACGACCGGTGGTGGGTTTGGCAGACGGCCGTACCTCGGCTGCCTCAGAGATGATCACGTCATCAAAATCTACCGTGGTCGCTTCTTCTTCGGCCGCCAGCCAGCTAATGACATCCAGGTCTTCTACGGCCGTCAGCCAACCCGTTTGCCCGGTGCCGGATGAGCGTTCACTGTCCGCAGCCAGCCAATCTGGCAGGGAATCGGATAAATCATCTGCCATATCCACACCCAGATCATCCATGAGGCTCAACTCTGCCTCGTCTGCGGATAAAGAACCAAACGCTTCCACATCTGTCTCTTCGCCGGTGAGCCAGGCAGGCAGCAGCGCATCATCCGGGGCAATGGCCGGTTCTAGTGAACCGGTTTGTTCATCGGCAATTTTTTGCAGCCAGGCCATGGCCTCATCCGGGTCTTCCGGCACGGCGGCGATGATGTCTTCTTCTGCCAACCCAACCAGCGGTGAAATTTCCGCCGCCGGCTCCACAACAGCGGTAGCGGGTTCACCATAATCAATGGCAAATTTGGCGTCTTCGCTGGGGCTGATGGGCGGCGGTTCCATGTCGAAGTCAATCTCGAAATCATCGCCGAGCATGTCTTCCAACCAACCTTCCTCATCCTCACCGG
>CAADGU010000236.1 GCA_900696625.1 uncultured Chloroflexota bacterium | reverse complement strand
GTGATGCGTGACGAGTGATGCGTGACCGGCAGACCCTCACATGTCACACGTCACACGTCACGGCTTATCACCCCTGAATTCCCAAAGAGTAATAAGATATAATGTGCAGGCATACACGATTTTTCGATCATGTTGCCTGTTCCGGCGGTTCGCGCCGGGTTAACTCATCGGGCGGTTGGTCGGCCGGGGGCAGCATGGCTAACAAAGACGGGATAAGAGCCGGCCAATCGCGGAAATAACGGGTTTCGTTTGTCTGGGCATGGTGCAATCGGCCGCGCCACTCCCTACGGCCGTCAGGCAGCAACGTCTGCCAGAGTCTTAAAACAAAAAGCTGTGGGGGTGTTTCTAATTCATCGCTCATACCATCCTCAATTGGGTTGATGGGCGGCATCATAAAAAATCCGCCGTTTGAAAACCGTTTGAAAGGGATAAACGTTGAACCGATCACTGGCAATAGGTTTGTTAGGCAGCTTTTCTCTCCGGCAGGGGGCGCAACCCATCACCACCTTGAATGCGGAACGGCCACAAAGTTTGCTGGCCTATCTGCTGCTGCACCGGCAAACGCCCATCTCCCGGCAACAACTGGCCTATACCTTCTGGCCTGATTCCGCCGAAGAACAGGCGCGCACCAATCTGCGAAATTTGCTGTACACGCTGCGCCGCCACCTGCCAGACGCCGACCATTTTGTCTGGTTTGACACGCATACAGTTCAATGGCGCGCCGATGCCAACTTTACGCTGGACGTGGCCGACTTTGAGCAGGCGTTGGCGGCAGGGCGGCAGGCCGCCAATCCCCAGGCGCGGTTGGCCGCCTGGGGCACGGCCGTCACCCTCTACAAAGGCCCCCTGCTGCCCGGCATTTACGACGACTGGCTGATTCCCCTGCGGGAAAGGCTGCACGACGCCTATCTGGAGGCGCTGCGCACCTGCGCCCAACTGGCCGCCGAATTGGGCGACCTGCCCACGGCCGTCCAGTACGCCCGTACCCTGCAGCGGGAAGACCCATTAGCAGAAACGGCCGTCATCCTGTTGATGCAGGTGTATGGGCAACTGGGCGACCAGACGGCCGTACACCGCGCCTACCAGGCCTGCGTCGCCGCCCTGCGCCAGGAGCTAGACGCCGAGCCGGGACTGGAGACCCAGGCCGCTTATGCCGCCGCTTTGCAGCAGGCCGCTCGTGGCCTCACACCAGACGCCGCCGCACCAGAAACGGCCGTGCCGCTGCGCGCCTCACCCCGCCAGGCGCCACAGTTACCGCCCCAACCCACCCCCTTTGTCGGCCGGGAAGCCGAACTGGCCAAACTGGCCGAATGGCTGGCCGACCGCTCCTGCCGCCTGATCACCATTACCGGGCCGGGCGGCGCCGGCAAGACTCGCCTGGCTATGCAGGCCGCCATGGGACACGCCACCGTTTTTGCCGATGGGGTAGCCTTTGTGCCGCTCACGGCCGTGACCGACCCCACCCTGCTCCCCTCGGCCATTGCCCAGGGGTTGGATTTCACCTTTACCGGCGCCGCGCCGCGCCAGACCCAATTACAACAATACCTGGCAGACAAAACCCTGCTGCTGCTGCTGGATAATGCCGAACAACTTGGCGAGCGGGTCGCGTTTCTGGCCGAACTGCTGGCGGCCGCACCGCGGGTCAAACTGCTCGTCACCTCGCGCCACCGCCTGCGCTTGCAGGAAGAGTGGGTTTTTCCCCTGCAAGGTTTACCGCTGCCGGATACCGCAGACGTCCAAACCATTGCCGCCAACAGCGCCGCCACCTTGTTTGTGCAGGCAGCACAGCGGCATAACCCCGGCTTTGCCCCCAACGCAGCTGACTGGCAGGCTATTAGCCGCATCTGCCAGTTAGTTGACGGCATGCCCCTGGGCCTGGAACTGGCCGCCCCCTGGATTCGGCTGCTCAGCTGCGCCGAAATTGGCGCGGAGATCGCCAAAAACCTGGATTTTCTGACCAGCGCCCACCAAAACATGCCAGAGCGGCACCGCAGTCTACGCGCTGTTTTTAACCAGACCTGGCAAATGTTGACGCCGGCCGAACAGGCGGCGTTTGGCAGTCTGTCCCTCTTTGTTGGCGGTTTTAGCCGTGAAGCGGCGGAACAGGTGGCGGGCGCGGACCTGCATACGCTGTCTGCTTTGTTGGACAAATCGTTGGTGCGGCGGCTGCGCAACGGCCGTTATGACATCCATGAACTGCTGCGCCAATATGCCGCCGGGCAACTGACGCCTGAGGCCAACCAGGCCGCGGCCGCGCGGTTGGCCGCCTATTACCTGGCGCTGGTGGAAACCGCCGCCAGCCACCTGATCGGCCCGGAGCAGCAAACCTGGCTGGCGGCGTTGGAACTGGAATATGACAATATACAGGCGGCGCTGGGATGGGGGATCGCCAGTGGGGATGGGGATACGGCCGTGCGCCTGGGCGCGGGGTTGGGCCGTTACTGGTGGCTGCGTTACCGGCCCGTCGAAGGTGGCGCCTGGCTGCGCCAGATATTGGCGATGCCCGGCCTGCCGGCCGCCGCCACCAGCCGGGCGCTGACCTACGCCGGCATGTTAGCCCGCCTGCGCCGCGACTACGCCGAAGCCGAAAACTGGTTGACCGAAAGTGCTCACAACCTCCGCCAGACAGGGAACAAACAAGATTTGGGGCGCACTCTGAACGAATTGGGCATGTTATATCTGGATCAGGGGCACGCTGATCAGGCACAGCCGTTGTTTGCCGAATGTCTGGCGCTGGCGCAAGAGTTAGACTCGCCGCACATCAGCTCCATCGCCCTGCTCAATCTGGGTATGGCCACCCAATACCTGGGTCACCTGGATGAAGCGGAACGGTATTACCAGGAAGGGCTGGTGTTATCTCGCCAGCTAAACCTGCAAACCAACCTGGCGATGATTCTCAACAGCTACAGCGCCCTCTTGCTCGACCAGAACCGGCTGGAAACGGCCAGGGAAATGCTGTTGGAAAGTGTACAGTTGAATGTGACCCTGGGCCATCAAGACGGCATCGCCTGGGCCTTTTTGGGACTGTTAACACTCCATCACCTGAAAGATGAGTTTGAAACGGCGGCCTGCCTGGTTGGCGTCCAGGAGACATTGCGCCGCCAATTGGGCGCGCCGCTGCCACCCACCAACCAACGCCATTTTGATAACATCAGCCACGAATTGCGGCAGCAGTTGGGAGCAGAATCATTTGCCGCTTATCGGGAGCAGGGCCAACGCCTGACGGTGGTGAATACTCTTTCCCTGGTGCAAAATCTTTAACGATACCCCTCGCTGAAAATATCAATCATCAACCGGGCATCGCCTAATGGGTAGAGAATGGGGCAGGTGCAGCCATTGTCCATGTATTCACGCACTTTAGCTTTCACTTCGGCGGGGGAACCGGCGGCCGTACACATCTGCACCACATCATCTGGCACCAGGTGCATGGCGGCTTCAATCTGTTCATCGGTAGCGGGCCAGGTAAGGACCTGATGCAGATCATCCAGCAATTCCTGGCTGACGCCGCTGGCTTTCATCAGATGCGGCTGCTGCCCCAGGTATTGCGTAATCATCTTGCGCGCCCCATCCAACGCCCGCTTCCGGTCATGGTCAACAGAGCAAATCATCAGTTGTGGCCGGTCAATATCGTCAATGGTTTTGCCCGCTTTCTTTGCGCCCCGCTCCAGGGCGTCCATCGCTTCCAGGTTGTATTTCGGCGCAACCAGATAATTCAGCACCGCGCCGTCGGCGATTTCGCCGGTCAGTTCCATCATTTTCATGCCGGTAGCGCCGATGTAGATGGGAACATGACGGGGGGTGGTACGGCCGTGAACCACGTCCAACTGAATCCCGTCCACATGATGAAACTCGCCGTGAAAGGTCACATTTTCCATATTGAGCAGCCGGCGCAGCACCTCCACCGTCTCCCGCATCGCCAGCAGCGGTTTGCGCCGCTCAATGCCCACCTTCTGCGCCAGCGGGTCCCACCACGCGCCAATGCCGCAAATAATACGGTCAGGGGCCAGGTCATCCAGCGTCAAGAAAGTGGCCGCCAGCAGGCCAATGTTGCGCGTCCAATTATTGGTCACACCACTGCCTACCTTCAACGTGCTGGTATGGCTGGCAAAGGCGGCCATGGGCACAATGGCGTCCCGCACCAACCGGCTCTCCGCCTGCCACACCGCCTCAAACCCCTTCGCCTCCGCATACTTCACCAACTCAATGCCTTCTGGCAACGAGTGCGCATCCTGCAAATAAAGCGCCACGCGATCTTGTGACATGGGGTTCTCCTCCTTCAATTTACGACTGATGGCATGGTTAAACTACAACTTTGGCCTAAATCGAGTACTTGTCTCTGTAACAACTGTAAATCTATCCGCCAATTTGTCAGTATGTTGCTGCAACAGAGAGGTAATCACTTGTACTCGATTCCGTTTGTTATCATTTTGCAGGCGCATCAGAATAATACCATGGTGAGATTGACCACTTCGGAAAATCAATTCACCAAAAACTTTGTCATTCGTCACAATAATTCTTTCTGTCGCTATAGCTTGCTGCAAGATAGCGGAACCTTCAGCCTCCGGCCAAACATCAGCCACAATGACAACATCATGTCCTTGTGACCGCAAATAATTGGCTACGCCATAGCCCGTTGATTCATCAACAATAAAGCGCATATTAAGCTATTGTTGGGCTTAGTGGCAAAATCTCTTCATGCGCGACTACATTCGCTGCGTAAAGTAAAGCAGCCTGAATATCTGCCACTGTCAGTTGAGGATATTCTTCCAGAATTTCGGTTTCTGTAATCCCTTGTGCCATCATTCGCACAATCAGTTCAACAGGAATGCGCGTCCCTCTTATGACTGGTTTTCCAACCATTACATTGGGATTGATTACAATTCTATCGAGAAGTTGTTGATTCATCAGTTTCACCTCAGTTTGACACCTTGCCTGTACCTCATGGCTGAGAGTATACCACACCACCTTTTGGTTATGACGTTTCGTTATTGATCAGCCGCTTGCTGATTTGATTGTGTCGTCGAATGATCGGTTCCAGGTCTATGGTTTGTAATATGCCATCGCTGACAACGACACGGCCGTTAATCACACTCCACGTCACTGGCTGCGGCGCACAAAAGAGCAGCGCCGCCAGCGGATCATGCTGTGCCCCGGCATAAGCCAGCCGGTTCAAATCATAGGCGATGAAATCGGCCGCTTTGCCCGGCGCAATCTGCCCAATGTCCTCCCGCTTCAACACCTGCGCCCCGCCCCGCGTCGCCAGCCACAACGCTTCCTCCACTTTCAAGGCCGCCGCATCAGCCGACACACGCTGCAATAACAACGCCTGCCGCGCCTCATTGAGCATATGGCTGCCATCATTACTGGCGGAACCATCTACGCCCAGCCCAACCCGCACGCCGTGGTAGAGCCATTGACGCACCGGGGCAATGCCGCTGGCCAGGCGCATATTGCTGCACGGGCAATGCGCCGCCCCCGTGCCCGTCCGGGCCATGAGACCAATCTCGGCGGCATTCACATGTACGGCGTGCGCCCACCACACGTCATCGCCCACCCACTCTAGCTGTTCGGCATAGGCCGCCGGACGCCAACCAAACGTCTCCAGACAAAACAACTCCTCATCCTTCGTTTCCGCCAGATGGGTGTGCAGCGTCACCCCATAACTGCGCGCCAGCCGCGCCGATTCGCGCATCAAGTCCGGCGTCACCGAAAAGGGGGAACAGGGTGCGACCACAATCCGCGTCATCGCCAACGGGTTGGGATCGTGGAACTGCTCAATCACCCGGCGGCAGTCACGCAAAATGGCTTCTTCATCTTCCACCACGCTGTCCGGCGGCAACCCGCCATCACTTTCCCCCAACGACATCGAACCGCGCGCCGCATGAAAGCGCAGCCCAATTTCCTGGGCAGCGCGAATTTCATCATCTAATTTGGCCCCGTTGGGGAAGAGGTAGAGATGGTCGCTGGCAGTCGTGCAGCCGCTCAATATCAGTTCGGCCATGCCCACCAATGCGCTGATGTAAACTGCCTCCCCATCCATCCGCGCCCAGATGGGATAGAGCGTTTTGAGCCAATCAAACAGGCCGCTGTTGGGGGCCAGGGCGCGGGTGAGGGTCTGGTAGAGGTGGTGGTGGGTATTAACCAGACCGGGCAGCACCACCTGGTCGGTGGCGTCTATGATCTGGTCGGCAGTGTGGTAATGTGGGGGGAGCACGGCCGTGTCCCCCACCCACTCAATCACATTCCCCCGCGCAAACAACGCGCCGCCGGGTATCTTCTCCCCGGCGTCATTCATGGTGATGAGCAATCGGGCATTCCGCACCAGCAGGGTTGTCATGGCAAAAGGGTGAAGTAAGGAGTGTGCTTCGGCCGTATCATCCCAAAATCCCGCCTATCTAAGGTAAGGATGGTATCAATACCCATTCGTTCGGCCACAGCGACAATAGTGGCGTCAACCAGATCAAGCCGTGCATCTGCATACTGGTTTAGAATCTGGCTGGTACGCGCAAAATCCTGCGCCGTCATTTGCTCAATTCTCCAGCGCGGGTCCTGCAAATTGTCCACAAAAGCCCGCATCACCGGATGCCCAAGCCGTTTGTTGAGCAGATAACAGGTCTCAGGAATCACTGTGGGCAAGATGTGCTTTTCCCAGGACGTGTCCAATACAATTTGCACACAGGCGGTATGGTGCGCATCCTGGTGATTGATTACCGAGAATAAAAAACTGGAATCAAGCAGCGTCTTTTTCATCAATCGTCTTCATCGTGTACTGCAAAACCATATAACGGGTGAATGGTTTCTTGAATGTATTCTTCGTCCTTTCCATCAGAAAAATCGGTAGGCACGGCCCACTCGCCAGCCAGACCAATTAAACGCACCAATGGGTCGGCAACAGGGTCACTGGTTTCTTCTTCCACCACGTACTCAAGCAAAGCCTCACGGATAATAGCCGCTTTTGACACACCTTTGCGTCGGGCAATCTGATCGATCTTATATAGCAGTTCTTCTTCAGCCATGATGGTTGTGCGTATCATAAGTCACCTCATAGTTATACATGCATAATTATGATAGCATAAAATGAGTTCGCTGCGTAAACACGGAGGGGAGGCTTTAGCCGATACGGTTCGGCTAAAGCCTCCCCTCCATAACTAATTCGTCCGTTTTTGCAGGCCGCGTTTGGGGATGCGCATGGGGAGTTGGGTGCGGCGCACACCGTCGAACTGGTAGAGAGCATTAGCCACCGCCCCGGCGGTGGGCACCAGCCCAATTTCGCCCACCCCCTTGGCCCCATACGGGCCATACGGATCGGGCACTTCCACGCCGATGATCTCCATTTCCGGCATCTCTTTGGCGCGCAGAATCCCCATCTGGCGCAGCATGGTGCTTTGGGGACGGCCGTCCACCATCACCAACTCCTCGCTAAGCGCATACCCCAGCCCCATATGGATCGAACCCTCCAACTGCCCTTCAAACAAGGTCGGGTTGAAAATTTTGCCCGCGTCATGAGCGGCAATCACCTTTTTGACAAACCCCTTTTCCTCGTCCAGAATGACAAGTTGCGTGGCATAGCTGTAGGAGTAATGGGTGTACACCTTTTCTACCGGCGCGCCCGGTTTTGTCGTCCAATCTACCACCCAACGGCCGTCATACACCCGCCCCACCAACTCGGACAACGAATGGGTTTGCAGGTCAGCCTTCAACCCCCGGCAGGCATCAATGAGGGCATTACCCACCAGCGACGTGGCGCGAGAGGCGGTGGTCATGCCCGCTTCCTGTTCTGATTCGGTGCCTATGCGCACCTCAAACAAAGAAGGTGATAATCCTGTCTCATTACACACCACCTGCACCGCCATCGTGTTCACCCCCTGTCCCATCTCCGTCCAGCCGTGATCAATGATGAGCTTGTCCGGCGCGGCAATGGTGATCCGCGCTGAGGAGAAGTCCGGCATCCCGTTGCCAATGCCCGTGTTTTTAATGCCGCAGGCCAGCCCGGCATATTTCGCCTGGTAAAATTCATCCTTCACCGCCAGCAGCGTGGCCTTCGCCCCCGCGCCCGACTCGATAACTTGCCCGGTGGCGGTCATGTGCCCATCGTCCAGGGCATTGTCATAGCGGAACTGCCAGCGGTCAAAGCCACCTTTTTCGCACAGGTCGTCAATCAGGCTTTCCAGGCCAAAGGCGGCCTGATTCACGCCAAAACCACGCATCGCACCGCAGGGGATGTTGTTGGTGTACACGGCCGTGGCCACCACATCTGTCACCGGAAAACTATAAGCCCCCGTGGCGTGCCCCGCCGACCGTTCCAACACCTTCATGCCCACCGAGGCATACGCGCCCGTGTCGCCCACAAAAGCCACCTTGCAGAAGGTAAACTTACCCTGTGCGTCGCAGCCAATCTCGTAATCCATCCAGATGGGATGGCGTTTGGGGTGGAAGGCAATGGACTCATCGCGGGTCAGGCGCACCTTCACCGGCTGCTGCAAGAGATAGGCCGCCAGCGCCGCATGGCCCTGGGTAGACAAATCCTCCTTGCCGCCAAACCCGCCACCATTCGGCACCATCTGCACCCGTATCTTTTCCTGGGGCAGGCCCAGTAGTTTGGCAATCTGCACCCGGTCTTCAAACACCCCCTGCCCCTGTGAGAGTACTTCAAGGCCGTCCCCCGCCGGATAGGCAATGGCACACTCCGGCTCCATAAACCCATGCTCAATCATCTGTGTCTGGAAAACGCCCTGAACGGTAAAGGCCGATGCTGCCCGCGCCTGGTCAATGTCACCGCGATGGGTGACGGAGCGGGACAAAACGTTGCTGTCATTGCCATGCACGGCAGGGCTGCCGGGCTGCATGGCCGCGTGCATGTCGGTAATCGGTTCCAGCACCTCATATTCGACCACAATTTTGCTGACTGCTTCGCGGGCAATAGTGTCCGTTTCGGCCACCACCAGCGCCAGCACGTCGCCCACGTAGCAGGTGATTTCCCCTTCGGCGATCATTTGCGGCCAATCCTGTTTGATGAGGCCCACAAAGCGGTCGCCGGGGAAATCGTCGGCCGTGAACACCCGCACCACCCCCGCCACCTGCTCCGCCGCGCTCGTGTCAATCTTCAAGACAAGGGCGTGGGGATGGTCACTGAATTTCAACGCGCCATGTTTCATGCCGGGAATTTGGATGTCATCTACGTAGTGATGCTGACCGAGTACCAGTTGAGTGGCTTTATATTTGGGCAGGCGGGAACCGATACGGCCGTCGCTCTCCGGCAGTTCTATCTCTTCTTCGTTGCGAATGGCGGCAGCGGCCGTAACTACCGCATCCACGATCTTTTTATACCCGGTGCAGCGGCACAGGTGCGGCGTGAGCGCCTTTTCCACGTCAGCCCGGCTTGGCTCCGCATTTTGCTGAATCAACACATGGGCCTGCATCACAATGCCCGGAATGCAAAAACCACATTGCACCCCGCCGCAAGCCACAAACGAATTGGCATACACCCGCTGCCGGTACTCACCCAATCCCTCAATGGTAGTCACTTCACCGCCCACCACCCGGCTCATTTTGGTGGCGCAGCCTAACACCGCCTTGTCATTCAACTGCACCACACAGCAGCCACAAGCCGCCTGCGGCGCGCAACCATCTTTTGGCGAGAGGATGCCCTCATGCTCCCGCAGATAGGTCAGTAGCGACAGGTCAGGGTCGCCATCGTACTGCCTTGTTTGCCCATTCAGTAGGAATTCCATTTTGCCCTCCGGTATTAGGAGATTGGGGAGTAGAGATTGGAAATTTGCCACTCTGTCACGACCAATCTTCTAGCAAATATCTTGTGTCGCACAAGTTTAACATGGATTTAACCGAACGGTGAACCGGCGCGAAAATAAGCCATTAATGAACAAAGAACCAGTTTTGCATGATTATGTATACTAATTGAGCCGGTTCCTAACCAGACCATTTGCAGGTTCACCCTTTTTACACCTTTTAGGGTCTACTGCTGGGTATTCAGACTATGTACTATAAATAAATTAGGGCAGATCAAGAAACCGGTTTTCCTGCAAAGGGCCGGGAGTTGTAATTCGTAATATCAAATAACGATTTAGATTTGGAGGAAAGTAATGAAGAAACTTGTCTTGTTTATTTTAGTGGCGTTGCTATTGGCAGCTTGTGGCGGGAATGAACCCACACCCACACCCACCGTTGCCCCGCCACCGGTCGTGGTAAGCACAGCCACAGCCACACCCATTCCCACCGTTTCATTTTGCAAAGTAGTAGACCCCAGCCAGCTGCATCTCAACACGATGGGGCTGCCCTACCCTTACCAGGTGAACTGCGTCCCGGAACGGCCGTATGACGCCAGTATGCCCCCCGGCCCGGTCGGACTACCAGAGCATATTCAAATCAACTTTGCTACCCTCGATCCGGCAGCCGCAACCCCGCTCGATCCCATCATCTACATCATCCCGGCACAGGCATACGTGGATATGTGGGACGCCGCCGGGAACACCGCTGTGTCCCAAAATATGCAACGGCTGCGCGACCTGGTGGCAACCAAACCGCAGGCTGTGCCCACTTCCGGCAACCCGATATTGCCAATGGAACTGGCGACGGGCTTCAACGACCTGGCGGTGCAGGGTAAATACCTGGACTTTGGCAATTGGGATGGTATTCGTTTTGTGGGCCGCTTTGAGCAAAGCCCAAACCCTGTCACCAACCAGAATTTGTATTACTACTTCCAGGGTTTTGCCGGGGAGAATGATGAGGTTTTTGTGGCCATGCGTTGGCCGGTTACCACACCATTCCTCTGGAACACCGGTGGGGACGTGCCCCAGGCCGAGATGGACCAGGTCAACAGTGACTCCACCGCCTACATGAGCGAAAAAGCGACCCAACTCAATGCGCTGGCGCCGGAAGATTGGAATCCGCCGTTGACCACGTTGGATACCGTCATTGGCTCGCTGCAATATGGGCCGCCGGAAACACCCGGCCCGGTGCCTACGGTAGAGATTCCCACGCCAGAGCCACAAGCGCCTTACGGCCGTATCACCGCCCCCGCTGGCGTGAATGTCCGTTCTGGCCCTGGCACCAATTTCCCCTTGATTGGTACGGCCCCGTTTGGAGCAGAGGGGGCGATTATTGGCATCAGCGCCGACGGCCGTTGGTGGGTCACACCCATTCAAGGCGCACCCAATGGACAAGGTTGGGTCAGCGTAGATTTTGTCCAGGCATTCAATGCCGGTAACGTGCCCGTGATCCCCTCGCCGCCGCCGCCCGTGCCCACCGCTACCCCCACCGCCATGCCCACGCCTGCTGCCAGCATCAACTTCTGGGTAGATAACCCCGTCATCAACCAGGGGCAATGCACCACCCTGCGCTGGAATGTGCAAAACATCCAGGCCGTCTGGGTTTACCCGCAAGGGGCCGATTTCAACCAATGGCCGGCGACGGGTGAAGGCAGCCGCCAGGTGTGCCCCAGCGTCACCACCACGTATGAAATGCGGGTGCAGCTTACCAATGGCAGCGTGGAATTCCGCCAGTTGACGGTGACGGTCAATCAGGTCAATCCATTGGCAAACACCAGTTGGGCAGTGATAACGATGAATGTCAACGGTGTCTTGTTGCAAGGCACAAGCATTACCGCCCTGTTTGGCTCTGGTAATGCGCTCAGCGGTTTTGGTGGCTGCAACAATTACAATGGCAGCTATTTTGTTTCGGCCAACAGCCTGTCTGTTGGCCCCATTTCCAGCAGTCAGATGGCTTGCGACCCGGCTGTGAGCCAGCAAGAAGCGACGTATTTGTCCCTGCTACAATCATCCGCCAGCTTTGAAATTCAAGGCACGACGTTGATTATTCGTAATGCGTCCGGCCAGGAGATTTTGCGGTTTAGCCGTATCGGTTAATTTTGACCGGTCAGGAAATGAAAAGGGCACGGCCGTAACGGCCGTGCCCTTTTCATTTCCTATCGGGGCAACCACAAGGGTTGCCCCTACTTTGTCACCGGCAGATAAATATGAAAGGTTGCGCCTTCGCTCCAGACAGATTCCACCTCTAGCTGCCCACCCAGACCCTCCACATAATCTTTGGCCCAAAACAGGCCAAAACCCATGCCCTGCCCTTCTTTGGTCGTCCAGCCCATTTCAAAAATATGGGCTAAGTTTTCTTTAGGAATGCCAGGGCCGCTGTCTTTGATGCTGATGTGTAAACGGCCGTCAGCCGCCATCACGCTGCTGATCCACAAATCCCCAACCCGGCCCATCTCGCGCAGGGCATCCCGCGCGTTTTTCAGGATCACCCGGAACGCTTCGGTTAACATTTCACCGGCAGTAAAAACGGCCGGTAAATTGGGCGACAGCAAAATGTGTACATGCGCCCCTATTTCCTGCACCAGATTATCGGTGTGGCTGCTTTCCATCAACTGCGGATAAACAGCATTGAGGGCGCTGACCAGGCAGTCATTGACGCTAACGGGCAAGTCCGATATTTCCTGCCAGGGTTCATGCAGGTTTGCCAATAACTCTGAAGCGCGGCGCAGGCGGTCTAGCATGTTGGCATTGTTGTTCAGGATTTCCTGCTGCTGGCTGGTGGAAAACCCGGCCAGGCCGGACAGCAAATGCAAATAGGTGCGCACCGCACCAATATGATTTCCCAGGGTATGCACGGAAGCGGTGGCGCTAAAGGCCATACGGCCAAATTGCTCGGCAATCCGACGCTGTTCCTCGGCCTCGCGGTAGAGGCGGGCGTTGCGAATACCTGCCGCCGCCTGCTGCCCAAAGGTGGTCAAGATAGAGATTTCCCAGGCAGAGAACCGGGGACGGCGGGAAGCAGCAAATAAATTGCCCACAATTTCATTCTCAATGAAAAACGGGACGGCAATCACTTGTTTGATGCCTAACGCCGTTTGCGCCAGGTCAGCCACCGCTTTGGGAGCCACGGGGCGCAGCAAGTCATAGAGGTTGTTGGAAGTGAGGTAGTTTTGGGGACGGCCGTTAAACCCCTTCACCGCCCGTACACTCAAATTATCTTTGTACTTGTCATCATCCAGATAGACCACTGCGTCCGTGCTGATCAGAGACGTGCCTGCCATCTTTTCCCACTGCCGCAGCAGCACATTGGAACCTTCCAGCGCGTAGGCGCGCACCGGCAGGGCGTTCCCTTCTTCCAGCGTGGCTACCATAGCTCCCTGATACCCTAACTCATGGACAACAGCGTCCACAACCGTTTGCAGCACTTCCAACTCATCGGTCATACGCGCCTGGAGCTTAAAAATGACGCGCTCCAACGCTTCCATGGCTGTCAGTTGATAATGGCTCTGCACGGCCGCGGCCGCCTGATGACCAAAGGCGACCAGAAAGTCTATCTCCTGGTCAGAAAAGGGCACGGCCGTTAAGGCCACCAGCGTGCCCACCACCTCGTTCTGCACGATGAAAGGCACCGCCACCACTTGCTGAATGTTTAGCTCGGCCTGAATTTGCTCCACAATTTTTTCGTCGCCGGCCGGGCGAAACAGGTCATAGAGGGTATCGCTGAGGCTGTAGGGCCGGTCGCGCACCTGCACTTCATTCACGGCCGTGACCGCCACGTTCTTTTGATGCCCGGCCTGATCCAGATACACAATTGCCTGGGAGCCGGTGGGGTTCAACCCACCGCGCGTCCAAAACTGCTGCGCCTGTGCTGGCGGCACGTTAAAGGAGGATGCACGCAAATAAAGCCCCTTGTCATTTTCCAGCGTCGTCGCCAGCGCCGCCACACAGCCCAAACGCTCCACTACATCATCCACAACCTGTTGCAGAATGGTTTGCAGCCGGGGTGAAATTTGGGTGTATTCAGTACGGTTTGATTGGAGCAATTTTCTTCCTTCCACAGCCCCGTCAGGGAGTGCACCACTTGATTTGCCGCTGCTATTATGCCACAACAACAAATATAACCAACGGCACATTCTATTCTGCGCCGTGAAGCTGTCAGTAAAAATGACAGGAATAGGGGAAGGATAGGACTAATGGGCTATCGGGTTTAGTGATCGTGTGTTCACGTACTCACGTGAGTACGTAAACACATCATCACTTCTTCAAGATGTGGGTGGCAATCGTTGCGCCGCTGCCACCGATGTTTTGGGCCATGGCAATGCGCGCGCCCTCAATTTGGGCCGCGCCAGCGTCGCCTCGCAGTTGCAGAACCGCTTCGGCAATTTGGTAGAGGCCGGTCGCGCCGACCGGGTGTCCCCGTGCCTTGAGACCACCCATGGTAGCCACCGGGATACGGCCGTCTGGGAAAATCTCCCCCTCTTGCGCCAACCGCACCCCTTGCCCCCGTTCGGCAAATCCAGCCGCCTCCAACGAGAGGGCGGCCATCACGCTAAAAGCATCGTGCAGTTCAAACAAGTCTACGTCTTCGGGACCAATACCCGCCTGGGCATAGGCCCGCTGCGCCGACTGCTGCGCCGCTTTCAGCCAGAGCATATCCTCGCGGTCATGCACCGCCAGCGTGTCCGTAGACACGGCCGAACCCACCACCCGCACCGCATCCGGCGCTTTTTCCACCGGAACCAGCAACAGCGCCGCCGCCCCATCACCAATGGGTGAAGCGTCAAACAGTGTAATCGGATCAGCCACCACCCGCCCCCGCTCATAAATCTTCTGCGTAATCGGCTCCCGGAACAGGGCATTGGGGTTCTTGGCCCCATTCGCATGGGCGTTAATGGCAAAGGGAGCAAAATCCCCATGCTGGTAGCCATATTCGTGCATATAGCGGCGCATAATCAGGGCATTCAGGCTGACAAAGGTAACGCCGTGAATCCCTTCATAATCGGCGTCGGCGGCCGTCACCAGCGCCGCTGTCGTCTCTTCCATCACCGTCTCGGTCATCTTTTCCACGCCAATGACCAGCACCGCGTCCATCTGCCCGCTGGCAATGGCGATGATGCCCTGGCGCATGGCCGACCCGGCCGAACCACAAGCGGCTTCCAGCTTCACTGCTTCCACACCCCACTGCCCCAAATGGTCGGCCACCAACGCGCCCAGGTGGTGCTGTTCATTCAGGTTGCCGCTGGTCATATTGCCCACGTAAATGCCATCTACCCGGCTGACATCAGCGTCAGCCAGGGCCGCCCGCCCGGCGGCTACGGCTAACTGGCGTATGGACAAATCCCAATGCTCACGCACGGCCGTTTGCCCCACACCTAAAATCGCTACTTCGCGCATAGTTTCCTCCGTACTCGGTAATCCGTAACCGGTGAACGGTTCACGGTCATCACTAAGACCGAGTATGCGCCGCTTTTTCCGTCAGAAACTATCATAGGGGTAAATCACAACTGCCAATTGCTGGCAAAAATAGGCAAGGCCCAAAGGGTTTGAGAAAACCCTTTGGATCTTTGGCGCATCAGGCCAGGCAGATTTGCTGTGGCCGGGCGCCCGGCACCCGCTCCAGCACCCGCCGCGCCTCCAGGTCTAGTTTTACCGTTGTAAAGTACCAGGAAATAGAGCCGTCAAAATTCCCCTCTAACTGGGCGCTCACTGCTTTTTCCAACCCAGAAAAAGTCTGTGGCTGGCTGGCCTGCAAGGCGGTAATAATCGCCTGACGCATCGCCTCATACTTCACTTTTT
>CAADGU010000235.1 GCA_900696625.1 uncultured Chloroflexota bacterium | reverse complement strand
GTGTTGGGGGACACGGCCGTGCGTATTGACCATATTGGCTCTACTTCCATCCCGGACTTGCCCGCCAAAGACATTATAGATATTCAGGTGACGGTGGCTGATCTGGATGACCCGGTGATTGGGGAGAAACTGATGGGTGCGGGTTATGAGATGCGGGCGGCGTACGGCCGTGATGAATACATCGGCATCACCGACCCGAATTCACCGGAACTGCGCAAACGATATTGCCGTGAACCGGATGGAACACGGCGCACCAATATTCACATCCGGCAAGACGGCCGTTTTAACCAGCGATACCCCCTGCTCTTCCGCGATTATCTGCGGGCGCACCCCATCATGCGTGACGGCTACGCCCTCATCAAAATGCGCCTGGCGGAAATCTTCCCAGACAGTATTGACGGCTACCTGTATATCAAAGACCCGCTGATGGACATGCTGTTTGCGGCGGCGCAGGCGTGGGCGCAGGCCACCAACTGGCAGCCGGATGAGGCGTATCTGTAAATGAACCCGGTTACAGCCCCCCGATTGTGTGTGATTCCCGGTGATGGCATTGGGCAGGAGGTGATTCCGGCGGCGGTGGAAGTGTTGACGGCCGTGATCCCCCACCTGCACATCGTCACCGCCGAGGCCGGCTGGGGCACGTTTGAGCGATGTGGCGTTTCTGTGCCGGAGGAGACGTTGACGGCTGTTCGGGATTGTGGCGCGGGCTTGTTTGGCGCGGTCTCGTCGCCGTCGCGCCAGGTGGCCGGGTATCGCAGCGCCATCCTGACCATGCGCCAGGAACTTGACCTGTATGCCAATATCCGCCCCGTGCAAAGTCTACCTCGTGTTAGCCCTCGCCCTGACGTGGACATGATCATTGTGCGCGAGAATACGGAAGGGCTGTATGTGGGGCGGGAACGGTGGGTGGATGGGGGGGAGACGGCCGTAGCCGAACGCCACATCACCCGCCGCGCCAGCCGCCGCATTGCCCAAAAAGCGCTGGCGTTGATGCAGTGCCAAAACCGGCGCAAGCTGACCATCGTTCACAAAGCCAACGTGCTGCCGCTGACAGATGGCTTGTTCCGTGATACGGTGCGAGAGGTTTTTAATGGGACGCAGATGGACGCGGATGGGCGCGGATTTGTGATAGATGAATTGTTGGTTGATGTGGCGGCGCTGAAAATGGTGGCGGCTCCAGAATCGTTTGATGTGATAATTACCACCAATTTGTTTGGCGATATCTTGTCTGATGCGGCGGCGCATTGGGGTGGGGGATTGGGGCTGGCGGCGTCTTTGAACTGGGGGGATGGGGTGGCGCTGGCCGAGCCGGTGCATGGCTCCGCGCCGGACATTGCCGGCAAGGGGATAGCCAATCCGATGGCGGCCATTTTAAGTGGGGCGCTGCTGGCCCGGTATGTGTGGGGAATGGCAGAAGTGGCGGAGAGGATGGAAACGGCCGTAGCCCACACCTTGGCCCATGAGACTTACCCCCAACTGACGACGACGCAAGCGATTACCCATTCCATATTGGCTTCCTTGTAACGCGATTTGCCAAATCACCCTACAAAAAAACAGGCCACCTGATATCAGGTGGCCTGCCCGTTCACAAAGGAACGGGCACTGTTAGAGATTTGAGAGAGGGAACAGTGCCCTGGGCTTGATTAGCGGTTGTTCCAGTCGCGTTTCTTTTGTGCCAGTTTGGGGGAGGTGTGTTTTCTCAAATCCCTTAACCAACCAAGCTTACGGAAATTATAACAGCAGCCTACAATTTTGACCAGTCTGTTTTTCAATATTTGTCACAGACAATGGTACTAAGCCTGATGGCAATAAGGCCAGGGATCTTCACGACGCTGCAAGGCGGTCAGGGCCGGGCTGTCTGCATAAGCGCCGTGGTAGCGCGCCGGAAGTTGGGCCGCCAGATGGGCCATGATGTAATGGGTATAGGCGGGTAAATCCTGGCTGCGCACCCGGTGGTTGAGCGGTGGCAGGTGAAATGGGGGGCCAATGTGGACGCGCACGGCCGTGCCCTTCAGCCGCTTGAAGTTAGTAAACAGCACATCCGTATTTTCCAACCCCACCGGTAAAATGGGCACACCGGTACGGGCTGCCAGATAGGCCGCGCCATCTTTAGCGGCGTTCATTTGCCCTGTTTTGCTGCGGGTGCCTTCTGGCGCCACCCCAAAAGCCATGCCCTGCGCAATAGCGTCTAGCGCCTGGCGCATCTGGTGGCGGTCAACCTCATCACGGGCGATGTAAATAGCGCCCAACCAGCCCATGAGCGGGCCAAAAATGGGATGGCGCCGCCATTTCTCCACAGCAAAAAAGCGCCACCTTTGCAAGGGAAAGGCCAGCAGTAGGACCGGTGTGTCTACGGCGCTGGTATGGTTTAACACCACGATGTAAGGGCCAGAAGAAGGGATGTATTCACGGCCGTGTACCTCAATCCGGGCCAGCAGCAACAGCCGGCAAATGGTCATGGCCACTTTCATAATCCGATAACGCCATAGCATAGGGGGCGGATTGTCAATGATCAATGGGCAATTGTCAATCATCAAACACGAGCATGGTGTTCGGCGCGGATAAAACGGCGGGTGCCGGTTTCGGCGCGGATAAGCAGGGAATGGGTGGTGGCGTGGCTGCTGAAATAGTGCATGGCGCGTAGCAGGCGGGTATTGGTGATGCCGGTGGCGGCAAAAAAGACCCGGTTACTGCGCACCATATCATGGCATGTCAGGATGCGGGATGTGTCTAAACCTCTGGCAGTAATGGCCTGGCGTTCTGCTTCACTTTGGGGGGCCAACTGCGCCAGCATGGCGCCGCCGGTTGCTTTAACGGCGCAGGCGGCGATGACGCCCTGCGCCGCGCCGCCAATACCCATGAGCATATCCACACCCATGCCACCAATGGCCGCCAGCAGCGCCCCTTCGGCGTCGGCTTCGGCACGCAGCATTACCCGCGCGCCGGCGGAGCGGATTTCTTCAATCAAATCCATGTTGCGCGGCCGTTCCAGGACGACAACGGTTAGATCGTGGACGGCTTTTTTCTTCACACGCGCCACCAGCGCCAGTGTCCAGGCGGCGGGTGCGCTCAAACATTCGGGCACCAACGCTTTGGCGGCGCGGCGGTCTACGACCAGCTTATTCATGTAAACGGCCGGGTCACAGTCCCAGATGGAATCACGCGGGGCGACGGCGACGATAGAAATGGCGCCGGGCTGCCCTCGGATGAGCAATCTGGTGCCGTCTATGGGGTCTACAATCACATCCACTTCGGGGCCATCCCCTGTCCCCACCTTTTCATCATGGCACAAGGATACATCGTCGGAAGTCAGCCGGTTTTCTTCGCCAATGATGATACGGCCGTCCATATCCAATGTGTCCAGCGCTGCCCGCATAGCACGGGTGGCAGCCCGGTGCGCGGCCGAATAATCGCCAGAGCCAACCCAACGACCGGCGGCGAGTGCGGCCGTCTCCGTCACCCGCACCAGGTCTAAGCCAATGTTACGTGGCGCTCGTTCCTCTGCCATACATATACCTCTTAAACTCTAATTTCCTAAGACCCACTGCGGGCCTCAGACATTGGGCCACCGATTACGGATTACGAATTACGGATTCCGAATTCCCCACTGCCTCCAATAACTCCTCCGCCTCCCAGGCCTGCATGCCACCTTCCAGGATGGCAATGTTCTGGCAGCCGAGATTTTGCAAGGCGGCGGCGGCGCGGCGGCTGCGCCGGCCACTGCGGCATACCAGCACAATGGGTTGGTTGGTGGGCAGCTTGAGTTCTTTAGAGAGGATGGTTGCCAGGGGAATGGATTGGGCTTCGGCAATGTGCCCCTGGCGAAATTCGCGTGGCTCTCGCACATCAACCACCAGCGGCGGCGTCATGCCCAGGCCACTGACGGCATGTTGGTTGATCAGGTTGGAGGTATGTAATTGCTGCCACAAGGCGCGGGCTTTGATGGTATGTAACGATGCGTTGTTTACTTCATGTTCGTGAGGAATACCGGCTATGTCTACGCGCTTAGGCAAATTGGCGCATTCTTTGAAGACGCGCACCGGACATTCATAAATGCAGATGGCCGGGTCAAGGACATGATAAAAGATGTGGGTGATGGCGTCATCCTTGTCCAGGATATGGTCAGCGCCTAACAGATTTTCCACAAAATCGGTGGTGGCAAAAATTTGTTTGACGCGATATTGCGGCCGTACCAGGTAGACATCACCGCCCCGATCACGGTAGGCCTTCACCACGTTTTCCAGCATATGAATGCCGCTGAAGTCGCAATCATTCACGTTATGCATCCGAATGAGCAAGAAGCGCTGCTCAGGATGCCGGTCGGCGTGGTCCAGGATGTACTCTTCTACATGATGCACAGCGCCAAAGTAGAGGTCACCCAGGATTTCGATGATGCCCAGTTGGGGACAGCCGGCTTTGTCTGGCTGGTAAAGAAAATGTTTGTAGTTTACGTCGGGTTTGACTTCATGGACACGCGGGGTGCTGGTGTGCAAGATGTACAGGACAAAGGAGAGCAAGATGCCCAACAACACGGCGAATTGGATGTCCAGGAACAAGGTGCCAAGCAGGGTAGAGAGGAGGATGGCGCCTTCGCCGAGGTTGCTGTGGAGGATACGGCGGATCTCGGTGCGGTCAATCATGGTCACGGCCGTGACAATCAACGCCGCCGCCACTGCTGCCCGTGGTAAATAAGCTGTGAAAGGGCCGAGTGTAAACAGGGCGATGGCCACGAAACCGGCGGCAAACACGGGCGCCAGAGCTGTTTTTGCGCCATTGGCCAGGTTTACGGCCGTAACTGAAAATGATCCCGACCCGGCAAAACCGGAAAACAACCCCATGGCAATGTTCGCCAACCCCTGCCCGACAAATTCCTGGTTGCTGTCTAACCGCTGCCCGGTTTGGGCAGCCACGGAATGGGCAACGGCCGTCGTTTGCACCAGACTAATGGCCGCCACCGCCAGCGCCCCCGCCGACAGGCTGCCGATCAGGTTCAGGTTTAACACCGGTAAGTCGGCCAGCGGCGGCAGGCCAACAGGTAACTGGCCGATGGTTGTGACCCCTCTTTCATCCAGGTTAAAAACAGCAACCAAAACCGAGGTGATAGCCATGGCTATCAAGGTGGCGGGTAAGCGGGGGTTTATTCGCCTGGCGAAAATTATCACGGTCATGGCAATAAGACCAATCAAGGTTGTAGCCCACTGAATTTCCGATAAGCTATTGAAGATGCCCTGGATGGTTACCAGGATGTTGTCTCTGGGGATTGTGATGCCTAACAATGGGGAAAGCTGGTTAACGACAATGAGAATGCCAGCCCCGCTGGCAAAACCAACGATAACAGAATGGGATACAAAATTGACCAACATGCCCAAACGGGCGATGCCTAATGCTAGTTGTAAAATTCCTACCATCAACGCCATTAGCCCTGCCGCCATAATAAATAATTGTGAGCCAGGTTCAACAACCGTAGCCAGGGAGGCAAAAACGAGCAATGAAATTGTGTTCGTGGGCGCGGTGAATAGTTGATTGCACGATCCCCACAAAGCGCCTATAACGGCGCCCACCATGGCCGCATACAGCCCCATTTCGGGTGGTAAGTTAGCCATCAGTGCAAAGGCGATGGCCTGGGGGGCCAATACGACGGCGACGGTAATGCCGGCGATAAGGTCGGGACGCAAGTTTTGGCGGTCGTAGGTGCGTAGGATGGTATACGGCCGTTGCATATAACGCGCCGCCGGCCTGAAAGCGCGTTTCAGGTCAACTTTTTTACCTATTTTGTCAAACCGGGTTGGTTGTTTGATTGGTTTGGGCGAAAAATTTCGCTTGATGGTGGCCATGATTTGTGATGCGGCTATCTAACTTTTGAACTAAGAATAGGCTCGCAAAGTCTGATCAGAGTGTACGCCGGGGTAAACAAGGCGTCAAGAAAAAGGGGAGGTGGTTCGCTGTCGCCAGCGGTCTAAATCGGCAGGAACGGCCACATGGTAGGCGCTAAAACCAAGCCGGCGCGCGCGTTCCCGCACCTGCCCAAAATTCGCATCTGGTTCCACGGCTATAAGGATAGGATTGTAGCCGGCGCGCGCCAGCCGGTGCAACGTCTGGCATACCGTTTCGGCGCCACGGGGGGTAATGACCAGAATGGTTACACCCCAACTGAGATGGGCAGTGGCTTCAGCTACCCAGGTTGTCAGCGGGATGGTATTTTCGTTTTCAATGCGGGCCAGCCGTTCCAGAATTTTGACCAGATGGTTACGGCCGTGACGCGGCGGAATCACCGGCGGCAATAAGGCGCCTGGATTTTCCGACAGGGCGGCGGCCGAATGGCGCAGTAAACGGCCGCTGTTTTCGTCAAAAACAGGGCCGTCACCCACTGCCAGCGGATCAATGCCGTTGGTGATCAGCCCCACCGCCTGCCGCTGGTCTACCAGATGCGCTGCCAGCGAAGCGGCCACTTCGATGGCCCACTCGATGGTGTTGGCGCGGGATTGGCGGGTATAGGTGTCGGTGTGTAAATCTAGCAGAACGGCCGTTTCCAGCGAAATAGCCGGTTCATAGGTGCGTACCAACAGCTGGCGGGTGTGGGCGCTGGCTTTCCAGTTAATCTGCCGCAGCGAATCGCCGGAGCGGAAATCACGCACCCCCATGGGCCGCGCCGGGTCGGCAAAGAGCCGCTGCTGGCTGGCCAACACGCCAAACGGCAGGCGCGAGGGCAGTCCCAAGCGCACCAATGGAATAATGCGGGGATAAATGGTGATGTATTCGGCGGGAAGCTGGGCGTGGCGCTCCGGCTGGATGCCAAAGAGGTCGCCCATCGTCAGGCGCAGGGGGCCAATCTGGTAAAAACCGCGCCGCCGGGCGGCGATGGTATACGTCAAATCCACCTGCTTTTTGTGCCCCAACGCCACCACCGTGTTGACCGGCGCTCCCTGGCGCAACTGCACGGCCACACTTTCCGTTGCCCGTATCCAGGGCAGGGGCAATCGCCCCTCGTTCTTCAGATGAATGGTAATGGGTACCGTCTCCCCCCAAAAGGAGTGTGTGGCGTAAGTGCGCCCACTATGCAGATTTCTGGCGGCGTGGGGAACCACCCACCGGCTCCAGGCATACACGCCGATGCAGACGTAGATGATGTAAAAGACAAAATCAATCCGCAGCAAAAAAGCGATTGCCAGGAAAATCAGAATCAGGGTGGAAAACTGGTTCATAGAAATTATGAATTATGAATTATGAAGGATGAACCCACTTCATAATTCCTAATTCCTAATTCATAATTCCCCTATATCTAGCGGTGTGTCTTTGAGAATATCCGCCAGGATGCGGGTGGTGGTGAGGCCGCGCAGGGCGCTTTCGGGGTGGATGAGGCAGCGGTGGGCCAGGATGGATAGCGCCAGTGTTTTTACATCGTCGGGCAGGGTGTAGTCACGGCCGTGCATGGCCGCGTATGCCTGAATGCCCCGGTACAGGGCGTGGCTGCCGCGTGGGCTGGCCCCCAGCACCAAATCTTTGTGGCGGCGGGTGGCAAACACCAGGCGCACAATGTACTCCCGCACCGTGTCATCCACATGCACCTGCCACACCCGCTGCGCCAGTTCCGGCAGCCGCGCGCCATCCACCACCTGCGCCAGCGTCTCAATGGGATGGACGCCACCCAGATTGAGCAGCATCTGGCCTTCGGCCTGTTCATCCAGATACCCCAGGCTGACCTTCATAAAAAAGCGGTCAAGCTGCGCTTCCGGCAGCGGGAACGTGCCCTCGTACTCCACCGGGTTTTGGGTAGCCATGACGAAAAACGGCCGTGTCAATGGATATGTCACCCCGTCTACCGTCACCTGCCGCTCCCCCATCGCCTCCAACAGCGCCGATTGGGTGCGCGGCGTGGCCCGGTTAATCTCATCCGCCAGCAAAATGTGGGTAAAGGCGGGGCCGGGGATGAAGGTGAATTTGTGCTGCTGTTGGTCAAAAATGGAGACGCCGGTCACGTCGTTGGGCAGCAGGTCAGGCGTGCATTGCAGCCGCTTAAACTGGATACCCAGGCTGGCGGCGAACGCCCGCGCCAGCATCGTTTTGCCCACGCCGGGCACATCTTCCAGCAGGGCGTGGCCCTCGCACAACAGCGCCACCGCCAGCAGTTCCAGCGACGGCCGTTTGCCGATGATGACCTTTTCCACATTATCAATTAGTTGTTGGGTGAATGTTTGGATTTCTTGCATGATGGTAAATTTGGTAGAGACGTTGCATTGCAACGTCTCTACCTTTTGTTTTGCATCAACTTTTGTATCTCATTCTCAAAACGGGTATCTGGCGTAAACAGCAGATGCAGACGGCGCACAACGGCCGTCCTTGCTGCCAGATACGCCGCCAACAACTCGCGCAAATGCACGGCCGTGGCCTTTGTGTCCCGATTAAAATAGGCCGCCAACAATCCCTGGCGGGCCGGTTCCTCCGGCGGCAGCACCGCCAGCAAGGGCGGCAGCGTGAAGTGCAGCAGTTCCAGGTAAATGGTGAACGGTTTGTCCCGGTCGCCGCGCAGCACCTGCCGGTATACGTCCCAAAACATGACCCAGAAACGTTCGTCTAGCTGTTCCAGTTCGGCGGCGGTCATACGAGGAACAGGCTGTGAAGTTTGGGCGCAGGCAGCCTGGTATTGCACAGCCCAGCCGTCGTGGTCTTTCAAGATGCGGATGTCGCGGTCCCAGGGGTTGGGCGGCAGGGCCAGCGTCTCGTAGCGGTAATCCACTTTGGCGCCGTTGCTGTAGAGGGTGATGTGCAGATACGGCCGTACATGCACCGCATCAAATGACCGGGCGGGCACGTAGGGTGTTACCGAACGCACAAATTCTCGCCGACTGGCCCAGGCCGTCTCCCTGGCGGCTTCGTCGGCAAACAGCAGGGCCACGTCCAGGTCAGAGTAGGCGTCGTCGCGGCGACGGCCGTAAGACCCTGCCAAAAAACAGACAGCCACACTCTTTTCTGCCAGCACACGCTGTTGTAACCGTGTTATGACCCGTTCCTGTTCAAACATGACCCGTTATCCGTAAACCGTAAACCGTGATGTGTGATGCGTGATGTGTGATGCGTGTACCCTAATCGGTAATCCACACGGATTATACCGGTTTTATGGTGATATAATAGGTGCAATCTGCAAGAAGAGATTGGAGACTGATGGTAGGTGACTGATGGTTGGCGCAAACAACCAGCCACCAGCGACGAACCACCAGCCACAACTCACAAGGAGAGAAAGGATGCGTATTCAAATCACCGATGTACTGTTTGATGAGGAAACAGGTCTCACGATGGTGGAGTTTTCAAACCCGTTTGGCGTAGGAGTGGGTGAATGGCGGGGTGAAGCGCCCCCTGAACGGTACAACCATTATCACGTGGAAATTGAAACCGCCAACCGTCTCACCTGGGGCCAGGATATTGTACTCGTGCCGGATGAGCATTTTGTCATTGATTATGATTTGAACCAGTTGGTTACGCTGCAAGGCAAGTTAGAATCCATCCAGCCCGATGGTGTGGCTTATATCCTCATAGGCGCTGTTCTGGTGACGGTAAAAACAAGCGGCGACCCATTGCCCCTGGATAGTTTTGTGCGCGTCCGTGCAGACCGAATTAACTTGTATCCGTATGAACCGTAATACAGCTAACCGCCTCTACTGGGGATTGACCGGCCTGCTGCTCTGCCTTCTGGCAGGCTTGAGCGTGCGCCCGGCGGTAGTGGCCAGCCAGGCAGGTTTACCGGTGCATCATTGCCCGCCGCTGCCCCCATCTACCGGATCGGTGATCACCATTTCTAACGAGGCAGCTTTACGCAATCAGGCTTATCATGCTGCGCCCGGAACCACCCTTCTCATTCAGTCCGGCGTGTACCAGATGGAGGGGTTTGTGCATGTGGTGAATGCCGGCATCAGCCTGCGCGGCGCTACCGGGAACCGGGGCGACGTCGTCCTCGATTTTGGCGGCATGGTGGGTGGGCACTTTGGCATTCTGGTAGAGGCAGATGACGTAACCATTGCTGACCTGACCATTCAAAACGCCAACGACCACGCCGTTTCCATTCAAGGCCGCGACCGGCCCGTTCTCTACAATCTGCGCATCCGCGACATCGGTGACCAACTGGTGAAGGTGAACCCGTTTGCTAATGGCAGCGAGGATGGCCTGCTGGCCTGTTCGCGGTTGGAATACAGCACCACCGCCCCCGACGAATATACCAACGGCATCAGCGCCCACAACGCCCACCGCTGGACGGTGCGCGATAACGAATGGTACCGCATCCGCACACCGGGCAATAGTCCGGTACCCACTATCCTGTTCTGGTCGGGGTCTTCAGATACCATTGTGGAGCGTAATTTGCTGGTGGATTGTTACCAGGGGATTTCCTTTGGCAACTCCGGGCATGGCGCGGACGACCACCTCGGCGGCGTTGTGCGCAACAATATGATCTATGCCAGCCAGCCGCACGATGTGGTGATTGAAATGGTTCATGCGTCCGGCTGGCTGGTGGCGCATAACACGGCGCTGCTGCTGAACCCCGGTTCGGGTCTGACCTGGGGCATGGAAGCCCGTTTCAGCGACAGCCAGGGCACATTTGCTTATAACCTGACAAACATGGATATTTGGGGCAACCGGGATGGGGCCAACGGCACACTGACCGGTAATCTGACCAACGCCGAAAGTGGCTGGTTTGTGAATGCAGCCGCGGGTGACTTGCATCTTGCGGCCACGGCCGTAGCCGCCATTGACCAGGCTTTATCGCTGCCCCAGGTGATGGATGATTTTGACGGCGACGGCCGTCCCATTGGCCCGGCCCCAGACATCGGCGCTGACGAATACGGCGGCGTACCGTTTGAACCGACTGACTGGATCTATTTACCAATTTTGACAAAGTAGCAGGTAGCAAGTTGCAGGTGGCAGGTCTTCACTTGCCACCTGCAACTTGCCACCTGCCACCAATCACTCACTATGAACAACCCCATCCTTCTCCCCCACCCACAATCCATCACCTACAACGGGCACATCTTTAGCCTGCCGGAAACGGGGCTGATTGCCCTGCATGGGGCGGATGTGCCGGCCATGTGGTTCACGGCCGTCTGGCTGCAAGATGCCCTCTTTGAGCATACCGGCGCAGATTATGAACTGGTGGGTGGCACAGGTGTTTCACCGCAGCAGATCGTCGTGCAACTGAGCCTCATTCCCGGCAGTGTGCGCCATGAACAGGGGTATGAATTGACGGTGAGTGACGGCCGTATTGACGCCATCGCCAACACCATCCCCGGCCTCTTTTACGCCGTGCAGACCCTCGGCCAACTGCTGGAACAAACAGGCAAAGAACTGCCCACGTTGCGCTGCCGCGACTGGCCCGACTTTCCGCAGCGCGGCGTCATGCTGGACATCAGCCGCAACAAAGTGCCCACCCTGGAGACAGTGCTTGACCTGGTAGATATGCTGGCAAGCTGGAAAATCAACCAGCTCCAGCTTTACACCGAACACACCTTCGCCTACCGCCGCCATCCCCTTGTCTGGCAAGACGCCTCCCCGCTCACGGCCGAAGAAATCCTCACCCTGGACGCCTACTGCCACGACCGCTGCATAGAGCTTGTGCCGAACCAAAATACGTTCGGCCACATGCACCACTGGCTGAAACATCCTGCTTACCAACATCTGGCCGAAAAGGCCGACGGGGCACAGACGCCCTGGGGTTTTTACAACCCGGAGCCATTTTCGCTCTCCCCGGCTGTGCCCGGCAGCCTGGAACTGGTACGCGATTTACTGGATGAACTGCTGCCCAATTTCCGCAGCCGCCAGGTGAATGTGGGCGGCGATGAGACGTATGATGTGGGCCAGGGCTTGAGCCAGGAATTGGTGGCGCAAAAAGGCAAAGGGCGCGTTTACCTGGAGCATTTGCTTAAAATTTACCGGGAAGTGCAGGCGCGCGGCCGTACCATGCAGTTTTGGGGTGACATCATTATGGAACATCCCGAACTGACCCGCGAACTGCCGCGTGACCTGATTGCCCTGGAATGGGGGTATGAGGCGGGGCATCCGTTTGGCGAACACGGCCGTCTCTTTGCCGAATCCGGCGTTCCTTTTTACGTTTGCCCCGGTACGTCTAGCTGGAATACGTTGGGTGGGCGGACCAATAATGCCATTGGCAATTTGCAGAACGCGGCGCAACACGGCCGTACACACGGCGCTGTTGGTTATCTCATCACCGACTGGGGGGATAACGGCCACATGCAGCCGCTGCCCGTCAGCTACCTGGGATTTGCCGTCGGCGCGGCGCTGGCCTGGGCGGACGAGGCCAACCGGACGTTGGATGTGCCCGCCGCTCTCAACCTGTTTGCCTTCCGTGACGATGCAGGCATCATGGGGCAACTGGCGTATGACCTGGGCAACGTGTATGAGACTACCCAAATCCCCAGTTTCAACGGCACGCCCTATTTCTACGCCCTGGTGGTTGATCTGGCGCAAATGGTGAATGCTGATGATCCGGCCGGCGCGGCTATCCGGATGGAGAATTTGCAGCGGGCGGTCACGGCCGTAGACGAACTGCTGGCCCGCCTGCCCCAAACCGACATGCAGCGGGACGACGCCGACCTGATTGGGCAGGAATTCACCTGGGCGGCCACCATGATGCGCCACGGCTGCCGCCGCCTCATCTGGGCCATTGGCCGGGCATTGGGCCAGGAAGATACAGCTTTACGGCAAGAACTGGCCGATGAGACGGAAGCCTTACTCGCCGAATTTGAACGGGTGTGGCACGGCCGTAACCGCCCCGGCGGCTTCCCCGACAGTCTGGCCCGCCTGCAAAAAATGGCGAACGAGTATAAAACCCACAAATAGGAGTGTAATCGCATGAGTCAGCCAAAAAACAGTCAAGATGTGGTCATTCTCGCCGGGGCGCGCACGCCAACCGGCAAATTTAACGGCGGGTTGGCCGGTTTCACCGCGCCACAGTTGGGGGCGATGGCCGTAGAAACGGCCGTCGCCCGCGCCGGTATTGATCCGGCCAGCGTGTATGAAGTGATCATGGGCCAGGTGGTGCCGGCCGGAACCGGCCAGGCAGCCGCGCGTAAAGCCGCCCTCGATGGGGGATTGCCTGATACGGTGGGGGCGACGGCCGTGAACAAAGCCTGTGGTTCCAGCCTGAAAGCCGTCATGCTGGCGGCCAATTCCATTATGGCCGGAGAAGCGGATGTGTTTGTCGCCGGCGGCATGGAAAGCATGTCCAACGCCCCCTACCTGCTGCCCAAAGCGCGGCAGGGGCTGCGCTACGGCCACGCCGAACTGAAAGACGCCCTGCTGCACGACGGTCTCTGGTGTCCTTTCCAGGATTGGGCTATGGGCAACGCCGCCGACTTTATCGCCCGCCAGTTTGAAGTCAGCCGTGGAGAAATGGACGAATTTGCCCTGCGCAGCCATGAAAAAGCGGCCGAGGCGACCGTACAGGGTCGTTTCCGCGACGAAATCATCCCCGTTGAAGTCAAAAGCCGCAAAGGGAGCGTCATCATTGACCGGGATGAACCCATTCGCGCCCGTTTTAGCAACGGCAGCTTTGAACTGGATACCAGCCTGCCGCAGTTGGCCGCCTTGCCGCCCGCCTTTGCCGCCGACGGGCAGGTGTCGGCGGGCAACGCGCCCGGCCTCAACGATGGCGCCTCCGCCGTCGTCGTCACCAGCCGCGCCGAAGCGGAACGGCAGGGCTTACGGCCGTTGGCCCGCGTGGTCGGTTATACCCATGCGGCCGTGCATCCCCAGTGGATTTTCTCCGCCCCGGCCCAGGCCATTCCCCGCCTGCTGCACAAAATTGGCTGGTCCCTGGACGAGGTAGACCTGATCGAACTCAACGAAGCCTTTGCCGCCCAGGTTTTGGCCAATGGCGTAGACATGGCCCGGCAGGGTTTGCCCTGGAACTGGGACAAAGTGAACGTCAACGGCGGCGCGGTGGCCTTAGGCCATGCCATTGGTTCCAGCGGTACGCGCGTGCTGGTAACGTTGCTGCACGCCCTGCAACAGCGCGGCTTGCAGCGTGGTATCGCCTCGCTCTGCCTGGGCGGTGGCGAAGCGGTGGCGCTGGCGGTCGAGATAGAGTAACTGAGCAGTTGACGCATCTAACCATCACCCTCTTTGGTGAATTTTCCTTGATACCGGCCGACAAACCGGCGGTGAATATGGCCGGCGACCGGCCTATCTCGCTGCTGGCCTATTTGCTGCTGCACCGGCACACGGCCGTATCCCGCCAACATCTCGCCTATACTCTCTGGCCCGATTCCAGCGACAGCCAGGCGCGGGCCAATTTACGCAATCTCTTCTTCACCCTGCGCCAGACGCTCCCTAACGCCGATAATTTCCTGGCGGCTGATTCCATGACCCTACAATGGCGCGCCGACGCCGATTTCACGTTGGACGTGGCCGAGTTTGAAGCGGCGCTGGCGGCGGCCAAAACGGCCACGGCCGAAACCACCGCCGCCCCCACCGATACAATCGCCCTGCTGGAAACGGCCGTCTCCCTCTACAAAGGCGATCTGCTGCCCGGAAACTATGACGATTGGATCATCCCCCGGCGCGAGGAGCTGCGCCAGGCGTATCTGGACGCCCTGCACCAGTTGGTTGCTTTGCTGGAGCAGCAGCAGGATTTCCGCGCTGCTGCCCGCATTGGCCAGCGGCTCTTGCAGCTAGACCCCCTGGACGAGACCGCCTACGTCCATCTGATGCGTCTTTATGCTCGCAGCGGCGACCGCGCCGGGGTGCGTCGCGTCTATGACCTGTGTGTCACCACCCTGCGTCGGGAATTGGACGTGGAACCCGCGCCTACCACCCAGGCCGCTTACGAGCAGTTCCTCCGCCAGGAAGCGCCGGCCGCCGTGCCTGAAACCATGTCACCCGCCGCCACACCACCGGCCGCGCGTCCGCGACCACTGCCGCAGCCGGGCACCCCCTTTATTGGCCGCGAAGTGGAACTGGCCCATCTGGCCGAATGGCTGGCCGACCCCGGCTGCCGCCTGATCACCATTGTCGGGCCGGGCGGCATGGGCAAAACACGGCTGGCGCTGGAAACGGCCGTGGCCCACCAGCGCATCTTCCCCGACGGCGTCGCCTTTGTAGACCTGGCCCCCATCCGGGACGCCGGGCTGGTCGCCGCCACCATCGCACAGGTGGCGGCCCACAGCGCGCCGGAACGCTCCGCCCATCCCTCCCAGCTCATCCCCGCGCTGGCCGACAAAACGCTGCTGTTGGTGATTGACAACATGGAACATGTGCTGGACGCCAGCGACTTGCTGCCAGAGATTTTGCACGGCGCGCCTGGCGTGAAACTGCTGGTTACGTCACGCCAGCGGTTAGAACTGGCCGAAGAGTGGCTCTTTGATCTGGGTGGCCTGCCCCTGCCCGATGCGCACACACCGCCGGCCGAAAACAGCGCCGTGGCCCTCTTTGTGCAGGCGGCCAAACGCGCCAATCGCCATTTTGACCTGACGGCGGCGGAGGAAACGGCCGTTGGCCGCATTTGCCGATTGGTGGGCGGCATTCCCCTGGCGCTGCAACTGGCGGCTACCTGGGTGCGTGTGTTGAGCTGCGCCGAAATTGCCCAGGAGATTGAGCGCGATCTGGACTTTTTGGCCAGCAGCCAGCGCCATTTGCCGGAGCGTCAGCGCAGTATGCGGGCCGTGTTTGATTATGCCTGGCAGTTGCTTACTCCGACGGAGCAGACGGTGGGTCGCCGTCTGGCTGTCTTTCGCGGTGGCTTTACGCGGGAAGCGGCCGAGTCCGCAGCCGGGGCATCATTGCCCATCCTCTCGGCGTTGGTGGAACGGGCGCTGGTGAATCGCAGTGGCGACGGCCGTTACCATCTGCATGAACTGGTGCGCCAATATCTATTGCACAAGCTGTTGCTGACCCCCGCCGATGACCAGGAGGCGCGCCAGGCCCATGCCGCCTATTTCCAAAATCTGGCGGTGGAGGCCCATGCCCAACTGGAAGGGCCAGAAGGGATGCGCTGGCTGGCGCAGCTAGACGCCGAAATTGACAATGTGCGGGCGGCCCTGGCCTGGGCGTTGGAAAACCGGGCGGCGGCCGTGGCGGTGTCACTCGCCGGTCAATTGTGGCGTTTTTGGTGGTGGCGCGGCTATTGGCGGGAAGGGTTGGATTGGTTGGAAAAGGTGCTGGCGTTGGCCGATGACACGGCCGCCGCCGATGGTTTAACGCCAACGACGTTGGCTCTGGCGTATCAGGGCGCCGGTGTGCTGGCCCGCAGTTCCGGGGATTATGCCCAGGCGCGCCGGTATCATCAGGCAGGGCTGACCATCCAACAACAGGCCGGGAATGGGCGCGGCATGGCTGCCTCTCTCAACAGTTTGGGCAATCTGGCTTTGTTTGAAGCGGATTACGCGGAAGCGGAACGTTGTTTTAATGAGAGCCTGGCCCTTTACCGGCAAGTTGATAATGAACGGGGCCAGCAGAGTGCGTTGAACAATCTGGCTATTGTAGCTATGTACCGGGGCGATTTTCAGCAGGCGCGTGTGTTGCACGAAGAGAATTTGTCTCTGGCGCGCGCCGCGGGCCATGCCGTCCATATTGCCACTGCGCTGGGCAATTTGGGGGATGTATACCGTTATTTGCAGGTTTATGACCGGGCGCAAACGGTATTGTTGGAAAGCGAGCGACTGCTGCGGCAGGTGAACAACCAACCATCGCTGGCGACGACGTTGTATTCGCTGGCCCGGCTGGCGCTGGATACCGGTGATCTGGCCGCCGCCGCCGCTTATTTCCGGGAATGTTTACACATTTACCAGGAGACGCCAGACCCGGTGGCGGCGGCGGATGCCATTGAGGGGGTAGCCATGCTGGCCGGAAAATGGGCACGGCCGTTGCCCGGTGCGGAACTATTTGGCGCGGCGGCGGGTTTGCGGCAGCAGACGGGCACAGCCGTGCCCCACTCCGAACGCGCCGCCCAACAGCAAATCCAGGCCGAGATGGTCACGGCCGTTGGCGAAACCAACTTCCAGCGCGCCTGGGAACAAGGACAGGCACGGCCGTTGACGGCCGTTATTCATCTGGCCTTATCGGTGTTAGCAGAGGAAAGTTGAGGGGGTTTGTAGTAACGGCTTTAGCCGGTTGCCCGCGGAAGCGGTTACTACAAACTTAACCCGGTCAGGTACTAGCGCACAACCAGCGGTAGATATACCTTGTTTGGCAAATCGGGGGGCGGTGGGGTGGAGCCGATACTCGCTTTAACCACAAATGCTTCCACGCCCTGCCCCCGGTTGGGCTGGAAGCCGCCACCGGCTACCGGGAAAGCCAGCGATTCCGTCCGCCCGCCCACTACCAGGTTGCCGCCGCTGTCCAGCGCCAGCCCGGCGGCCACGTCATCATCTGTACCGCCCCAGTAGGTGCTGAAGGGCATCGCGCCGGTTGCCGTAAACTGGGCGATGAAGGCATCGTAGCAGTTGCGGCTGGTGGCGCTAAAACAAACGCCGGGGCCACGCTGCGGCTGCCAGGCTGCCGCCACCGGAAAGGTATCTGAACCTGTGCCGCCGACCACAAACACCTGCCCGGCGTTGTTCATGGCTACGGCCGTTGCCCAATCCGTACCCTCGCCACCCAAATAGGTGCTAAAGGCCACCTGGTAGCCTGCCCCCTGCCGCGCCAGCCGCGTTACAAAAGCGGCGCTCATCGTGTTACTGCCCGGTTTTTGCCCCTGGGCCGCGTTGGCAACCGGAAAATCGTTGGCAAACGTTTCGCCCACGACGGCGATATGGCCGCTGCCGTCCACCGCAATCGCCCGGCCAATATCCGTACCGCTGCCGCCGTTAGCCGTGCTGCCGCCCAGGTAGGTGCTGAACAACAAATCGTCGCCGGCAGGTGGTAGTTTCACCACAAAGGCGTCGGTGCTGCACGTCCAGTCGTCAAACGAACCACAATTTTCCTGCACCGGGTTGACGGTGGGCCAGGTGGCCGAGCGAATTTCGCCGGTGATGTAGATGTTGTTCTGACTGTCCAGAGCGATACCGTGGCCCACCGCTTCCTGACCGCCGATCATCCGCTCGTATTCGTTTTGGTAGGTTTGCCCGTTCACCTTGGCGAAAAAACCGCCCCAAATGGAACCAACTAGATGGGCATTCCCGGCGCTGTCCAGGGCGATGTCTGCGGCAGCGTCAGACAAGTAGCCGCCGTAGTAGCTGCTAAACACCAGGCCGCCGCTGCCGTTGAACTGCATCACCAGGGCGTCGCCGCCGCCGCCGCTGACGGTCTGGAAGGCGTTGGCCGTTGGTAGATTGTTGGAAGTGGTGCTGCCGGCGATCCAGATTTTGCTGCCGGTGGTATTGACGGCCACCGCTTCGGCATAGTCGCCGCCGCTGCCGCCGACGATGGTGGTGAACAGTACGGCCGTTCCCGCCGCGTTAACCTTGGTTACAAACAAGTCACTGGAGCCAGAACCGCCACTGCCGCCGCCGGGCAATGTGCTGGAATAGGTGTTGCCCACCAGATAGACGTTGCCGCTGCCGTCCACGGCCACATCCCGGCCATAATCATCGCTGCTGCCGCCAAAGTAGCTGCTGTACACCAGCGTGGGGTCAATGACCAACGGCCGTTGCGGATCATATTCGCCCAACACAAAACGAATCATATCCCCATCCAGCCGGTAAGCAGCTGTGATGGGCTGCTGACGGCCGTTCACCACCTGATACGCAACCGGCGCTTTTTCCACCAGGGTGGCCTGGTCGTTCAGAGTGATGTGTAAATCGCCGGTTGTCCCGTCCAGGGTTACGGCCGTGCCGCCCTGGTAGCGCCAGCCAATGACGGCCGGGTCTGCGCCCGGCGCGACGTAATACGTGCCTTTCAGCAACCCTTCGCTGCCGTCATACACCAGATCAATGCCGGGGTAAAGATTGGTATAGGTCACAGCGGCAAAGGTAGGCAGGCCGTGCTGCCAGCGGTTGGGGTCATTGCCCCGGTAGAGGTTGGCTTTGCCGGGCAGGGGATTGGTTCCGGTGACGCTTGCACTGAGCGCAGTCGAAGTGGCCGTGCCCCCATTTGCGCCCATCCATGCCACTGCCAGCGCCCCATCCGGCAGCGCCAACTGTACACCCGTTGGCGCAAAGGCCAGCGCGCCGTTTGGCCCCACCGCTTCAAAGAGTGCCTCCCCGTCTAGCTGCCCCGCATTGGGAATGAAGGCAAGTGGCAATTTGTCCAATTCGGTTAGATCAGGGGAATCAATGGGCTGAGGCAATTGGCTTAGCCAGAACAGTATGCAGAGGCTCAACAGCCCTCCCCAAAAAAGGAGGACGCCGTTGGGCAGAGTAAAGTGAGATTTGATAGGGTATGACATGATGTGAATGATGCTCCTTTCTGTAAAAATTGTATGGTCGTGTAGGTACATTCCAAATTGGACGGATCGCGGATGGATTGCGGACGGCCGTGCCTTACCATGCGCCCCATAGGAGTTTTGAAACCATGAAAACATTCATCTTAATTACCTTTTTACTATTATTGTTAACTGCCTGTAATGGCGGAGCGACCGAATCGGCCGCCATCGCCACGCCGGTTGCTGCTATCATGGAAGATGACACGGCCGTTGCCACTGATGGCGATACGGCCGCTGCTGCCAACCCGGTGAACCCGATTGACACAACGGCGCTGGATGTGTGTACTATGCTGCCGGAAGCGAACGTGACGGGCGTCGTCGGTCCCCTGCGCGAGTCCCCGTCTGCCGCCGAATTCATTGGCGACGAACGCGGCTGCACCTATCTGACCGAGCAGGGTTTTATCTACACTGTTAACGTTGCGCCGCTGGACCGGTGGGAAATTATGACGGCCGTCCTCACCGATGCAGCGCCCGTACCCGACCTCGGCGATGAAGCCCTGCTGCGCCAGATGTCCAGCGACCACGCGCTCTACGTGCTGCTGGATGGGCAGGCGGTGGTACAGGTTTACAACACAACGGATGACACGGCCGTGTCCACCCGATTGGCCCAGATAGCGATTGATGCCCTGACGCAGAACTGATGCCCGTAATCGGTAATCCGTAATCGGTGATGCGTGATTGGAAAACATTCACGCATCACGCATCACGTCCCCCACCCAGGCCATAGCCATCAGCACGACCGCTGCTGCCAGGAAACCAAACGGCATCCCGGCGGCAGTCGTTTCCGGGTGGAAAGCCATAAAGTCAAGCCAGTGATTGCCGCCCGCCGCCGAGAACCAAATGAGCAGATAGAGTACCTGGAAGAAACGGCCGTTGCCGCTCCACACCCCACATGCCAGCGCCAGCGACGGGGCAAACAGCGCCCCCACCACTATCCCCAACCATTGAAGGCCGTCGCCGCTGAGCAGGGCGCGCAAACCGGGCACGGCCGTTGCCGCCAGCGCCACTGTTACTCCCGCCAGCCAGGCCGCCCAAAACTGCGCCCGGCGCGGCTGCGGCGCGGCATACACCAGCGTTTGTGTGTGGTGGGTGCGGGTGCGTGTGCCCAACTCCGACCACAGCAGCACCGGCCATAACCAGACCAGCACGCCAACCGGCGGCCCGTCTCCTGGCGGCGCGACCAGACTGAGCAGGGTGGCGATAACGGCTGCCGCCAACAGCCAGCGGGAACGGCCGTGAACCAGCAGCGCCAGTTCCGCCCGCAGCAAAACCAGCCAGGATGCCCGCCCTGGCCGTTCGGCCAGAGGCGCTAACAGCGTCACAGACAGCCGGGGGGTATCGTCCGGTTCGGCCACAGGTGAGGTAGCAGGTTGTTTGCGGCCAGGCTTGAACGGCAGTGTCCACTGCCGCGCCCGCTGTCGCGCTGGGTCGAAGCGGTCAAAGAGCAGTGTGGTGAGCAGGACAAGGCCAACGGCGGCCAACAGCCAGGCCAACCGTTCGATGGCGATAACGGCCGTCCACTCCATGCCTTCCCAGGTGATGACGGTGGGCATACGGCCGTAACTGGCCCCGGCAATGTTGAAGTGACCGTTGTAAGCCGGGTCAATTTGCGCCGCCACCGTTTGCAGCGCTGCCAATGGCCGGGTGACGCCCAGCACGTCCGCGCCGGGCGAAATCAGGCCCACCTGTGCCCGGAACAGGCCGGGCAGGCTGATATTGTTCAAAAAGAAAAGCCAGCCGAAGAAGTAAATCAGGTTGCCAATGCCGCCGGCCAGCAGCGGCACGGATTCAAAGAGCAGCGCCAGCGCTGCTACCAGCGCCATCACCGGCAGGCCAAGCACCCACAACGGGAGCAGCAGCGGTACAGGTTGAATGGCAGACGCCTCGCCGCGCCAGCGTTGCATCACCAGCGCCATCAACGACAGCGCCAGCAGCAGAATCGTCAGAACAGCCAGGTTGCTCAGCCATTTGCCCAGCAGGTACAGCGGGCGGTTAACGGGTGTGGTGGCTATGATCTGGCCTACCCGTGTTTGCCGGTCACGGCCGATACTGTTTTTGACCACATAAAAGGCGAACAGCGGCAGCAACATCACCGCCAGCAGCCCGTACACAATACCCACCCAGGCAGAGTTGTAGAGGCCGCGCCAGGGGCCTAGCGCCAGCATGAGCGTTTGCGCGTTGGTGGGTGGCAGAAACAGGATGCCAAACCCCACCCCCAGCGCTGCCACCGCCCAGATGTCCGGACGGCGCACGCGCTCCAAAAAGTCGGCGATCATCAGGTGGAAGAGGACACGGCCGTTCATAGGGTCACCGCCTGGAGTGGGGAGGAAACGGCCCGGTCGTTCCCCTCCCGCTGTTCGATGTGTAGCGAACCCAAATAAGCATCTTCCAGCGTGGGCGAAACGGGGCTGGCAGCAGCAGCAGGAGGTCTGGCCGATACCAGGCGCACATGGACGCCGTCGCTGCGGCGGATGGCGCTGCTGACCAGGTGGCGCTGCCGTACCTGGGGCATATCGGCGGCGGGCACAACCCATTCCCAGACGCGCCCTTCCACGGCCCGCAGCAGCACTTCTGGGGTGGTGTGCTGGCGTAGCCGCCCCTGGCTGAGGATGGCTATTTCCGTGGCCGAGGCTTCGATGTCGCCGACGATGTGGGTGGAGAGAATGATGATGCGGTCGCCGGCCAGGTCAGCAATAAGCTGGCGGAATCGGTTGCGTTCTTCCGGGTCTAGCCCTACTGTTGGCTCATCTACGATGAGTAACTGCGGATCGTTAAGCAGCGCCTGGGCGATGCCAACACGCTGTTTCATGCCGCCAGAGTAGCTGCCTAACGGCCGTTTGGCAACGGCCGTCAACCCGACCACTGCCAGCAGCGCTTCTATGCGCGTTTCGGTGGTGCGCCTGTCCAGCCCTTTGATGGCTGCCAGGTAGCGCAAAAATTCTCCGGCACTGAGATGGGGATAGACGCCAAAATCTTGTGGCAGATACCCCAGAACACGGCGCAGATCGTCCGGCTTTTGGCTGATGTCTATGCCGTTCCACAAGATTTGCCCACGGCTGGGGCGAGTGATGGTTGCCAGCATGTTCATCAGGGTGGTTTTACCGGCGCCGTTTGGCCCCAGCAGTCCCACTACGCCCGGCGTCAGGCACAGGCTCACGTCTTGCACGCCCCACGCGCCTTTGTGATATTGTTTGGATACGGTCTTGATTTCCAATTGCATAGTTATCTCCTTCGTAAATAGGACGCAGATTCACGCGGATGACGCGGATAAAAAGTTAAAAGATGCGTCCTCTTTTCATTCATCACTTCACTGCGTTCAGTGCAAGCTGTGGTGGGCTACTGCCCATTTGAACTCCTACGTAGCTGGTGGCTGGTGGCTTATACCAGCCACCAGCCACCAGCTACCATTTTGTGTTTTTAATGGGGGCAGGATAACAGCACGGCCGTTTCCGCAGCGTCATGCCGGAACGTAAATTTTCAAACGGCTAAAAAACGGCCATAATTACAGCTATGCGCCATCAAGCTTTCAAACACACCGTTTTGTTGAGGTGACCTGACGTGACCGAACCGCAATTACATATCACCCTCTTCGGCGAATTCGGGCTGGTTTTCCAGGGGAAACCAGCGCCCAGTTTCAGCGGCGATCGGCCGATTTCCTTGTTGGCTTATCTGCTGCTGCACCGGCACACGGCCGTTTCCCGCCAACACCTGGCCTTCACCCTCTGGCCCGATTCCAGCGACAGCCAGGCCCGCGCCAACCTGCGCAACCTCTTCTACACCCTGCGCCAGACTTTACCCAACGCCGACACCTACCTGGCCGCCGATGCGATGACGCTGCAATGGCGGGCAGACGCCAGCTACATGCTGGACGTGGCCGAATTTGAAGCGGCGTTGGCGGCAGCCAAAATAGCCGTGTCTGACGCTGACAAATTGCACTGGTTGGAAACGGCCGTTGCCGCCTACACCAACGATCTGCTGCCCGGCAACTACGAAGAGTGGATCATCCCCCGGCGCGAGGCGCTGCGGCAGGCTTACCAGGAGGCGCTGCATCAATTGGTGAGCCTGCTGGAGCAAAACGGCAATTTCCGCGCCGCCGCCCGTTATGCCCAATCGCTCATCCAGCACGATCCACTGGATGAGACCGCCTACGTACAGTTGATGCGCTTGCAGGCGCTTAGCGGCGACCGCGCCGGCGTGCGCCGCGTCTATGAGCAGTGCGCCACTATCTTGCGCCGGGAACTGGATGTGGAACCCGGCCCGGCTACCCAGGCTGCTTATGAACAGTTGTTGCACCTGGAAACGCCGGTCGCGCCGCCGCCGGAAAGCAGGCCAACCGCGATACGGCCGTCCGCTCTACCCGTTCCCGCCACCCCCTTCATTGGCCGCGAAGCCGAACTGGCCCACCTGGCCGAACTGCTGGCCGACCCCGCCTGCCGCCTGGTGACCATTGTGGGACCGGGCGGCATGGGCAAAACACGGCTGGCTTTGCAAACGGCCGTTGGTCACCAGCCTGTTTTTGCCGATGGTGTGGTCTGGGTTTCGCTCAATGCCCTGCAAACGCCCGACCAGATGGCCGCCGCCGTTGCCGAGGCGCTGCATTACCGCCTGAGCGGCGCGGGCGATGCGGAGAGCGAACTGCTGCACTTGCTGGCGACCAGACACCTGCTGCTGGCGCTAGACAATTTTGAACATCTGCTGCCCGCTGCTGATTTTTTGAGACGCCTGGTGGCGGAGACAACGGCCGTGAAACTGTTGGTCACTTCGCGGCAGGCGTTGGAACTGCCGGAAGAGTGGCGCTTTGATTTGGGGGAACTGCCTGTGCCCGATGAATTGGCAGCGGAAACGCTGGCCGATAACGGGGCTGTGCAGCTTTTTATTCAGAGCGCCCGTCGCGTCGCCAGCGCCCGGCCTCTGAGCGCCGCCGATTACCCGGCCATTACCCATATTTGTCGCCTGGTTGGCGGCATACCGTTGGGCATTGAGCTGGCCGCCTCCTGGGTGCGCCTGCTCACCTGCGCTGAAATCGCCCAGGAAATTGAACAGAGCCTGGACTTTCTCACCGTTTCGCTGCGCAGCCTGCCGCCGCGCCACCGCAGTTTGCGGGCGGTGTTTGACTATTCGTGGAATTTGCTGACCCCGGCCGAGCAGCAAATTTTGCGGCGTCTGTCTGTTTTCCAGGGCGGGTTTACGCGGGAAGCGGCGGCTCAGGTTGCTTTGGCCGATCTGCCGCAGTTGTTGGCGTTGGTAGACCGGTCGTTGGTGCAGCGCACGGCCGTTAACCGCTATACCCTGCACAATATCATCCGCCAATATGCCCTCGACCACCTGCAAACTGACCTGCCTGTGTACCGGGAAACGGCGACGCAGCACGGCCGTTACACCCTGCAATGGCTGGCGGCGCAGGAGGCGGTTTTACGCGGGCCGGGGCAGAAGGATGGCTTAACGGCCGTTGCCGGGGAACTGGCCAATATCCGTACCGCCTGGCAGTGGGCGACTGACAACCAGCAATTTGGCCTGTTACGATTGGCTGCCTTTCCCCTGTTCTATTTTTACGAACTGCGCGGCCTGCTGCATGAAGGCGAAGCCGCCTTCCGTCTGGCGGCAGAGTCGCGGCCACAAGATGTGGCTGCGGCCGACCGCGAAACCCAGGTGGCGCTTTGCGCCATGCAGACCTACCAGGCTTATTTGAGCTTCCGGACGGGCAAGATGGCGCTGGCCGAGACTTTGCTGCGCCAGACAATGGCCCGGCTGCAAACCCTGGATGACGACACCCTGCTCGGTTACAGCGCCCGCCATTTGGGCCTGATCGAATGGTCGCTGGGTCGTTTTGCCGCAGCGCTAGACCTGCTGCAAACCTCCCTGACTCTGGCTGAACGGCAGCAAGATCGGTGGGGTATGGCCATGGCCCAGGTTTATTTGGGGATGATCAGGCAAGATCAGGGGCAGTTGACCGCCGCCCGGCAGCAGTTAACGGCCGTGTTACCGGCCGTCAAAGCGTTGGGCGATCCCCGGCTGCTGGGCAATGCCCTGCTCATCGCCGGCCGTACCAACTTGTTGTTAGGGCATCTGGCCGAAGCCGGGCAGCAGTTGGCTGCCTGCCTGGAAGCCACGCGCGAAACAAATGACCCCAACAGCATTACCTATGCCACCCACTATTTGGGCCTGGTTAAACAGGCGCAGGGCGATTTATCGGCCGCGCGGCAGTTCATCGAACAAAGCATGGCCTTGTTCTCCGAATTCAATGACCTGGTTGGCCTGGAACGGGCCTCAGTGGCCATGGGTTTCCTGGAAATAGACGCCGAGAACTTTGAGGCGGCCCGGTCCCATTTTTTGACGTTTCTACGCGCCAGACAACGGGTACACGCGGTTCGGTATATCCTGGCGGCGGTGTTGGGAACGGCCGTTGTGCGTGCCCATTTTGGTGATCCATTCACTGCGTTGGTGTGGGCTTTGTCTGTTTTGCAGCATCCGGGCCTGGATTGGGAGGCCCGGCAGCGCGCCGAAACGTTGTGCGCTGGACTGCAAGCGCAGCTAACGCCCGATCAAATCAGCCAGGCGCAACAGGAAGCGGTTGGGCAGCCCTTTAACGCCATCCTGTCTGGCATTGTTGGGCAATAACCCGGCTCATTTCCCCCCAATTTCATTCAAATTCATTTCAAACGGCATACCAAACGGCTGGCAAACGGCCGTGATGGTATGGTGCCTGCATCACGCGCTAATGAGTTGGCCGCGATAGTTTGAAACAGGAAATGATGATGAGCGATAAAGAGCAACTTCCCGATTCACAGCTTTTCACCGTCAGGGTGTGGTTAGAGGGCGAGGTGGATGGCCAACCTCAATGGCGCGGCAAACTGCGCCACGTCCCCAGCGGCGAGATTCGCCACTTTCGCGGCTGGGCGGCGCTCATTCCCCTTATGCTAGACATGCTGCGCCGTTACCCTGGTCAAAATTTCACCGGTTACAATAAGGAAAGCCGTGATGAAAAATAAGCAAAACGGCCGTACCCATGTGGGTGCTGTGTTCACCAATATCAATCTAGTTGGAGGAAAAATCATGTCAACAATAACCGTTACCGTCTCTAGCACCGTAGAAGCGCCAGCCGCCGTTGTTTACAACATCCTGGCCGATTACGACCACCATCGCCGCATTTTGCCACCGAAATATTTTTCCGGCCTCGATGTGACCGAAGGCGGCGTGGGCGCCGGCACCCGCTTCACGCTTCACGCCATGTCCTTTGGCGGCAAAACCCAGATGCACATGGCCGTCACCGAGCCGGAACCGGGCGCTGTGCTGGTGGAACGCGATGTCAACACGGGTCTGGTGACGACCTTTACCGTCAAACCGATCAGCCCGACGGAATCACAGGTGACGTTTGAAACCGTCTGGCAGTCCCAACCCGGTTTGAAAGGGCTGATTGACCGGTACACAACGCCATTTTTTATGCGCATGGTGTACCGCGAAGAAATGAAAATCCTGAACGACTATGCCCGGCAGCAGGGCAGCCACCAGTAACAATTTTCAAAAGAGGTACAAGACAAATGAACAAGATAGAACTCAAAAAAACTTCCTTAAAACCTATTATCTGCCTGATGATCCTGGCCGGTCTGGTGATGGTTGTGGTGTTACGGCCGTCGCCGGCCCAGGGCAGCGGCGAGTACCTGGTGTTTTTACCGGCGATAACCAGCAGCAATACCAACACCCCGCCACCGCCGCCACCGCCCACAGGGGTTGAAGGCCGCTTCTTCTTTGACACGCAATATAAAACCAGCAACGCCAGCATCCAGGTTGACGCGCAGGGTGGTATGCATCTGGCTTACTACTATTACGAACCGGCCATTGACGATAGGCCGACGTATGGCGTGTACTACTATTGCCCCGGCGACTGTGACAATGATGCCAGTTGGAGCGGCGTCGCTATGGGCGAGTTGGTCAATGAGATGCAACTGCAATTGACCGCCACCGGCCAGCCGCGCATTATTTTCAGAACCCCTTCCCAGGTGCGGGCAAGCGGCAATGACTACTTCTACGCGGCCTGTGACCAGAACTGCACCGACCCAGCCCGGTGGGGCCTGATCTACCTGACCTCTAGTTCGGGCATCGGCGTGATTGATTTGCTGAAGGATGACGCTTTACCGCAGCGCTACTTTGCTCTGGACCCCAACGGCCGTCCCCGCTTCGTCTACAAAGATGGGGTAACCGGGCACCTGGGCACGTTCTATGCCTACTGCGATGGCGGCTGCACCGACCCGGAGAACTGGTACGAAACACAAATCAACCAGGACAACGGCAACGAACACAACTATCGCTACGAAAAATTCGATTACCCGGTGCTGGCTTTCACGCCCCAGGGACAGCCGCGTGTGCTGGCCGATGGCGCGTCCATGCAAGATGAGTTTTACCTGTATTACCTGGTCTGCGACGCCAATTGTGACCAGCGGGACAACTGGCAAAGTGTGCCGTTGGCTGACCGGGGCAGCGGCCCAAACGTTTCCTATGACCTGGAAATGGATGCGCAAGGCCGTCCGCGTGTCGCCTTCTACGAAGGGGCGAAGTTAAACGGGCAAGGCGACCGGCTGTTTTATGCCTGGTGCAACGGAACCTGCCAAAACAGCAATAACTGGCAGCGCCAAGAACTGGGGTTGAGTGTGAACGACGGCCGTGGCCCAGACCTGGAACTCGACGCCGCCGGTAAACCGCGCATCGCTTATGCCCTGTACAACGCCGGTGGCCTAGGGTACAGCTGGTGTAACAACAACTGCGAATCGGCCGGTGCTGCCTGGCAGCACCAGGTGACGGAATCGCGCAATCAACTGGTTACGGCCTGGCCGGTAGCCATACCACCGCATTGTGATGGCGGCCTGTGGGATGGCATCGCGCCCGTCTTGTCCCTGGATGCGCAAGGAAACCCGCGCATCGCTTACGACACAACCTACCATGCCCGCTGCTGGTACAACCCGGACACGGGCCAGTGGGAACCCTGGTCTGTATTCCGGCTGGTGCAGCGGGCCGTGCGGGTTGTGTATTTCCCTAAGCCATAACACAGCGGGTAACGCCGCAAGCAGGGAAATGAATTGCCGTAAAACGGCCGTAGGCCGGGCGTAGGGAAAACGAATGTTACATTCATCCCTCGCCCGGCGACATCTCTGTGTGATGGCTGTCCCCGCAGCGCGATTTGAAAAATCGTGTCTCCGGCCATCATCAAATCATCAATTGACAGCGTGATTCTCGTAAGCACGCGACAAGGAGAGTAAACATGTCTCGCACAACAGCCTTTTTATTAATCGGTTTTGCGGCCACCCTGCTATTTGGCGTTTTGAGCATCTCTGCCCTATTGCTGGGCCGCAGTTACTTTACAGTTCAAGAGCCGGACGTGACGTTGATCACGCCCATTCCGTTTGTGCAAAATCCGGCAACGGCGACGCCGACCGTGACTATTGAAGCGCCCAGCGTCACGCCGGCGGCCGATCCGGTGGATTCTGTGGCCACAGCGGAGCCAACGACGGCCGTAGCCGTGCCCGCAGCGACCAATGTGCCGCCAACGGCCGTGACCGTACTTAACACCCAGGTGCAGTACGTCATGGCCCTGGCCGATGTGAACATGCGCAGCGGCCCCGGCACCGGCTACAATGTGATTGGTTGGGTAGCCGAAGGCCAGATCGCCAGCGTCACCGGCGTTAGCAGTGACTTCGGTTGGTGGCGGGTGAAATGCGCTGACGGCTCAACCGGCAGTTGTTGGATCACCGCCCATAATCAGTACACACAGCCCTCTGCTGCCCCCGTGACCGCCTGCACCAACAGCGCGGCGCTGGTAAGCGACGTGAGTGTGCCGGATGGCACGCAGTTTGCGCCCAACACCGGCTTTAACAAAATCTGGCGCATCAAAAACACCGGCACCTGCACCTGGGATACCAGCTACAAAATCGTTCATGCCGGCGGCCATCTGCTGGGCGCGGTTTCCACCTTTTTCCCGCTGCG
>CAADGU010000234.1 GCA_900696625.1 uncultured Chloroflexota bacterium | reverse complement strand
TAATTACTTAATTGGTCCCAATTTTGCGGCCAAAAACCGCGCCGCCTGCCGTTCGGCCCACCAGCTAAGCTGGCCGGGCCGGCCTTCGGCAAAACCAACGTGCCCACCATGCGGGGTGATCACGGCCGTCAGGCAAGGATTGGCCGCCAGATCAGCATACGGGATGTCATCGGGGTGGAACAGGGGGTCATCCAGGGCGCGAATGATGAGCGTGGGCACACAAATGCCAGACACGTAACGGCCGCTGCTGCTCTGTTGGTAATAATCCCAGACATCGGCAAAACCATACAGCGGCGCCGTCAGCGCCTCGTCTAGCTCCCGGAACGTTGTCGCTGCCAAGACCCGCTCCATATCCACCAGCCCATCCAGCAAAGGGGCGCGAGCCTGCATCTTTCGGTGCAAAGCCCGCATGAAATAATCGTTATAAAAGTGACTGACTCCATTTTCCACCACATCCATACTGCGCCCCAGGTCAAATGGCGGCGAGATAGCCGCCGCTGCCGTGAGTGGACTGTTTTCCCCCTGTTCGCCCAGGTATTTCAGCAGCATATTGGCCCCCAGCGAAAAACCCACAGCGCCCAGGGCGGATTGCGGAAACCATTCGCCCAATTGTTGCAGCACAAAGATGATGTCGCGCGTTTCGCCAGCATGGTAGGTAAAGGGGGTGCGGTTGATCTGCCCGCTGCACGAGCGGTAGTTCATGCCCACGCTGCGCAGACCGCGCCAGGCAAGCTGCCGGTAGGTTTCGTAGGCGTAGCTGGAGCGGGCGCTGCCTTCCAACCCGTGCAGCAGCAGCACAATAGGCGCATCGTCTGGCGGTAGATGCCCGGCCACTTCGGGAAAATCGAGGTCAAGAAAGTCGCCATCGGGCGTGTCAATGCGCCAGCGATGGAAGATAATGCCTTCCTGGGAACGGCCGTAATGCCCGGCGACTGTTTGCATGTGACAATTGGCAATTCCTCTGGCTGGTCGAAAAGGTTCCGGTTCAAAGGCAAGTTGTGTCATAATACCGATTTTGGGGGATTTTGGCGTATGAGGCAAATGGTAGTGGTGGCTGGGGGCTAGGGGCAGATACTAGCTACCAGCCACACAGGAAAATGACTATGAAGGTTATCTCTGTTTTTGGCAGCAGCGCACCACAGCCAGGCAGCCTGGCGTTTGACGAGGCGCGGTTGGTGGGGCGTTTGTTGGCGGAGGCCGGTTTTGCAGTGGCTACGGGTGGGTACAGCGGCACGATGACGGCCGTGTCCCAGGGTGCGGCCGAAGCGGGTGGGCATGTGATTGGCGTCACCTCGGCGCAAATTGAGCAGTACCGGCCGTTAGGGCCAAACGCCTGGGTACACGAAGAAATCCGCTACCCCACCCTGCGGGAACGGCTGCTGCATCTGGTGACGCAGAACGATGGCATGATCACCCTGCCCGGCGGCATTGGCACTTTGTCGGAAATGGCGCTGGCCTGGAGTTTTTTGCAGGTGGGGGAAATTCCGGTACGGCCGTTTGCCATGCTGGGCGCGCTGTGGCCGCAAACAATCCGCACTTTTTTTGATCCACTGTACATCAAACCCGAACATATGGCGCTGCTCTATTTTGCCGATTCACCGGCAACGGCCGTAGCGCATATGTTGCAGACAGATAGACCGTGATACGTGATGCGTGACAATTATGACTGAGTTATTGTTTCTCAAACTGGGTGGTTCTCTGATCACCGATAAAACGGGCATTGAAGCGGCGCGGGTGGATGTGCTGGCGCGGTTGGCGCAGGAAATTGCCCAGGCGCGGGCGGCGCGGCCAGATTTGCCGTTGGTGTTGGGGCACGGCAGCGGATCTTTTGGGCACGTGGCCGGGGCGCGGCATGGTACCCGCCAGGGGGTACACACCGCCGGGCAGTGGTTGGGTTTTGCCGAGGTCAGTGCGGCGGCGCTGCGGCTGAACCGGCTGGTGGTGGAGGCGCTGCTGGCGGCGGATGTGCCCGCCATGAGTTTTGCGCCGTCGGCGTCGGTGCAGTGTGTGGACGGCCGTATTACCACCATCGCCCTACACCCCATTGAGCAGGCGCTCCAGGCCGGGCTGCTGCCGGTAACACATGGCGATGTGGCTTTTGATGCCGCTCGCGGCGGGACGATTGTGTCTACGGAAGAGGTGATGATGGCGCTGGCGGGGGCGGGCTTACGGCCGTCGTGGTTGCTTTTGGCCGGGGAAACGGAAGGGGTGTATGACCTGGACGGCCGTGTCATTCCCCACATTTCGGCGGCCACGCTGCCCCAAGTAAAAGCCGCCTTAGGCGGTTCACGCGGCGCTGATGTTACCGGCGGCATGGCCTCAAAAGTCCAGAGCATGTTAGACCTGACCGCCCAATTCCCGTCCCTCTCCGTGCGCATCTTTTCCGGCCTGCAACCCGGCACGCTCTACCAAACCCTGTGCCAGCCAGACGCCACCACCGGCACTACCATCAGACATGGTTAGTGGCAGGTAGCAAGTGGCAGGTGGCAGGTGACGCCCACTGCTCACTGCTCACTGCCCACTGCTCACTGCTCACTGCTCACTGCTCACTGCCCACTGCCCACTGCCCACTGCTCACTGCTTACCCCCCGTACTTCTGTACCACTTTCCCCCATCTTTATGCTGATTTTATGGCATTAGTGGTATAACGAAGGCGCGCATGGAGTTTGACAACGACGCCTCTTGTAAGCAGTATTCACTACAGGGCGAGAGGAAGGTAGTGTGGTAAAGGCAAGGGTGCTTTATATTGAGGATGATCAGGCAAGCCAACGCCTGGTCAACCGGTTGTTGAGCAGTTCTGGCTATGAGGTATTAACCGCCTCAGATGGCATTGAAGGGGTAGTCCTGGCGCAGAAGTCGCATCCCAATCTCATCTTGATGGATATTAACCTGCCCCAGATGGATGGGCGGGCGCTAACAACTCGTTTGCGCAGTTCCCCCCATTTTTCCGATACGCCCATTGTGGCCCTTACCGCTCACCGTGGTCCCGATAGCCGGAAAATGGCATTGGCGGCGGGCTGCACCGGCTTTATGACGAAGCCGATTGACGTGGATACATTTCCGCAGCAAATTGAATCCTTTTTGAATGGGCAACGGCAAAAGCTGTCTGCGCAGGAACACCAACTGCATCTGGAACGGCACACCCAGGAATTGGTGCGCCAGCTAGAAACCAAGATGCGCGAGTTGGAAACGGCCAACCAGCGAATGAAGGAGCTGAATCAATTAAAGAGTGACTTCTTGACGATGGCTTCCCATGATTTGCAAGCGCCGTTGATGTTTACAAATCAATCACTGCGGGAACTGGAATCGTTGTTGGATGGTGTGGCTGACCAGACTGCCGTGGTCATGCACCAAAACCTGGTACAACGCATGAAAGGGGGGCTGAACCGGATGCGCCGCGTGGCCGACGAAATTAACCAGGTGGCGCAGATCATGTATGGCTTGTTGCGGCTGGATTTGAAGCCGGTTCATTTGGGTGATGTGGTGGCCGATGTGGTGGGCGAAATGACGGGGGTGTGTACGTCGCGCCAGATGCACCTGTATGTGTCCAGCCTGAGCCATTTACCCCTGGTAATGGGGGACGAGGGGCAGTTGCGCACGGCCGTTGCTAACATCATTGGCAATGCCATCAAGTTCACCCCGGATGGCGGCCACATTTATATCACCGGTGAATCCAGCCATCAGGAAATACGCCTGTCCGTGCAGGATACCGGCCTGGGCATTCCCAAAGAAGAACAAGGTTATATCTTTGATCTCTTTTATGCGCTGGGGTCGGTGCAAAACCATTCCACCAGTAAGTCGGCGTTTTGTGGTGGGGGGTTAGGGCTGGGGCTGCCCATGGCCAAGGGGATCATTGAAGCGCACAACGGCCGTATCCTGCTAGAAAGCGACCCCCAGACGTTACCCGGCAGCACCTTCACCATTTGCTTACCTGTGTAAATGAATGCAATTCATTTACACAGGCCAATACATCACCGCCGATTCCCCAATTAGAGCATCCCACACATCCCCCATCGTGTCTGCCAGGGCGACCGGGCGCTGCAAGCGATTGGCCGCGTCTTGTGGTGACACGTCATCCAGCGAGATGCGGTCGGGGTGGTCAAACATCACGCGGGGCAGGATGACCAGATCGCCATAACCGGCGGCGGCCAACTGATTCAACACATCCTCAGCCATGAGCAGCCCGGCGACGGTGATGGTGGCTCCCAGTCGCTCATTCACCACCGGCAGCACAGACACGGAAACACCGGTGAGTTGGGCAAAGGGTACGGCCGTTTGCCGCAGCGTCTCGGCGAATAAAGTGCCCGTGACCAATGTAAGAGATTGGCGATTGGCGATTGGCGATTGGAGATTGACGTTCCGTCTCCAATCGCCAATCTCTAATCTCACTTTCTGCCATTCATCCAAAAAGTGGCGCACCATGCCCAGGCCGTTTTCGTGCAGTTCGTAGCCGTCATAGGCCGCCAGCGGCGGCACTTCCCGGCCCGTCACCAGATACCACTCGTCGGTAGGGTACACAAAACGGATGCCAAACCGGGCCAGATACTCAGCCTGCAAAGATTCCACGTAAGCCAGTGTGGCCGCTGCTTCCTCTCTGGTGTGGGGGCGCATGGCGTATTTGTGCTGCCGGGTCAGCCCCACCGGGACGACGCTGATAGATTGCACGGTGGGGTAGAGCGCCGCCAGGTCGTGGATGGATTGGGTCAGGGTACGGCCGTCGTTCACCCCTGGCGTCACCACTACCTGCGTATGCACCTCAATGCCCCATTCAGCCAGTTGGCGCAACTGCGCCAGAATGTCCGGCGCGTCGGCGTTGCGCAGGTATTGGCGGCGTTTTCCCAGGTCAGTCACATGCACCGAAACGTACAGCGGCGATAGGCGCATATGCTGGATGCGCCACCAGTCATGTTCGCTCAGGTTGGTCAGCGTCACGTAATGCCCAAAGAGGAAGGAGTAGCGGTAATCGTCATCCTTAATGTACAGCGTGCGCCGGAATTTGGGGGCCATTTGCAGCACAAAACAAAATTCACACAGGTTATTGCAGCGGCGAATGTCGGTGTCGAAGGTAGGATGGTTAAATTCCAGCCCCAGTGATTGGTTGTAATCGCGCACGGCCGTGAACGGCAAAATCTCCCCATCGCGGCGAATGGTCAGTTCCAACTCTTCATCGGCCGCATAAAATTGCACATCAATGATGTCTTGCACGGCATTGCCATTCACCGCCAGCAGTTCATCCCCGGCGCGCAGGCCAATGGCCGCCGCCACGCTGCCCGGCTCAATGCCCGTTATTTGCCCACCCTGGAAGGTGGTGAGATCGAGTTCTTGGAATAATGCCATGTTTGGTGATGTAGATCGTAACCCGTGACCCGTAATCCGTAACCCGATTACCGACTACGGCCGTACCATGCCCACAATCTCCGCCACAATTTCGTCCACCGGTCGGTCGGTGGTATCCATGATCAGGGCATCCATGGCCGGCTGCATGGGGGAGTGCTCACGGCTGCTGTCAATCTTGTCGCGCCGTTCTACATCGGCCAGAATAACTGCATAATCGGCGCTGTGCCCCTGATTTTGCCGGTCTTGCCAGCGGCGCTGGGCACGTTCGGCCGCTGTCGCCGTGATATACAGCTTCAGTGGCGCATCGGGCATCACCACCGTGCCAATGTCGCGCCCGACCATCACTACCCGGCCCTGTGTACCAAATTCCCGCTGCCGCCGCACCATTTCCTGGCGCACGCCCAGGTAGCTGGAGACCTGCGACACGTTGGCGTCTACGGCCGGGGTGCGAATCTCCCAGGTGACGTCTTGCCCATCCAGGAGGACGGTGTAGTGACGGCCGTCCGCTTCCCCTTGCGCCGGTAGCACTTCGATACTGATTTGCTCGGCCAGATGGGTCACGGCCGTTTCATTCATCACATCCACCCCCCGCTGCAACGCCGCCAGTGTCACCGCCCGGTACATGCAGCCCGTATCCAGAAACAAAAATCCCAACTCTTTCGCCACTTGTTGGCTAACCGTAGATTTACCCGAAGCCGCCGGGCCATCTATGGCAATCACATTGATTTCGGTCACAAATACTCCCTGTAGTCGTGATGCGTGACGAGTGATGCGTGAGGTCACTCGTCACTCGTCACTCGTCACCCGTCACTCGTCACCCGTCACTCATCACGTTTTACGTTTCACATTCTTCTTCGGTTTATGGCTGGCAATTTCCCGTTGCAGCGCATGGATTTCTTGGGGCCGTAAGTGCCGCCATTCGCCGGATTTCATGGCCCCCAGATCAATGGGGCCGATTTTGATGCGCACCAAATGGCGCACCGGGTAGCCTAAGGTGTTGGCAATACGCCGGATTTGCCGTTTGCGCCCTTCGCGCATCACCAGTTCCAACAAAGTAAATGTGACTTCCTGGCGCAAGACTTTGATCTCCACCGGCGCGGTTTTGCGGTCATCCAGGTAAATGCCCTGCCGCCAGGTGTCTAACACGTCGGCGGGGATGCGCCCTTCCACGGTGACGCGGTAGGTCTTGTTGTGGCCATAACGGGGATGGGTGAGCTTGTGGGCCATGTCACCATCGTTGGTCATCAGCATCAGCCCTTCGCTTTGTTTGTCCAGCCGCCCCACCGGGTAGAGATGGCCGGGCAGGGGGATGAGGTCGCGCACGGTTTTACGCCCTTCATCTAATTCATCATCCAGCGAAGAGAGGATGCCTTTGGGTTTGTTCAGGGCGATGTAGATAAAATCCACCTGCCGGGCGTCAATGACACGGCCGTTGACCTCAATGCGGTCCGTCGCCGGGTCTACCTTCATGCCCAGTTGGGCGGCACGGCCGTTGACCTTCACCCGCCCATCCTCAATTAACTTCTCACACTCCCGCCGCGAGGCAATACCCGCGTGGGCCATAATTTTTTGTAATCGTTCTTCCATGATATTAAAGCCTTCGTGGCGGTCGCTCCAGTAAATAGGTTTCTGCTTGGGGGCCGTTGATGAACAAGTATAGACGGTTCAGTACATTGCGACCGAGAATGATTTCTTCTTCATCAAAACCATCTGCTGTCTCATCCACCCCAATAACTTCATACCCGGATAAAATGCCAATTTCCAGATGAATATCCACGAGATAGAG
>CAADGU010000233.1 GCA_900696625.1 uncultured Chloroflexota bacterium | reverse complement strand
GGCCTGGCGCTAACCTTTTCCTACAACCTTTACTTGCAGGTAGCCGCCGACCAGGGGCTGGCTTTCTTGCCCCCCTGGACGGCGCTCATCTCTATTGGCGCGGCGATCATCGGGGTCAGTTTGCTGACGGCCTGGCTGCCCGCCCGCGCCACATCCCAGGTGGTTATTGCCGAAGCGCTGCGCTATGAATAACCCAGAAAGGGTCTTATGATCACACGCGGAGGGCACAGAAAGCGCCCTTATCCCCCTGGTCTAATCTCTGTACCCTCCGCGTTTTACCAATTTCTTGACCAACAGGCGGGATTTGTGCTAGACTGTCGCCGGTTTTGATTTTGAACTAAATTTCTCAAAAGGAGGTACGCACCTGATGCAAGTCCAATTTATCACATCTAATCAAGTCAATGTTTGCATTGTGCGTACACCTGCCCGTTCGTAAGCCGTAATCCGAAATCCGTAATCCGATTACTGTAACCAGGGCCACAGGTGTACAACCTTGTGGCTTTTTTGTTGCCTGAAACTGGCAAAGCCACCGGTCACAATGCAATTGACCTGTGGCTTTTTTGATCCCCGGAAGCGTAAACCGCAAAACGTCATTCGTAAAACGTAAACCGTGATCCGTTGTAGCCACAGGTCTGAAAGTGATTTGTGGCTTTTTTATTTCGCCAGGCTATGCCTGGCACGACAACAGTAAGGAATTTCAAGTTGAAGACACAATTAACTCTCGATCCGTATGACGAGTATGATTTTGCCGGTATTGACCGGGAAGCGCGGCGACAACATTCGCGCGGGTATAAAAAGCGGCAGCAAAACGGCCACGGCCGTCCGGCTGAAATTGCCCAAACCATTACCGATATGGACGACAGCGAAGGCAATTGGGTGCCCACCTACGCCAAACCGCTGGACCCCAAACATCACGAACGATACTGGCTTATCGAGTCGGTGGCCCCGTTTTACCGGGACAACATCATCACCGATGTCACCCGACTGGTGAAGGGCGGCAAAGAGGCCAACGTCTACGTCTGCACCGCCCACCCGGCCATGAACATGGAAATGATGGCCGCCAAGCTGTACCGGCCGCGTATGCTGCGCAATCTGAAAAACGACGCCGTTTACAAAGCCGGGCGGCAGCTTCGTGACGCCGAAGGCAAGGAACTGAAGGGCCGCCGCGAAAAGCTGGCGATTCGCAAAAAAACCGACTTTGGCAAAGAGGTAGACATCCAGTGGTGGATTGGCAATGAGTACATGACGCAGACAACGTTGTATAACGCGGGCGCGGATGTGCCCCAGCCGATTGCCCACCAGGGCAATACCATCCTCATGGCCTTTATTGGCGATGAGCATGGGGCCGCGCCCACGCTGAGCGAAATTCGCCTGCCGGCCAATGAAGCCCAACCGCTCTTCCGGCGCACGATGGAGAATATCGCCCTGATGCTGGACAACCACCTGATTCATGGCGACCTGTCGGCGTACAACATTTTGTATTGGGACGGCCGTATTACCCTCATTGACTTCCCGCAAATGGTAGACGCCCGCAAAAACCCACACGCCTTTGACCTGCTGCACCGGGACATCACGCGGGTGTGTGACTATTACGGCCGTTACGGCATCCATACCGACCCACAACAGTTGACGCTGGATTTGTGGCAGCCGTACATGCGAGAGGGGTGAACAGTGAGCAGTGAACAGTGAGCAGTGAGCAGTAAATAGTCTACTGAATACTGACATCAGAGAACAAGATGGACCACATAACTTTACTCAGAACATATCTACGGCCGTACCGCTCTCGCATCGTCATCTTAACCATCCTACTGTTGGCGGGGATTGGGCTGCAACTGGTGGCGCCGCAGATCATCCGCCGCTTTTTGGATGCGGCGCAGGGGGGTGCGGCCGTGCAACTGCTGGTGAGCATGGGGCTGGTTTTTTTGGTGGCGGTGGTGGCCCAAAAAGCGATCACCCTGGCCTCCACCTACGTAGGCGCAGACCTGGGCTGGGCGGCTACCAACAACCTGCGCGCCGACCTGACCGAACATTGTATGCGCCTGGACATGGGCTTCCACAAGCTGAAAACGCCGGGCGAACTGATTGAGCGCATTGATGGCGACGTCAGCCATCTGGCCGAATACTTTTCCGAACTGGTGGTGCAGGTGTTTGCCAGCGCCTTGCTGCTGGCGGGCATTCTCATCATCCTGTTCCGCGAAGATTGGCGCTTTGGGCTGATTGGCCTGGTGTATGCCGTGTGTACCGTGGGGCTGCTGCGCCTCATCCACACCCCCTCCACCCGCGTCTGGGGGGAGATCAGCCGGGGGTATGCCGATTTACATGGCTACGTGGAGGAGCGCATTGGCGGCACGGAAGACATCCGCGCCAACGGTGGCGAACAGGTTGTACTGAACGGCCTCTATCCCCGGATGGCGCTGGTAGCGGATAAACGGGTCAAGGCGCATCTGTGGGGTGGCGTTACTTTTCATTCCAGCTACCTGCTGTATATGGTGGTCTGGGTGTTTACGTTGGGGCTGTCCGGCGCCATGTATACGCGGGGGCAGATAAGCATCGGCACCATGGTGATGCTGGTTTCCTACATCGCCCTGATGGAGACGCCCATCAAATACATCCGGCGGCAGGCGGGCAATTTGCAAAAGGCGGTTGCCAGCATCGGCCGTATCAATGAATTCCTGCAATTGGAACCGGAAGTGAAGGAGCGGGTCACGGCCGTGCTGCCTTCTGCCGCGCTCTCTGTTCAGTTTGATGGGGTGAGTTTTGCCTATAAAGACCGGTTGGCAGTGAGCGACGGAGGCGGCGTCCGCGAGCAGTGGGCAGTGAGCAGTGAACAGTTAGTAATGAGCAGTGAAGAATCTCCTAATCTCGCGGTGTCCTCGCCGCCAATCTCCCAATCTCAAACTGTCCTCCAAAACATCTCCTTCACCCTACAACCGGGGAAAATCCTGGGACTGTTGGGACGCACCGGCAGCGGCAAGACAACGCTGACGCGGCTGCTGTTCCGGCTGTATGACGTAGACGAGGGGGCGATCAGGCTGGACGGGATTGATGTACGCGACGTGGCGCTGTCTGATTTGCGCGGGCACATAGGCATGGTGACACAGGAGGTGCAGTTGTTTGAGGCGACCGTGCGCGACAATCTGACGCTGTTCCGCAATTATGACCCGGCCACACCACTGATTCCCGATGCGCAAATCATTGAAGCCATCAAAACGTTAGGGCTGGAAAGCTGGTATAACGATCTGCGCGATGGCCTGGACACGATGTTGAAATCAGGCGGGCAGGGGTTGTCGGCCGGGGAAGCACAGCTATTGGCCTTTACCCGCGTCTTTTTGCGCAACCCGCGCCTGATCATTCTGGACGAGGCGTCATCTCGATTAGACCCGGCCACGGAACAGCTATTGGAACGCGCCATTGACCGGCTGCTGCACGGCCGTACCGCCATCATCATCGCCCACCGCCTGGGCACAGTCCAACGGGCGGACGATATTTTGATATTGGAACACGGCCGTGTCGCCGAGCAAAGTGAACGCATCTTGTTAGCAAATGATCCCTCTTCCCGGTTTTACAGTCTGCTGCAAACGGGGTTGGAAGAGGTCTTGGTGTGAAATTATGAATTAAGAATTATGAATTATGAAGAGCGCTTCATTTCATAATTCCTAATTCATAATTCCTAATTACTATCTTATGTCTACTCAAACTCTCTCAATCAAAACCGGCGCCTGGGCGCTCATTCGTTTTCGTCCGGGCTGGTTTTTGCTCAATCTGGTTTTTGTATCCCTGTTTATCACTTCACGGCTGGTTCCGGGCTGGCTGGAGAAGCAGTATTACGATGGGCTGACGGGGGCGACCAACCTGTCGGTTTCGCTCTATGCCGTGCTGGCCCTGATTGTCCTGGTGGAATTGGGACGCATGGGATCTGACATGCTAGGTGAATGGGGCAGCGCGAAGGTGCGCATGGGTGGGCAGTCGTTGATGCGGCTGAACATCGTGCAAAACATTCTGCGCAAACCGGGGGCGCAGCCCTTACCCGTGCCCACCGGTGATGTGATCAACCGCCTGGATGATGACCTGGCCGACTTTTCTGATTTTCCCACCTGGATACCGGAAATCGTGGGGCAGGCATTGTTTGCCCTGTTTGCCTTTGTCATCATGTTCCAGATTGCGCCGCTGATTACGTTGGTGGCGATTGTGCCGTTGGTGCTGGTGTTTTTCCTGACGCGCTGGGCGTGGAATCATTTTCTGCGGCTGGTACGGATTACAAAGGTGAGCGACAGCCGGGTGACGGCCTTTTTAGGCGAGACGTTTGGCGCGATTCAGGCAATGAAGGTGGCGGATGCGGAAACGGCCGTCACCCACTACTTCCGCACCCTTAACGAAGAACGGCGGCAGGCCAACGTGCGTTTTGGCCTGTTTTGGGCCATCTTCCAACAGGCCACCGACAGCCTGGGGGATGTGGCGGTGGCTATCATGGTGGTCATGTCGGGCGTGGCGCTGGCGCAGGGCACGTTTACGGTGGGTGACTTTGTGCTGTTCAGCGGCTATCTCTTCTTCGCCTCCCGCTTCCCGGCCACCATCGGCAGCTACCTTTCGGAGATTGCGCAGCAGCGGGTGGTGCTAGACCGGCTACAGGAAATCACGCCCTATGCCGCGCCGGCATCATTGGTGGCGCATGGGCCTATTTATGAGGATTTTCAACGCAAAGGGACGACCAAAGGTCGGGCAAAGGATGGAAGGGGCAAAGAAGGAAGAGAGAAAGGGTTTTCGGTGATTCAGGTGGTGAAGGGCACGGCCGTTGACCAATTGGAACGGCTGGAGGTGCGTGGGTTGAGTTATCGGTATCCTGTGAGCAGTGAGCAGTTAGCAGTAAGCAGTGAGCAGTTAGCAGTGAGCGACGGACGCAGCGTCCGTGAGCAGTTGGGTAACGGGTCACGCATCACGCATCACCCATCACGCATCACGGATTACGGATTACGGGACATCTCTTTCACCATCCCACGCGGCAGTTTCACCGTCATTACCGGACGGATTGGGTCGGGCAAGACGACGCTGCTGCGGGTGTTGTTGGGGCTGCTGGACAGGGATGGCGGCGAGATTTGGTGGAACGGCCGTCTCGTTGATGACCCCGCCACCTTTTTCGTCCCCCCCCGTTCGGCCTATACACCGCAAATTCCGCGCCTGTTCAGCGAGCG
>CAADGU010000232.1 GCA_900696625.1 uncultured Chloroflexota bacterium | reverse complement strand
TAATTTCGCCGTTGCCGGGGATGACGTCGCCGATGATGACGGCCGTGTTACACAGTTGCCTGAAGGTGTCTACATGGGTGGGGGGCACGGCCGTGAGCAGCCCCCCGGATGTTTCCGGCGTCCACAACATATCTTGCATGAGCAGGGGTACATCGTTCGCAAATGTGATCCATTGCCCAAAATAGTCCAGGTTGCGGGACATGCCGCCGGGGAATGTGCCTGCTTCACCGTAGGCAACGGCCCCTGGCAGCCAGGGCAGGCTGTCCAGGAAAAAGCGGAAGCCCACCTGCCCCAGATGGGCCATTTCGTGGGCATGGCCCAGCAGTCCAAAACCGGTAATGTCCGTCATGGCATGGGCCTGCGCTTGGTGCGCGGCGGTGGCGGCTTGTTTGTTGAGGGTTTTCATGCTGGTCACGGCCGTGGCCACATCCTCCGCCCTGGCGATGCCTTGTTTCAACGCTGTTGTCACCACGCCTGTACCTAGCGATTTGGTCAGCAGCAGCACGTCACCCGGCTGCGCGCCGCCTTTGGTTTTCACCCGCGCCGGGTCTACCAGCCCGGTGACAGCCAGGCCATACTTTGGCTCTTTATCTGTGACGCTGTGCCCGCCGGCAATGACGCCCCCCGCCTCGGCCACTTTCTCCGCGCCGCCGCGCAAAATCTCACGCAGAATTGATTTGTCCAGGTTATCGGGAAAGGCGACCAGGTTGATGGCAAACAACACCTCACCACCCATGGCATAAATGTCGGACAGTGCATTGGCAGCCGCAATCGCCCCAAAATCATAGGGGTCATCTACCACAGGCGGGAAGAAGTCGGTGGTGGTGACAATGGCTTGCTGATCGTTCAGCCGGTAGACGGCGGCGTCATCTGCCCGGTCTAAGCCCACCAACAAATCCGGGTAATCTTCAGGTTTGAAGATGTCCCGCAGTGGTTCCAAAACATGGGCCAGGTCCCCTGGCCCCAGTTTGGCCGCTCAACCGGCGCAGGCGGCGTAAGCGGTCAGCCGAATTTCTTTACCTGTCATGGGGTGGGAGTATAACGGATTTTTATATTTTGGCGGCAAGTGTGGCTTGCACGGCCGTGTCCAACGACATTTGCGTTCCGGTTGCCCAGGCGTCCATAAAAGCGGCTTCACCCAATTTAGCCCGCATCTGGGTCAGCATTTCTTGCCGATCCTGTTGCACATGCACGGTCAATGGCTGGTTTATCTCTTGTCGCTGCTGGGATGTGGCGCCAAACAAGGTTACGGCTAACGTGGTCTGCCCCCGCTGCCATAACAAATCGGCTATTTGCTCGATAGAGATGAGCAGGCCGGGCTGGTCCTGCAGGTTAATGCGGATGAGCAGCCCTTCGCGCACATACGCTTCCGCCTGTTCTAAATCACCCTGGTCAGCCACCAATTGACCCAGGTTGCCTAATACAGCGGGTAAACCAAGCAGGTCATTCCGCTGTCGTTTTACAGCTAACGCCTCGGTTAACACGGCCACTGCCTTGTCCAGCGCCCCCATGCGGCGGTAAACGATGGAAAGATTGTTTAGCAGGGTGGTCACGGAAGCGGTGTTGTCTTCAGGTGATTGCCGGTAGATAGCCAGACTTTCCTCCAACAGGTGGCGGGCTTCTTCATAGTTGCCCTGGCGACCGGCGGCAAAACCGAGGTAGTGCAGGGTGTGAGCCAGCGGCAGCAATTCTTCCAATTGCCGGGCAATGGTGAGGGCGGTAGTATGGTGGGCCGCGGCCGTGGCGTAATCGCCCTGTTGTTGGGCAATAACGCCGGCCCGATTATAGAGCTTGATTTGCTCATCGGGGGGCAGTAACGAGGCCAGGGGCAGAACACGGCCAAACCATAGGCTTGCCTCACTGAAACGTCCTTGTAAAGACCAGTATCGCTCCTGGGCGGAAACCAGACGGGCCGCCAGACGGCCGTTTTCGGGATCGTCCACATTTGCCACCAGCCATTCTAAGGCAGCCATGATGTTAGGGTCTTCACGACGCAGGCAGCGTAGGGCGCCTGCCTGGTCACCGTAACGTAATTCTGTCTCGGCTTGCTGTGCCAGCGCCGTGTAGTAAACGGCATAGGTATGGTGGGTGGCAGTGGCGGTGGGGCTGTGGCTCAGCTTTTCCAGGCCATATTCGCGCAGTGTTTGTAACATACGGAATCGAGGGCCGTCGGGATCATCTTCGGGCAGCACCCGCAAGATGCTTTTATCCACCAGGGAGTAGAGGCTTTCCAGCACGGCCGTTGGCTCTGACGACAAATCGGGGCAGATGGCGGCAGCGGCTTCGGCGGTGAAGGAGGTGGCAAACAGGGCCAGATTGGCAAATAGCTGCTGTTCCAGCGGCGTTAGCAGGTTATAGCTCCAATCAATGGCGGCGCGTAAGGTTCGGTGGCGGTTGGGTAAATTGCTCGCCTGGCTGCTGAGAAAACGCAGGCGTTGGGATAGCTGGGTGAGCATGGCTGCCGGTGTAAAGAGTTTGCCGCGCGCGGCGGCTAATTCTAGCGCCAGGGGGATGCCATCCAGATAATGGCAAATTTCGGCGATGGTTGGGGCGTTTTCGGTCGTCAATTCAAAGTCTGGGCGCACCGCCTGCAGCCGCTCCACAAAGAGGGCGATGGCCGCGAATTGGAGCATTTCTGCTGGTGGCGGCAGCTGCGCCCTGTCTGGTAAAGGTAATGGCGCGAGCGGGAATTCCTGTTCGCCGTAGAGGTGCAACGGCGTCTGGCTGGTGACGAGGAGGTGCAGGCCGGGCACGGCCGTGAGCAAATCGTTGACGGCGGCGGCGGCGGGCAGCAGGTGTTCAAAATTGTCCAGCACCAACAGCAGTTGCTGCGAGCGCATCTGATTGATGAGGCCCGGTAGCCCTGGTTGGCCGGGGTTTTCTCGAATGCCGATGGTCTCGGCCACGGCCGTGACCACAAAATCTGGATTGGTAATGGCTGCCAACCCCACAAAAAAGACACCCTGTGGGAACACATCCGGCTGGTTTTGCCACAACCAGCGCGCTGCTTCCAGCGCCAGCCGGGTCTTGCCGCTGCCACCTGGCCCGGTAATGGTTAGCAGACGGGTTGACCCGTTGAGGAGGCGGCACACCTGGGACATCTCTTGTTGGCGGCCCACAAAGCTGGTGAGACGGGCGGGCAGGTTGTGGGACGGGGGGGAGGAGATGGGGTGAGCGGGTGTGGGGGCGGCGATGGCGACGGGGTGTGGGGGTGAGGGGGGGAAGGGCAAAGGGAGGGGAGTGTTGGCGGCGATGGCTTCATAGATGGCGGCGGTTTCGGGCATGGGGGTGACGCCCAATTCCTCATCCAGCCGGGCGGCGAATTGATGGTAAACCTGCATCGCGCCGGCGCGGTCGCCGCTTTCATGGCGCATGAGGATGAGGCTGCGTACCACGTCTTCGCGCAACGGATCGTGCTGTAATAGCTGGCGGGCGTAAATCATGGCCTGGGGCAGGTCGCCGCGGCTGCGCTCACGTTCCATGAGGCGGGTAACGGCCGTGAAATACAGCGCGCGCAGTTGTTCCCGGTGCGGTATCAGCCAGTCGTCATACAGTTCTTGCAGCAGATCGCCGGTGTAAAGGGTGATGGCTTCGGCCAGTCGCCCGGTATCCTGGCTGAGCCGTTCAAATTCGGCCACATCGAGCCAGGTGGGGGCGGTGGGCTGCCATTGGACACTCTTGGCGTCGCTGAATACCCAGTCAGCGGTGGCGGGCAGGGCGCGGCGCAGGTCGTGCAGGTGGCGGCGCAGGTTGGCGCGGGCTTCGCTTTCGGGCACATCATCCCACAGCAGGTAAGCCAGATGGTCGCGGGGCACGGCCGTGTTCCGGTGTAGCAGTAAATAAGCCAGCAGCAGTGGCGTTTTGGGCAGCGTATGGAAGCGGTAAGGCTGCCCATCTACCAACAACCGTAGATGACCAAATAAATGGATTTGCAACATAGGTCAAATTGTACGTGATTTACGCTGTATGGGGATAATGGTTTTGGCTTAGGGTGTGGTACTTTTGGTATATGGGGCGATGGGTTTTGGTGCGCGGTGTAACATTGGAACAGTAAGGCGCGGTGGTGTATGATAGGCGTCAGACAACTATTTGTGATGTGGCGTCTTTTCTGAAGGTGGAAATGAGCGCTGCACCTGGCAATCAAGGAAAATGATGTTTACCGAATCTATCAGCCGCTTGCGGCGCAATCATGGCCTGGAACATGCGACGATTCATGTGCTGAGCGAAAAGCACAGGAATTTTAGCGCCCAGGGGAACTCGACAATGGGTGGTTTTCATTTGAATATCTATGGCGACATCCCGGAAACGGCCGTGATGGATGCCGTGGAAGAAGCGTACACCCGCATGAAACAGGGGGAGCATCATCTGGCGGTACACCCAAATTGTGGCACGGTGCTGTTGACCACGGCCGTGATGGCGACGCTGGCGGCCCAAACCGTTTTTGCCGCCGAACAGCGGAAACAGCGCGGCGGGCTGAGTTTGTCGGTGTTGGTGAATGCGCTGCCCACGGCCGTGCTTGCCGTTACGGCCGCCCTCATTGTCTCCAAGCCGGTGGGGGTGCAGTTGCAAGCCCGCTACACCGTGGAAGGCGACTTGCGTGACATGCAGTTGGTCAGCATTCGCAAAGTTACCCCCTCGCCTGTCACTCGCCTTTTCCAACTCATGCTCACCGGCGGCCAGTTGCAGGCCACCGCCTATAAGATTGTGACAACGGGATAGTTGTGGCTGGTGGCTAGTGGCTGGTATAAGCCACCAGCCACTAACCACGAACCACCATGTTTTACCTCTTCCACGGCAAAGACACTCACTCCCAACGTGAATATCTGGCGAAATTGACGGCCAAGTTGGGTGACCCGGCGATGCTGGATTTGAATACCACCCGGCTGGCGGGGAATGTGACCTTTCGGCAGTTGCAGGAGGCCACGGCCGTGATGCCGTTCCTGGCCAAATACCGGCTAGTCATCGTCACCGGGCTGTTTGCGGCCAAACCGGATAAAAAATTCATGGAGCAGTTGGCCGCTTACCTGCCGCAAATGCCGGATACCGCCCGCCTCGTTTTCCTGGAATCGGACGCTTTGCCGTCCAATCATGCCCTGGTGAAGCTGGCCGAACAAAGCGAAAACGGGCATGTGAAACAATTTGATTTACCGGAGGGCCAGGCGTTGGAAAAGTGGATACGGGAGCAGGTGGCAGAGCGGCACGGCCGTATCCAACCCCACGCCGTTCACCTCCTGGCGGCCAACGTTGGCAGCAACCTGGCTGCCCTGGGCAACGAACTGGAAAAACTCGTCCTCTACAAAGGCGAAGGCGAGGAAATCACCGCCGCCGACGTGACCCTGCTCAGTCCCTATGCGGCTGAAGCCAACATCTTTGAACTGGTAGACGCCATTGGCAGCCGCAACAGCAAACGCGCTTCTCTGCTCTTGCAGCAAAAATTCAACGAAGGCGCTGACCCCTTTGGCCTGTTCCCCATGTTTGTGCGCCAGTTCCGCCTGCTCATTCAGGTGAAAGAACTGGCCGACGCTGGCAAACGCCCCCCGGCCATTGGGCAAGAATTGAAGCTGCACAGCTTTGTGGTGGGCAAGCTTTACCAGCAAAGCCAGGGTTTCAGCCTGCCCCAACTAGAACAAATCTATCGTCACCTGCTGGATATTGACGTCGGCGCCAAAACAGGCCGCCAGGATATGCTGACTGCCCTCAACCTCCTCGTTGCCGCTCTCACCCTCAACAATATATGATTCGCCTGAAAATGTTTGCAATCATTCACCCTGATACCTTGCATAAGTGGGGCTATCCTATCGTTTTAGCCATCTTCCTGACAACCTGGGCCACTTACATGACCCTTTCGCGCAATTGGGTTTTATATCAAAAGTATTGGCTTATGCCTTTGACGATGGCTTTTGGCGCATTTGTGGCTGGTTCCACCCCCCAGGGGGGAGCAGCCGTTGCCTTCCCTGTTTTTACCAAAGTGCTGCATATTCCCCCGGCTGAATCGCGCACCTTTGGCCTTATGATCCAGTCGGTAGGGATGGTCATGGCTTCCTGGTTCATTATCGCCCGGCGTATCCCCATCATGCCCAAAGTGATTTTGTGGAGCATGGTTGGTAGCATCACCGGCATGGTTTTGGACACACGCTGGCTTGTCATGGCCGGCCCCTGTCTGAACATCCTACAGAAAGGTTTGCCAACGACGCCGGCGACCGCCGCTATCGCTGCTGGATTGAGGCGGCGTTGGTAACGGCCGTCAAAAACGCCTATGCCCTCCGCCTCGCCGGCGCAACCAGGGGCCGCTCGATGTGCATGAATAAACCCACACCCTGACGTGATACGTGACGACTATTCACGGGTCACGCATCACGAACCCCCCGCCTTTTGTGTCAAAAAGAGTGTCATTATTTGACACTGACAGCACAGGTATGACCCCTTATTTTGAAGTAGTAGTCAACTGATTATTCTTACCAGACCCTAAGGGTTTAAGAAAACCCTTGGGTTCTTAACAAAAGGAGCATTTGATGAACAACTACTTCTTGTTGATTGGCCTTTTTCTTACCTTCTTTCTCCTCTCTCTGACCAGTCCGGCCAAAGCCGCTGCTACCGTTTTCACTGTGAATGACACGGCCGATTTGCCTGACCTGAATCCGGGCGATGGCGTCTGTGGCTCGCGCAAGGGGACGTGTACACTGCGTGCGGCCGTGCAGGAATCCAACGCCTTTTGTGGTGGGGATTATAGCTGCGAGGAGACCATCCTCTTGCCGGCCGGGACCTTCAAACTGACCCGTGTGGGCGCGGATGACACGGCCTTCAGAGGCGATCTGGATATTACCGGCTTTGTTACCATTCGTGGGGCGGGCGCGGCCGAGACGGTGATTGACGGTAACGGGGCTGTACTCAACGACCGTATTTTTCACCTCATCGGCCACCGGTTGGTGACTTATTTTGTGCGTCTTGAAGGCGTCACGTTGGTGAATGGCAAGAGCGACCGCGGCGGCGCGATCTACAATCAGGGCATGGTCTTGACGCTTGATGCCAGCCAGATTCTTTACAGCGTTTCCACTTACTGGGGCGGTGGAGCGATTTACAATGCTGACGGCCGTTTAGACGTGATCGGCAGCACCCTGGCTTATAATGAGGCCAAGGGCAGCTTTGGTTTTGGCGGGGCTATCTTCAACAGTAGTACCGACCTGTGGGTCAGCGGGAGCTGGCTTTTGGAGAACAAAGGCAACGGCAACTTCAGCAACGGTGGTGGAATTTATTCAATCAGCGGCGGCGTGGCCATAGACCACAGCACAGTTGAAGGCAATGACTCGGCCGAATATGGCGGCGGCGTGTACATCTCCAATGGCTGGCTGCACATTTACAAGAGCGATATTAAAGATAATTATGCGGCGACGGCCGGGGGCGGTATTTTGGTGGGCACGGCCGCAACCCTGAAACTCAGCGAAAGCACTGTCACCGGCAATATGGCAGACATCAACGTCGGCGAAGGCGGCGGCGGCCTCTTTTTGCGCGGGGACAGCGCCGAAATAACCGACAGCCAGATCACCAATAACAGCGCCACCAAAGGCGGCGGCCTCTATGACCAGCAACTGGAGACCCTCATCACCCGCACCACCATCAGCGATAACTATGCGACGCCAGATGGCGGCGGTATCTATCATCTATACGGCGATCTGACGCTGGTGCAAAGCACTGTTCACAGCAACAGGGGTATGCGCGGCGCGGGCATTTTCAACGATGATTACGGGTATGGCGACAGCCGTCTGTACCTGGTGAACAGCACCGTATCTGGCAACCAGGCGAACATTGACGGCGGGGGTATCTACAACGATACGGGTGATATTGCTCTTTACAATGTAACGATTGCCGCCAATGAGGCGGATGGGGATGGCGACGGCCGTGGTGCGGGCGCGGGCATCTTTAATCAACTGGGTGGTGTGCGGCTGCAGAACAGCCTGCTGGCCGATAATGTGCGCCCCGGCAGCGGCACACCTGATGATTGTTTTGGCAGCCTCTATTCCGATGGGTACAACCTCATCGAATCGGTCACTGGTTGCACGGTGAGCGGCAACCCCACCGGTAACATCATCGGCCAGGATGCCCAGCTTGGCCCATTAGCTGATAACGGTGGGCCGACCTGGACACACGCTATTCCATTGGGCAGCCTGGCCGTGGAAACGGCAAACCCCGCTGGCTGCCGGGACGGGCAAGGCCAACTGCTGGAAAAAGACCAGCGCGGTTGGAGCCGCCACCTGGAAGGGGACGGTGACGGCGAAGAACGCTGTGACATCGGCGCGTATGAAAACGGGGAGGGGATGTGGCCATGATCACCAGGAATCAACTATCCCCAACGACAGGCGGTGATGACGATTGGTTGCCACCGTGCTAGAAAATAGACCCGAACGGTTTCCAAAACCCTTCGGGTCTTCTATTTTTCAGCAATTTAAGGCGTAGGGGCGGGACAGGCGGGCCAGTACCTTGGCCATGACAAAACACGTTGCCCCCGCCTGTCTCGCCCCCTTTTGGCGGGTCTGGGTGAGACGGCGCGGAGACAAGACCCTAAGTTTTGCCCAAATGGAACCCGCGCCGTCCCATCCCTACACCGGATTGGCTTCAAATTGGGAATTGCTGCTGTATCAAGCCTTGCCGTCACTTGTTCGTTATAATCCACCTGCTATGGATGATCAGGATGCATTTGGCGCGTGGCTCAGGCGGCAGCGGAAAACGCAGGATTTGTCGCGGGAGGCATTGGCGCGGCGGGCGCATTGTTCGGCGAGTATGGTGCGCCGGTTGGAAGCGGGAGAGCTACGGCCGTCGCCCGAACTCGCCCTTTCCCTGGCCAATGCCCTCAACATCCCCCCGGCCGAACAGGAAGCGTTTGTCCGTTTTGCGCGTGGTGGTGCATCTGCCTATCCAGCAACGGCCGTGCCCACGCCCACACCCACCACCCATCTGCCCGCACCGCTGACCAGTTTTGTGGGGCGCAAACAGGAGGTTACGGCCGTAACCGACCTGCTGCATGAAGAGGGCGTGCGGCTGCTGACCCTTAGCGGGCCGCCCGGCGTGGGCAAAACCCGCCTCAGCATTGCCGCCGCCAACCGGCTGGCCGAAAGCGGGTTGTTTCCCGATGGAGTCTACTTTGTCCCCTTAGCCCCCATCAGCGAACCGCCGTTGGTGGTCACGGCCGTCGCCCAGGTCTTAGGCGTGCGGGAAATTCCCAGTAGCGGCCAACCCCTCTATGCCACCCTGAAAACATTTCTCGCCGCCAAACGGTTGCTGCTGGTGCTGGACAACTTCGAGCAGGTTACAGACGCGGCCCCCTTTGTCACCGATTGGTTGGCCGCCGCCGCCGGTCTGAAAGTGCTTGTTACCAGCCGCGAACTGCTGCACCTCTATGGCGAGTATGAATTCCCGGTGCCGCCGCTGCCCTTGCCAGACGTCAACAATCTGCCCGAAACCCCAGTCAGTGCCTTTTACGGCCGTTACGCCGCCATTCAACTCTTCAAAGAGCGGGCGCGGGCGGCCCGGCTGGAGTTCCAACTGACGCCGGAAAACATGGCCGATGTGGCCCACATTTGCGCCTGGCTGGATGGCCTGCCCTTAGCCATTGAGATGGCCGCCGCCCAGACCAAATGGCTGCCGCCGCGCCAGATTTTAGACCAACTGCGCCATCGTCTGGCCGCGCTGACCGGCGGCCCGCGTGACCGCAGCCCACGCCAGCAGTCGCTCAGCGGGGCCATTGAATGGAGCTACACGCTGCTAGGCGCGGGGCAACGGTGGCTATTTGACACGTTGGGTGTCTTTGTGGGCGGGTGTGACCCGGAAGCAGTCACGGCCATTTCGGTTGCGCTCAGTGCCAGCGTGACCAATCAACTCTCTCCCGCCGAAACCCTCCCCGACAGCCAGACCATACGCTCCCACCTGCAACTACTCGTGGAAAAGAGCCTGCTGCTGTATGAGGTCACACCGGCTGGTGAGGTGCGTTTTGAAATGTTGGCCTCCTTGCACGAATACGCTCGGCAGCAGCTACAAGCCAGCGGCCGCCTGGAAGCCACCCGCCAGGCACACGCCCACCATTACCGGCAACTGGCGCAGGCGGGCAGCACCAGGCTGGCGCAAGGCGGCGACCAGGCCGCCTGGATGAAACGGCTGGAACTGGAACACAATAACTTGCGCGCTGCCCTGACCTGGGCGACGGAAACCCCAGACCGTGCCCCCTTTGCTATGCAACTGGCCCAGGCCATAACCGACTTCTGGGACACACGCGGTTACATTCAGGAAGGGCGGTACTGGCTGGAAAAGGTGCTGGCATTGGATGATACGCCCAGCCAGATGCGCGGCCATTTGCTCAACGACACGGGCTGGCTGGCCCGACTGCAAGGCGACCTGGAGACAGCACGCACCTTGCAAGGGCAGGCGTTGGTGATTCAGGAAACCATTGGGGACGAGGTGGGCATGAGCCGCTCATTGGAAAATCTGGCGATTCTGGCCAGCAGCCAGGGCCAGTTGGTGGGGGCCAGCGCGCTTTTGGAACGGTCATTGGCCATTCGCCGCCGCCTGGGCGACCCGGCCAGACTGCTTTCCACCCTTAGCAATCTGGCAATTGTAGCCTGGCAGCTCAAGGAATACGGCCGTGCCGAAGCCCTCTACCACGAGACAGAGCGGATCAGTCGGGAGACGCAGAACACCAGGGCATTATCCCGTGCGTTGCACGGCCGGGGTACGGTGCAGCTCTCGCTGGGCAACTATGCCGGGGCGCTGGCCTCATTTCAGGAAGCCGTGCGCATCCGGCAAGAGTTGAACGACCAGCCCGGATTGGCGAACTCGCTCGGTGGTGCGGCGGAAGCCATACAACATTTGGGTGATCTGGTCACGGCCGTGCGCCTCATCGCCGCCGCTTACCAATTACAGCATGCCATCGGCAAAGTTAGCGCCCCGGCCGCCCAGGCCGAAGCGGAAGAAAATCTGGCTCTCCTGCGGGCGCAGTTAGGTGAAGCCGCCTTTGCCCGGGTCTGGGCGGAGGGGGAATCGCTGTCGGCGGCGGCAGCGGTGGAGATCGTGATCCATAATCCGAAGCCCGTGATCTGTAGCCCGTGAAATCACGTATTACGGGTCACGGATTACGCTCCGGTACGCCCAATACCCGCTTCCCGTGCGCGAATGATGGCCTGGGTGCGGTCAACCACTTGCAGTTTGCTAAAGATGTTAGAACAGTGATTGCGCACTGTCTTCTGGCTGATGTGTAGTCGGCGGGCAATGTCGCCGTTGTTGAACCCCTGCGCCAGCAGTTCCAGCACTTCACGCTCCCGTTCTGTCAGGTCGGGGAAAAGTTCTGGCGCAGTATTGGGTTTGGGCAATGAAAAGTAGGCTTGCAGGCGGGCGGCAATGGTTGGGCCAAAGAGGGCTTCGCCCCGCGCGACTGCTTGAATAGCACGCAGCATTTCCTCCTGGTCGGCTCCTTTCAGCACGTAACCCCGTGCGCCGGCGCGCATAGCGGCAAAGACGGAGTCGTCATCCTCGAACATGGTGACGACGATGACGCCGATATGGGGGCTGGTTTGCACAATGCGGCGGGTAGCCTCAATGCCGTTCAGGCCGGGCATTTGAATGTCCATCAGCACCACATCGGGCTGTAAATTTTCCGCCAATGCTACCGTTTCTGTGCCGGTGGCTGCTTCCCCCACAACTTCTGTATTGGGCAGGGAACCAAACAATGCCTTTAACCCGTCGCGGAAAAGGGTGTGATCGTCGGCGATAAGGATGTGGATGGAATCAGTTATCATAACAGGTTTGTAGTGGGCGATTTATCGCCTTCTAGCGGCGATAAATCGCCTACTACGAACGTAAGAGTGGCAGCACGGCCGTCACCACCGTCCCCCTATCGCCAGAATCAATCGTAAACGAGCCGCCTAATTCTTCTGCCCGTTCGCGCATGGATGATAACCCCACGCCGGGCCGGTAGCCAGCAGGCAGTCCCAGGCCATCATCGTGGATTTCCAGGATGAGGCGGTCATCTACGGCCAATTGTACCGTACACTGTTTTGCCTGGGCATGGTGTTGGCTGTTGGTGATGGCTTCGGTGGCGATGCGATATACGGCAACCTCAGTGGCGGCAGGTAAGGCGGGAATTTCGGCGGGGGCAATCAGAGACAGGTGGGTACGGCCCGAAGCGGCTACGGGTAGGCGGTTGCTATTCTGGGCCACGAACTCCTGTAAAGCCGAGAGTAAACCCAGTTGATCCAGAGCAGACGGCCGTAAATCATGCACGATACGCCGGATGTCCCGAATGATCTCTCCGGTCTGTGTTTTGTATTCCTGCAATAGCTGGTCAGCCGCCGCCGGATTTTGGGCAGCGTAGTTACGGGCCGCGTCCAATTTGAGCGCCAGCCCGGCCAATGCCGGGCCGAGGCCATCGTGTAAATCGCGGCGCAGTCGCAGTCGCTCTGCCTGTTCGGTTTGCCGCAATTGTTCATTGGCCTGCTGCAAGTCGGTGGTGAGCTTGAGGATGTGGACGGCCGTGCCCACCTGCCGGGCCACATTTTGCAGCAGTTGCTCCTGGTCGGGTGAAAACCTGCCTTCGGCCGTAGCGGGTGTCACCAGCAGCCAGCCGATGGTATTGGCCTGGTGAAATAGGGGAAAGGGATGGGGCGGCACGGCCGTTGGCTGGCCTACACTGGTGATGATCTGGGTCATGGTGGGCATGGCAATGGCCGTATAAGGGGAGGGCAGGGATTGGGCGATGGTTTCCAGCAGGGTGGGCAGGGTTTGGGCGGGTACGGCCGTGGCTTCCAACTGCGCGCCTAATTTGACCAGCGCCGTCATCGGGTCTTCCGGTTTGCCATATATCCATAGGTTGACCCGCGCCTGCAAACGCGCCCGTAGGGGCTGGAACAGAACGGCGATCAGGCCGGTGGCGGCAATGGTCAGGAGAAAGTTGTTTTGCAGGGGGAAGATGACCCCCGCCAGTCCCACCAGCAGCACGTAGGCGCCAATGATAAAGGCGCTGAGCAGGCTGTATACCAGCGTGCGATTGATGAGCAGGTCAATATCCCACAGCCGGTAACGCAAGATGGCAATGGCAAAGGAGAGGGGAAAAAGCAGAGAGAGCAGGCGCACGGCCGTTAGCCCCACAAAACGCACCGTTACCAATGCCGTAAATAATTCAGTTCCTAGTCTTTGTTGGAACAGGTTCGGCACGTGGGGCACGTCTACGGCCGGGGAAATGAAAAGCAGAAAGGTGTAGGTGAAGGGGGCGGCGGCAGCCACCAACAGCCCCAACGCCGCCCATTTCATTTGCTGTTTTTGCACCGGGTCGGCCACATGCTCATACCGGTCTAGCTGTGCCCACACCCCCACGCCGCACCAAAACAGCAGCAGCCCGGTTTGCAGCGGCCAGGGCCACTGGCTCATATCCAGGACAGAGCCGGGCAGCGTCAGCGGCGGCAGGATGAGCAGCGCCCATATTATGGCTGTAATCCGCGTCCAACGGGGTACGAAACGGCCGTTCGGGAACAAATACAACATCCACACACTGGTCACCAGCCCCAGGTAGAGCACCAGGTAGCTGGTAGCTTGAAACAGCGGTTCGTTGTTCAAGGTACGCACAAAGCCGGCAATGGGGATGACGGCGCTGTTGGCGGTCAGCGTTACGGCCGTGAGTATGGCCATGCCTTCGCGCGGCCGCCGCCGCACAATCAGCGCCGCCAGCAGCAAATGAACCAGGAACACGGCCGTGTCCAGCAGTACCACATAGGCCGCATAACGCTCCGGCGTCAGGCCAATGTCGGCAAAGCTCTCCGTGTAAAACGAGACCAGGTAGGCATAATACGCCGCCAGTCCGGGCAGGACGACGGCCGTGACCAACAGCGCCAACAGCAGCCAGGCAGCCCGAAACGGCCGTAACCAGCCTGGCGACGGTAAGGGGGCGAATTCCTGGTGTAAACCTGTTTGTTCCATCTTCCCTACCGTTCCCGTACCACCGGCGGGATGGATTGAATGTAGAGCCAGATGGCTTTCAACTCGTCCTCCGTCAAATACCGCAGCCGGTCTTGGGGCATGTAGGTCACATTCAACGAGTTGCCTTCTGGCGTGCGCCCGGTTTTGATGGCCCAGATGAACTCCGCTTCCGTCCAACGGCCCAGATTACCGCCGGTGGTGATGTTCATGCCCTCGCCCGGTTCGCTGCCGCCGCCCAGGTCGGCTTTGTGGCACTCCACGCAGGTGAGCATAACCAGGTAACGGCCGTAATCAACTGTAACCCCCGGTTCTGGCGCGGGCGGTTGGGGGGCGTCGTGATCAATCACCAGCGCGGGCATGATGTCGTTTTCTTCTTCTGGCAGCAGCAGCGAGATCAGGATAAACGGCCGGGCTAATAGCCCCAATTGGCGCGGCGGGATTTCCCGTTGGCCGGGCGGGATGGTCTGCAAATAGGCGATGATAGCGGCCACGTCGGCGTCGCTGAGATGCTGCAACGCACCGGAAGAGACGCCAATGAGGGCACGGCCGTCGCGCCCCACGCCATGCCGGATCGCCCGTTCCCAGTCGGCTGCCGTGTACACACTGCCCACGCCCGTCTGGTGCGGCGTCAGGTTGGCCGCCGGAATCTGGCCGATGAGCGGCTCATTCAGAAAGTTCGGGTTGCCCTGCAAGCTGTAGGCGTGGCATTCCGGGCAGCCGCCAATTACTTCCACCAGATGTTTGCCCCGCGCCAGAGAAGCCTCGTCGGTGGGAATGGTCAGGTTGGCCGCCGGAATGGTGTAAACACGCCGAATCTGGTATTCCGAATAGCCAAACACCATCCCACCACATAAAAGTGGCGCGGCGATGAGAAAGGCCAGGCAGCCGAGGGCTTTTCTTTTCATAGGAATCTTTTTTGGTAATCGGTTATCGGTTTTTGCACCGATTACCGTTCACCGTTCACCGATTACCGTTTTCCAGGCTTTGCACCAGCGCCCGTACCGTCTGCACGGCCGTTTGCGTGCCGGTTTTGAGCGATTGGATTTCAGCGACGGCCGTGTCCGGGTTTGTTTGTAAATCCTGGCGCGTGGTGTCGGCCTGGATGAGCAGGGCGGCTAACTGCGCCCCCAGGCCATCTCCCAGGGCGCGGCTGACGCGGCGGCGTTCCTCGGCCTGGGCCGTCACCAACTGCTGCCGGGTCTGGCGCAGTTCTCGGTGCAGGCGGACGGTGTGGGCGGCCACGGCCGTTTGCCGGGCAATCTCTTGCAGCAGGTTCATCTCGCGCGGGCTAAATGACGCCTGGCCCTCCCGGTAGGCAACCAGCAATTGGCCGATGGTTTGGGATTGGTAGACGAGGGGAAGGGGGAGCAGGTGGGCGCTGGGGGCAGCGCGGGGTGGTGAGGTGGGTGCTGGGGACAGCGCGGGGTGATGGGGTGATGGGGGAAAAGTGGCGACGTTTTGCGACTGTCCGTCTTGTTCCAGGCTGATGGCGACGGTGGGTAGTTTGAGGGAGTGGGCGATGGTTTGTACGGCCGTGGGCAATAGCGTTTCCGGTTCGGCTGCCTGTTCCAGCCGTTCGCCAAAGCGACTGAGCAGGGCCAATGGTTCGTCGCGCTGGCCGTACATCAGGCGGTTGACGCGCCGCTGCAACCATTGGCGCAGCGGGTCAAACAAGATGGCAATTAGCCCGGTGGCTACAATGCCCAGCAGCCAGTTGCCACCGCTGCGGAACAAAACGCCCAATGTGCCCACCACCAGAATGTAGAGCAGGATGATAACGGCCGTCAGTGCCCCGTACACGGCCGTGCGGTTAATAAACAGATCAATGTGCCGCATTTGATGGGGGACGAGGGGTGGGGGGGTGGGTTTACTGACCATGCTGCATTATAACGCTAAACGGCCGTTCGTTTTGCTTTTTCTCCATAATATTCAACCATACCCAGGATCATAAAAGCGGCCGTTAATGAGACAAAAAAGCCCGCGTAAGAAACCAACAGGAGCAAATCATAAGGAATGAGCGCCGGATTTCCCCTGAAAATTTCTCGGGCATTCATCTCATCAGCCACAACCTCATAAGCGGCGAGGTAGAGGATCAGAGAGAAGATGCCGACAGCAAAACAGCGCAGGGCGCGTTGCTGCATGATTTTTCGTTTACGCGGCCGGAACTGCTCCCGATGGCTCACCAGCCAGAACATGGCAAAAATGATCAGGATGGTCGTGAGGCCGACTACCAGCAGTGGTTTGAAATAACCAAATCCGCGCATATAGTCATCCGTCTGCCAACGGTATTCCACTGGAATGAGGCTGAAAAATGCGGCCGATAAGGGGAAGAACAGCGTGACGCCGGCCAATATCCCCCATAAACTGTGCAGAAAATGAAACAAATCTTGAACTTCTTCCAGAATGGTCATTTCTGCTGTTGGTTTGTCTTCTTCGTCCATTATAGATTCCATGGCTTTCTCTCCTATCGAGTGATGTAGAGCATATTGCTTTATTGATTACTTTCTTCCCAGTCCAACCAAAACGCCCACAACCGCTATCGCCCCAATGATATGCACTGCTACCAGGCTCAATTTAACAATTATTGCTACAGGTGGTGAGGGGGCTAAAAGCGGGGGGATAAAGGATAAAAATAAGGCAACGGTGGCGATTTTCAGGTAAGTACGGATCGGCCTTTGCGCCAGTTGTGACACAATTACAAAGACAACCCCTGCTGCCGACGCAAAAACTACGCTGAAAAGGATGATGTCACTCACCGCCAGTTGCCAAAGCATTGTTTCTGAGTTACCCACAGGCGGCTGCCACCAAAATTCTGCTTCTTCACCACCAATAAGGATGTCAATATGGAACCAGCGGGTAATGATGAAGTAGAGAATGACATTGGCGGTGGTGGCAACGGCCGTTGCCAATGGCACAACCCAAACCAATTTCTCTGAAGAGGCTGCTTCTGCTTCTATCCAAGATGCACTCCCCAACGATTTGAACGGTCTGTCTGCCATCGCTATCTCCAATCTCTACACGACGACGGCCGTTTCCTGCCGTAGCAGCCACATCATCCCCAAACCGGTAATCGCCCCCAATACCAACCCCATCCCGCCTAAAACGATCCATTCCCGCCCTTCACCGCTAAAGAAAACGACGATTCCAAAAGCAAGTATGTAGCTAATAGTGGTAATGAGAGGCCAAATCACGGCTTGTATTCCCTGCTGTTTTAACAAGAGCCATTGCACCAGTCCCATAGGTAGCCCTAATGCCAGCCCTACAAATACAACCGACGCAGCTGCCGGGACCATCTCAATCTGGTTAAAAGAAATAAGGCTGACACCACTACTCATGGCCACAGCCGCAGCCAGCACACTGAAACCAATCCAGCGCCCGGCCGAAATACCCTGGCTACGCAATAAAAAACCTGGCCCCAACGCACCTCCCAGCGCCAGAAATGCGCCAAACAGCACACCAGCCACCAATGTTCCGAGCCATTCACGACTGGCCTCGGCCACCGCTTCCCCCAGCCACCACATGGAGCCATAAGCGGCTGCACCAAACACGGCCGTACCCACCGCACAACTTATCACCCACTGCAAAGCAAAACTCCAATCTAAAAGTGTTTGTCTGTCGCTCATGGGCATCTCCTTGTATTTACAGATTACGAATCACGAATTACGGATTACGCTCGAACGGGTTGAGGACATTGTAATGATCAGCGTGTCCCGGTGTCATGGGACGGCCGTCACGACTCAGTCAGGAAATTTTAGGGATGTGGTTCTTTATGCGACGAGAAGATTGGCGGCCACGCAAAAAAAAGCCGCTATCAACAACCCGGTTGATAGCGGCTTTAGCATGGATAACACTGTGCAATTTGTCTAAGCCGGTTTGACCTTCATTTCCGGCATTGGCCCTTCGGTGCGCCAGCTACCTAACCGACGCTGCCAGCCCTGAATTCCTTCCTGCCACAGAGCGCCAAACCCTAACAGAACCACCACCAGGCTGATAAGCGGCCCTACCCAGGGGATTGCCGTCAAGATAGCGATGAGCAACACGCCCAGCGCCATAGACCAGTAACCACTTTCGGCGAACCGGCTGTGGAACCGGCTAAAGAGGTAACGACCGCCGGCTACCGCCACAATGATCCTGGCAAAATAGGATACGGTAAAGCCAAAGAGCAGCATCAAGCCGAACAGTACAAACAGGCCGATGACAATAACTGCGCCGACCAGGTCAGCTAATGTCAATGCGCCCAAAGCCATGGCCAGCATGATCATCACGATAAAGACCAGCACTATCGTGACCAGAATGGCGGCAACAGCCATCAGGCCCCATCCTAAACTGGGCAACGGCCGTTCCTGCACAAAACCGGCCACCTTACCCGTCCAGCGAGGCAGCAGCCACATCATCAAAAAGCCGACGAACAGCAGCGTTACCAGTTGCCGCAGCCAATCGGCCAGCCAGTTTACAACTTTTTGCGTGGTGGTGACCGTTTCTACTGGTTCCGTTGCGGTTGTCTGAACAACCTGTTCAAAGGCAACATCGCCGGCGACCACATTGTTCGGAACATCGGCTGCGACTGGCGCTGAATAATTCAAGTCACCGCCAATTTGGGCCTGGTCGTCTACTGTAAGCCCCCATTCAAAGGTAGGGGCGCTGGCTGCGCCTGGCATAAACATAAACGGCGAGAAGGGCGGTGCATCTGAGGCTGCGCCCACATCAGCCTGCACATCACCGGTCACAGTGCCCAATAGTTCCAGACCACCGGCCGACACCCACAAGTCTCCGCCAATATCACCCGCCAGCCGGGCTTGTGCCCCGCCAAAGTACATGCTTCCTTCTACCAGGCTGCCGGTCGTGCTTTCCAGGCTGTAACCACCGGCCATGAAATCGTCACCAATCACGGCCGCTTCGCCCAGGGTGATGACCGAACCACCGACCCGCACATCGTCGGCCACGTTCCCGTTAATAACGATTTCTTGCCCGCCACCCATCAAATCTCCTTCAACTACGCCATTGATGGTAGCTTTGGTGGCAAAGAAGATCACATCTCCTTTGACTGTACCTCCCAGAACAAACTCGTTGGCAAACACCATTAAGTCATCTTCGATCACTTCTCCAGCTTCAATTGTCACGGTGGAGCCTTCCATTTTTTCCAGGGCATAGCTCGAAGGCGCTAAAACAAGACAGAGTAGGAGCGATAATGCAACGACAACCAACCATTTTCTACGTTGTAGGTGCGCTTTCATCTTGATAACCTCCTTCAAATGGAGCAAGCCAGACATCCAGAGAATGCCTCAGCCCAGCTCTTGTTGAGTTATATAAAACGTGGGAGTAGGGTAATAATGAGGGGTGGGACTAGAGACGACGCAGGACTTCCCTTCTACTCCCATCGTGGATTATGCAATACCTTGAAGGAAGATGATAGTTACAAACGGCCGTGAAGCGGGTGATCAATGTCAGCTAATTGTGAAAACAACAACCGCGCGCGGCTGTTATCCCCCTGTCCACTAGAGAATCATGGGCACAAATCGGCATGGCCGGGGGCGCAGAACTCAGTGCGCCCACCCACCATCGTCAGCAGCACCTCGATCGTCACCAACACTTCGGGGGCAACAGTAAGTAGATTGTCCGGCAGCACAATCAGGTCGGCGTATTTGCCCGCCTCAATGCTGCCCACCTCCTCATCACGGAAAAGGGCGTAGGCGGCGTTGATGGTCATCATGGGCAGCGCTTCGGCAGCGGTGATGGTGTGTACCTGGTGCCAGGCGGGCGCAGGGCAAATGGTACCTTCTGCGTCCACGTCATTACGGGTCATCAAGCTGTAGAGGTCGTCCAACGGCCGTATCCGCCCAAAAAAGGGGTCATCCCCATGCCAGGCCACCGGCAAACCGGGGTTGGTATCCAGCAAAGCCCGCGTCGGCCACTCCCAGGCCTGGTATTCTGGCGGCGGCGGCGGGCCAAAGGGATTACAACTGGGGTACAGGCCAAACACCACCGGGATAATGCCAATCTCGCCATATCGGGGCAGCAAGTCGGGGCGAATGACGCTGTTGTGGTCAATGCGGTGGCGATAGCTGTTAGGCTGCCCATCCAGGGCAGCGGCAATGGCGTTTTGTGCTTGCTCCACCGCCCGGTCGCCGATGGCATGGATGGCAACTTGATAGCCACCGTTTTGCGCCGCCAGCACCATCTCGTTTAGCGCCTCCTGGGTATGAAAGAGATCACCCAACCCCTCGCCCGGACGCAGTTCGTAACTCAGGGCGGGGCGTTCACAGGTGCCGCCGTCCGTGAACAGTTTTACGCCGCCAATGCGCAGCATTTCGCCGGGATTGCGCGTCACCGGATGTTCAGTGTACCAATCGCCTAGCACCTCACCGCAGTTATCGGTCATCACCAGATAAAGGCTGGTGCGCATGCGTAGCGCGGGGGCGAAATCCTGAATTTCGCGCAGGAAACGCCGGTCAATGTACATATCGCCGATGGTGGTGATACCGTTTTGCAAGGCGATTTGCTGGACTTCTGCCATACTCATGTCGAAGGTTTGTTCGGCGTCGTTGAAAAGGTGAGTGTGGGCGTCTACAAAGCCGGGCATGAGGGTACGGCCGTCTAAATCCACCACCAACGTCCTCGCCTGCGCCAACGGCAGGATTTCCGCGTTTGAGCCGACGGCCGTAATCTTTTCCCCCGTAATCTCTATCGCCTCAGCCTGGGGATTGGCCGCATCCATCGTCAGGATGACGCCGTTGTGAAAGATGAGGTGCTGCTGCGGGTTGACCGTTGGCGCTGGTTCTGGTGATGAGAGGGCGGTGCAGGCAACGGCCGTCAGGGCAAACAGCAAAAGAATGAGAATTCGTGTTTTCATAGTTGTGAGAAATCCGGTTTCCCTGGGAAACCGGATTTCTGCATCAGGCAGCAACGGCCGTTTCCCCACCCCGTGCTAACCACACCATACCAGCGCCGGAGATAACGGCCGTTAACAACGCCACCACCCCTACTGACAGCCATTCCCGCCCTTCGCCGCCCAGCGGCAATCCAACAGCAAAGGCAACCAGGAAAGCCGCTATACAGACAAGCGGCCATAACTGCGCCTGGGGCAGATACGGCTTCAACAATGACCATTGTGCCAGACCAATGGGTAATCCCACGGACAGGGCAATCATCAACCCGGCAGCTATTTGCGGCACGTTGTCCAGATCAAAGAGGCTAAACATCAGCGTAAAACCAATGGACATACCCACCGCGCCGGCCAGCGCCGTGCGTCCCAACCATTGCCCAAAAGGTATACCTTGAGCGCGCAGCACAATGGCCTGCCCTGCTCCTAAACCTGCTCCCAATAAGGCGCCAAAAATAAACCCGGCCACGATGCCGCCAGCCATATCTCCCCAGCGCTGTGCCACCCACTCACCAATTGACCACATGGAAACAAATGCAGCCATCACCGCTACTATCATGGTCACAGTCACGGCCGTTACCCACCGCAAAAAGAAAGAACCACCGTTTATATTTGACATGTTAACCTCCAATGCGGGCACGTTAATTTGATTCAATCACGCCGCAAGCCAGCCGCCCGCCCGCGTCGCCGGTGTTTAACGTGGTCTGGTCTGGCGCGGGCGCATAGCGGGTGGGGATGTTGGCGTAGTTGTCCGGGCTGGCATGGACGATGATGGCGCTGCCGTCAGCGTCGAACAGTTCGGCGACGGTGAAACGGTCTGTTTTGAATTGGGCTACGGCCGTGCCATCCCCATTCACCAGCAGCACCGGCATGTCGGCCGCATGGTGTGGGTGATTGTGGCCGTCCACATTGTAATGGCCTCCCGCCGAGGTGAAATCGGGGGCGACACAACTGCCCACCGCGTGAACGTGGAAGCCATGAAAGCCCGGCGGCAGATTGCTAACGTCAACGCGCACGTCGGTCATCGTCCGTTTGAGAATCAGCCGTACCTGGCCGATCTCATTGCCGCCGCTGTCATGCAGCCGCGCCACCGCCACCACGTTGGCCTGGGCCGATGCCTGCAAGACCCCCACCCCCAACACTGCCAATAAAAGGGCCGCGCCCAGGATGATCCAGAGACGACGGCCGTTAACGATAGAAAATGTGTTCATCTGCTATTCCTCCACTATCTGGTCTGTTGTAACGGCTTTAGCCGGTTCTCCTGCTGGCCGTTACCACAAACCACAAACAATACAATTCTGGAGGCACAATAGCAGCAGGCGCGTCCCGGTGTCATGGGACGGCCGTCCCGATCCCGTCGGGAACTTTGCCAGGAGGGTTGTGTGGGATTTAAGAATTGGGGTGGGCACGGCCGTGACTGGGGGTACGGCCGTGCCCCGTAACCTGTATCAGCTACCCTTAAGGCTTGTTTATCACAGGCAAGAAAAGCTGTTCTCCAATAAACAGATGCAAATTTTGTGTATTATTCGCCAACTCTACTTCTGGATCAGTTGTGTGAATTTCAATTTCCGACAAAACAGACTGCATCAATACTGCAGATGGTGCTACTGTTAATGTTATTACAAGTGGAGAACCCAAGGTGTGGCCCGAGAGTTCTCCCACATTCCAGATCAAAGGCGATGTGGAAATGGGTGCAATACTGGCTTCCTCAAAAATCAATTCTGGCGGCAGAGTGAGCGATAACGTAACATTTTGAGCGTCTACTCCCCCACGATTACCTAAACCGACATAGTAAACAACCTGTTCTCCAGGTTTTGCACTTGCCGGCCCACCACCGCCAATCCAAATGTCTGAGTAGGCCGATCCCAAAGTTACATCATCCAAGAAGAGTTGCATCATCGGATTATCTGCATCTTGGGAAAGTTCCAAAGAGACTGTCACGGTCAGACCTTGCCACGCTGTCATATCTATCCAATATTGCTTCCAATCATTCAATATAGTTTCAGAGAAAACAACAGTCGTGCTGATCCCATAGGTAACAACCGCTTTCATCTCAGTGGCATCATCTGGAAAATCCAACCGTGCTTTTGCCATAAAGGATAAGGTGGGCGCATTCATATCCTCAGGAATGGCTACCTGTTGAGAAACAGCAGCCATGCCGCTTATGCCTGCATTTGCCGTACCCTGATAAAAAAACGTATGTGGGAAATCAACTGTGATGAGATGGAAATAATCATTTGGATCAATCTCGAATCCAACGACCTCTCTATTCGCTCCGCCAGGCTCAAGATCAACCGGTTCAGTCCAGCCACTCTCATATGTGTATTGACGATAGTACAAACGGTGTGCAGGTAAATGGGCCAAATCATCTATCCAATGAATCGTTCCTTGACTATCAATTTCCCATTCCCAGGTATGACCCAGGCCACCCAGATCATTATGTGCCGTCCAGGTGCCATCCGGCATCCTCATGGTATGTTTTACTCCCGAATTTGTCCAGAAAAGATGTATGATACCATGTGGGTCAACTTCCAGGGCTAACACATTTGTGGCAAAGTGATTAAATTCGCTGAACAAGATTTCTCGCGATTGCCAGATTCTCTCAGGTGAACGCACCCGATAAAAAAGCAAATGATCGCCAGCCGGGTCATCCGAATACGTTTTCCGCCAGGAAACATGTACAGAATTATCATGGCCAATTGCCAGGCGTGGCGTATTTACAGTCTCCCACCAAATTTGTTGCGGGATTTGCCATAATCCGTCAGGCAACTTCTCTTGATGAAATAATCCGTTAAATGCCCCCACATAGCTGCGAATGAGGAGATGAAGTCCATCATTGGGCGCAATTTCAAAATCAGACACATAGCTATTTGAACCATAAGCAACATCTGCGATAACTTCAGCGGTTGACCAGGTATCTCCTTCTGGTTTGTATACATATTTAAGACCTTCTTCGTCAACCCAAACAGCGTGTAATGTTCCCCGGCTATCCATCTCCATGAACAAACTAATGCCATAGTGGACACTTGGGCTTTGATCAACCAATATAGGATCTATCCAGACGCCATCAACTGAACGCCTGCTATAATAAATTCGCGTACCCCATGTATACCATAAGGCGTGTAATTCACCGGATTTATCACCGCGTATTACCAAACCCTGGTAATAACTATCAATAAATTCCAGTTCAATCTGTGCAGTTGTTAGACAAGGCGGATCGGGGCAAACTGTATTCAATGCTAATGCCGTCTCTCCAGAGACATAGGTGCCTTCTTCCAGTTCTACAGGCAAATTACCATATACATCCCAACTGGTTGGCTGCCCGTTTCCCACTTCAAACGAACTGTTCTGCAATAAATTGTCAGAGGGTGGCAAATAGAAGGCATGATCAAGATAGTCATCTGGTTGGTTAAATGTAGTTGGCTCTAGATTGTTGTAACTGGGATGATTGATGGAAAATGTGTGGGGTGTGGCGCTCAATGTATATCCTTGGTAAGTTCCTTGAGCATCTATATTGATTGGCTGTAGGGGAGTTGGTACAACGTGGGCCATCTTATTTTGTAGTGGGGTACCACGATTATCCGTTACTATGCCTGATACACGCCAGTAATAAAAAGTTGTAGAGGCATCAGGTATTTGCGGCCATTCCTCACGGTTAAAGGCATTATCATAGGCGCGGCTGCGAAAGTACACGGTAGTGCCAGGAGTGCCAGGAAATACGTCACCTGTTTCATTGACGCCTGTGAGCCAGTCTGTCCAGGCACCGTTTGTGCCAACCCGGTATTGAATATCAAATTGCTTCAAGCCGGTTGGCCCAACATCCTGCCCTGCCCAACTCACGAATCTATACGTTGTGGCAAGTTTTTCCGGTAACGTTAGCACATGCGATTGTGGCTTAGCGTTATCGTCTGTTTGCCAGCGAGGGTACCAATCCCGATCATCTTGACTCAGTCTTATGGGAGCCTCATAGTAATTGTCAACGGCTACAGCTTTTTGATAAGCGTAATCCCAATACCAGTTACCCTGATAATAGACAAAATGGATTTGGGTGTAAGCGATATAACGGCCGTCCGGCGACCAGCTCCCACTCATAAGATCAGTATTATTGTACTCCCTGCGTCTTTCATACTGACCAGAGCCATCTGCATTCATCACCCATAATTCCTGCCAACTATCATTATTTCCGTCGGCGTCATAGGCAATCTTGTTGCCATCCGGCGACCATTGCGGGCGGAAGCTGTAAGGCTGGTTGGACAACCGCACCGGATTACTACCATCGGCGTTCATCACCCAGATGCGGTATGCCCCGCTGCGGTTGGACGAAAAGGCAATCTTGCTGCCATCCGGCGACCAACTGGGCATTCCGTCAAAAGCGCCATTGTTCGTGAGTCTGACCTGATTACTGCCATTGGCGTTCATCACGTAAATCTCCGCCTGTCCATCTCGATACGATTCAAACACGATTTTTGTGCCATCCGGCGACCACTGTGGGTTGCCGTCGTCCGCTTCATTGTTGGTCAGGGCCACCCGGTTGCTGCCATTCACATGCACCCGGTAAATTTCGTAATCATGGTCATCGGATCGGGAAGCATACACAACGGCCGTATTCCCCCGATTCAAGTGTGGGTGAATATCGGCGCGGATGTGGCTGGTCACGGCCGTTTGCCCCGTGCCATCATCATTCCCCACAAAAATGTCCCAATTCCCACTGCGGTATGACTGAAAGGCAACCTTACTGGCCGGCACTACTGTCACCGATTCCCATGCCAACCCCACTTCTGACGTTTCGGCCAGAGGGTAATGCGGGATATCCTCAATACCTGTGCGCGAGGGTCTATCTTCCTGGCGTGGGGGTGTGGCCTGGGCTGTCAGGACAGACACGGCCGTCACCAACCCCACCACCACACACAACACCAAAAACCGGCGAAAATGGTTTGCTAACATTTTATCCTCCAACTAAGTTTGTAAATTGAGATCAAACTTTCTGAGAGCAGCTCCACCAGGGCGTTTATTGTTTCTCCCCACAAGCAACGCGACGGTTTCTTTCCTCAGAACACAAAACAATCCAACGGGTATAATTGTACCGAATTTGCTACCCGCGCAAAAAAAAAGGAGACCCCATATGACCCGCACCCGCTTACGCGACCTGGGCATCACCATTGGCCGCTTTCCCACCGGCCCCTACAACGCCATCACCGACGTTCACGGCGTCCTGGTCGGCCACAGCACCCTCATCTACGACGAACCCCACATCGCCCGCACCGGCGTTACCATGATCGTGCCTCACAACGGTAACATCTGGGACGATTACGCCTTTGCCGCCTACCACTCCTTCAACGGCAACGGCGAACTCACCGGCATCCCCTGGCTGGAAGAGTCCGGGATGCTCGGCTCACCCATTGGCCTCACCAACACCCACCAGGTGGGCATCGTGCGGGATACGCTGGTGAAAGTGAGCGTCGAAGAAGGGTACACGCGCAGCTTTTTACTGCCGGTGGTGGCCGAAACCTATGACGGCTGGCTCAACGACATCAACGCCTTTCACGTCACCGAAGAACATGTGCGTGCGGCCCTGGCGGACGCCAAAGGTGGGCCGGTCGCCGAAGGCAATGTGGGCGGCGGCACGGGGATGATCTGCCACGATTTCAAAGGGGGCATCGGCACCTCCTCGCGGGTGGTAGAAATGGAAGAGGGCGAATACACCATTGGCGTGTTGGTGCAGGCCAACTATGGCGACCGCACTCTGTTCCGGGTGGATGGTGTGCCGGTGGGGCAGATCATTGACTACGGCCGTGTCCCCAACCCCTTTGCTGAACAACCCCCTCAAAGCAGTTCCATCATCATCATCATCGGCACCGATGCTCCCCTGCTGCCCATCCAGTGCAAACGGCTGGCGCAGCGAGCCACCGTCGGTCTGGCCCGCATGGGCGGCACCGGCTACAACGGCAGCGGCGATATCTTCCTGGCCTTCGCCACCGGCAACCACCTGCCTTCGCAGGGTACCACCTTCCTACGCCACATCCGCATGATCCCCCACCGCCACCTCAACGACCTGTTCGACGCCACTGCCGAAGCCACCGAAGAAGCGATCCTCAACTGCCTGTGCATGGCCGAGACGATGGTAGGCAAACACGGCCGTACCGTCCACGCCCTCCCCCTGGTAGAATTGCAGAATATCATGGCCGCTTATAGGGGAGATGGGGTGAGCAGGTGAGGGGGTGAAGGGGTGATGATACCCCGGAAGACACCTCCTGCTTCTTCATAATTCCTAATTCCTAATGCATAGTTCCCCATAATGAACATCAAAACCCAATTCCCCCACCCCATCCGTGAAATTGAAAACGCCTGGGTCCCCCTGGCCGATGGCACACGGCTGGCGGCGTGTATCTGGCTGCCGCAAGACGCCGAACGCAACCCCGTGCCTGCCCTGTTGGAATATCTGCCCTACCGCAAAAGTGACGGCACGGCCGTGCGCGACGCCATTCGCCACCCCTACCTGGCCGGGCACGGTTACGCAGCCATCCGCGTGGACATGCGTGGCAGCGGCGACGCCGACGGCATCCTGCACGACGAATATCTGCGCCAGGAACAAGATGACGCCCTGGAACTGCTG
>CAADGU010000231.1 GCA_900696625.1 uncultured Chloroflexota bacterium | reverse complement strand
CTGGTGTAAGATCACGGCCGTATATGAACCACATCAAAAACCTCATTCTCGATATGGACGGCGTGTTGTGGCATGGCGACACGGCCGTGCCCGGCCTTTCCCACTTCTTCCAAACCCTGCGCCAACAAAGGATCAACTTTGTGTTGGCAACCAATAATGCCTCCAAAACCCCGGCCCAATATGTGGCCAAACTGGCCGGTTTTGGCGTCCCGGTAACACCGGAACAGATTTTGACTTCGGCCATTGCTACGGCCGATTATTTGCAGGAGGAGTATGCACCGGGTACGCCTGCACTGAGTGGCGACGCTCAGTTGCCAACCGAAGTGGCCGTGTACGTTCTCGGCGGCGACGGGCTGCATCAGGCAATCAGGGAGCGTGGCTTCCGCGTTTTGTCGGTGGCGGATGTGATGGAGGGGGGCCAACGGGGGGCGGTCACGGCCGTTGGCCTGTGGCGCGAAGCGACGTATGCCGATTTTGCCGCCGCCGCCATTTGCATCAATCACGGGGCGCGCTTCATTGGCTCTAACCCGGATGTGAGCCTGCCCAGCGAATACGGGCCACTGCCCGGCGCTGGTTCATTCCTGGCTTTGTTGGCAGCCGCTACCGGCATCCAGCCCACCATCATCGGCAAGCCGGGCATTATCATGTTTCAGGAGGCATTGAAGCGGCTGGGCAGCACACTCGACAATACCGCCATGGTCGGCGACCGCCTCAGCACGGACATTGCCGGCGGCAAAGCCGCCGGGCTGCACACCATCCTCCTCCTCTCCGGCATCAGCACCCGCGAAGAATTGGCACAGCCTCATGCGCCCCAACCGGATTATGTGCTGACGGATATTATGGAATTAGGAGAGAGATTGAGAGATTAGGAGATTAGGAGATTCGGTCATGCCAATCTCCCCATCTCTCAGTCTCCCAATCTCCCAATCTCATGCAACAACAATCGCTTTACGACCTTACGTTTGACCAACTCACCCAACTACTCACCGATCTGGGCGAGCCGAAGTTCCGCGCCCGGCAGGTATGGGAATGGCTGTACCAGAAATATGTGCCCGATGTGGCAGCTATGACCAATTTACCGAAAGGGTTACGGGAGAAGTTGGACACGGCCCGAAGCCGCTCCGGGTTCGCCGTCACCCTCTCCCCCCTCCCCATCGCCAGCGAACAAATTTCCAGCGACGGTCTGACTAAAAAAGTGCTGTTCCAACTGCCGGACGGCCAATTTATTGAAACGGTGCTGATGCGCTATGACCGGCGGCGGACGCTGTGCATCAGCACCCAGGCAGGCTGCGCCATGGGCTGCGTCTTTTGCGCCACCGGGCAGATGGGCTTCTTCCGGCATCTGAGCGTGGGCGAAATTGTGGCCCAGGTGCTGCACTTTGCCCGCGAACTGGCGCCAACGGGCGAACACGTTACCAACGTGGTGATGATGGGCATGGGCGAGCCGCTGCACAACTATGAGAATACGCTCACGGCCGTAGACCGCCTCACCGACCCCACCGGCTTCAACCTGGGCGCGCGCAAAATCACCATCAGCACCGTGGGCCTGGTACCCGCCATCCGCCGCTACGCCGACGAACAGCGGCAGACCCCGTTGGCCGTTTCATTACACGCTGCCACCGACGAGGAACGCGACAAGCTCATCCCTGTTAATCGCCGCTGGCCGATTACGGCCGTGCTGGATGCCTGCCGCTACTACGTGGAAAAAACGGGCCGTCGCCTCACCTTTGAATGGGCGCTCATCGCCCACGAAAACGACACGGTGGAACAGGCGCAGGCGCTCGGCAAACTGCTGCATGGCCTGTTGTGCCACGTCAACCTCATCCCCCTCAACCCCACCGCCGGCTATGGCGGGCAGCCCTCCTCCCGCGAACGGGTCGCCACGTTTCAGGCCGAGTTAGCCCGCTACGGCGTCAGCAGCACCGTGCGCGTGCGCCGGGGCATTGATATTCAGGCCGGTTGTGGGCAGTTACGGGATCGGGTTGTAGCCGGTAATCGGTAATTGCTCATCCGTCACCCAAAGGGATCGGCTCACCCATAACAGGCGCGGGTTGGCGCCTGAGTACATCCCCTAACGCCTGCAACGTGGCCCCCATTTCGCGGATGGCAAACCAGCGCGCCCGGAGATACGGCCGTAAGTCCGATGACACACCGACCACATCCATCCCCAACTGGTCGCAGGTGAATAACGCTCTGGGCAAATGAAAACCTTGTGTCACCAAAATGGCCTCGTCTACCTGGAAAATATGTTTGGCCCGGTAACAGGTGTCATACGTGCGACGGCCGCCATAGTCAGGCTGAACATCGGCCGGGTCAACACCCCGGCTAATGGCATAAGCCAGCATCGCCCCCGGTTCATTATAATTTTCAAACCGGTTATCCCCGCTCACCAACAACTTCTGGACTGTTCCCGCGTCGTAAAGGGCAATAGCTACATCCATGCGGTCAACCAACACAGCACTCAAAAATCCATCCCGGCGCAAACCCGCGCCAAAAACAATAGCTACCGGTTGGGTGGGCACATGGTCAGCTTCGTAAACCAGACGGCCGTACTGCCACTGCACGTACCACCGCCATAAAAAAGGAAAAGAAACAACCAGGATACAAAAAAGCAACGACCCCCACAAAACACGCCTGATCTTTTTTGATTTGAACCAATTTGCCATAGCCATTCCCAACTCCTGCTTTCTACTATGTTGCCAGCGGTTGAAACTGGCTTTTACGTGGAAGCGAGAATTGTAGCCTCAGGAACGTGAGGATAGGCTGTGTTTTTAACCGCTCCTTATTTGGCGGACGATGGCCACGGCTTCGGCCGTAAGCCGGGTGATTTGCGCAAACTGGCCGCCGTTGATGAGGGCGGGGGCCACCATCCAACTGCCGCCACAGGCGTGAACCAGGGGCAAACGCAGATAATCAGGCAGGTTCACGGCCGTGATCCCCCCCGTCGGTATAAACTTCACCCCCCGATACGGGCCACCAATGGCCTGCAATGCCTTGACGCCGCCCGCCGCTTCCGCCGGGAAAAACTTGAGCAGGGTTAAGCCTTTGTTGAGCGCCATGTTGATTTCGGTGGGCGTCATCACGCCCGGCGTCACGGGCACATTCTGCGCCAGGCACCAATCCACCACCGCTGCGTCAAAACCAGGAGTGACGATGAAACGCGCGCCGGCAGCTACGGCCGTTTCCGCCTGCGCCACCGTCAACACCGTGCCCGCCCCCACCAGCATCTCTGGACATTCGTTCGTCATCAATCGGATCGCGTCGGCGGCGGCCGTTGTGCGAAAGGTAATCTCCGCACACGGCAGCCCCCCCGCCAGCAGCGCCCGCCCCAAAGCCGGGGCATCATCCGCATCGTCAATCGCCACCACCGGCGCTAAACCCATCTCGCCAATTTGCGCCCAAACAGGATTCATCGGTTTATCTCCAGTTCTCAATTCCCTCTGTCACAACGTTACTATACTATCTCAACTTTACGACCGTCCTACGGCCGTTCCCTCATGTATGCTATAATCGAACGCATGGAAACACAAACGGCCGTGAAACCTACAGATTACGAACAGACCATCATTTCCATCATGCGTAAATTGCCACCCGAACGTTTGCCATATCTGGTGGAGTTTGCCCGCTTCCTCGAATTTCAAACAACATTTGCCCCTGATAGCACTCCCCTGGTGCCGGACGACGAAGCAAAGTGGGATGAGTTGTTGGCAAAACCAGACGCAAAACAATTGATGCGCCAGATGGCCCGCGAAGCACGGGCTGAATATCTTGCCGGGGAAACCAGTGATATTCAACTGACCGAAGACGGAAGATTGGCCCCTGGATGAACTCAAAAACAACCCGTCAATTTTGGAAACTCTACGACAGTTTGCCCCTCGATATTCAGCGACGCGCCCGCAAAGCATACGAACTGTGGCGAGTCAATCCCCACCACCTCAGTCTCCATTTCAAGCGTGTTGACGATGAGGAACCCGTTTATTCTGCCAGAGTGACAGACGATTATCGTGTTCTCGGTTTACTTGAAGACGACACGGTTATCTGGTTTTGGATTGGCAAACATGAAGCATACGAACGCTTGTTAAAATAGCCAATTCACCTGGTTGCTTATCTGCAACAGGTTGTCAATTGAGTCTCTAATCTCCAATCTCTAACCTCTTTTCTCACGCATTGTACGTCGTGGCCGTTACGTCGCCGCCCTGGCCGGTCCAGTTGGTGTGGAAAAAGTGGCCGCGGGGTTGGTCTACCCGTTCGTAGGTATGCGCACCGAAATAGTCGCGTTGGGCTTGCAGCAGATTGGCGGGCAGCCGTTCGCGGCGGTAGCCGTCATAGAAAGCCAGGGCGCTGGACAGAGCGGGGACGGGAATGCCGAGGGACACGGCCGTACCCACCACCCGCCGCCACGCCCCTTCCGCCGCCTGCACTTTGGCCTGGAAAAATGGGGCCAACAGCAGGTTGGTCAAATTGGGATTGGCGTCAAAGGCGGCTTTGATGTCGTCCAGGAAGGCGGCGCGGATGATGCAGCCGCCGCGCCACATCAGGGCGATGTTGCCAAAGGCCAACTGCCAGCCAAATTCGGCCGTAGCCGCCCGCATCAGCATGTACCCCTGGGTGTAAGAGATGATCTTGGCGGCAAACAACGCCTGCCGCAAGTCCTCAATGAAAGCTGCTTTGTCGCCGTCGAAAGCGGGAATGGGCGATCCCAATACCTTTGCCGCCGCAACCCGCTCCTCTTTGAGCGCGGAAAGGGCGCGGGCGAAGACGGCTTCGGCGATGAGGGTCAGCGGCACACCGGTATCCAGGGCGGTCACGGCCGTCCACTTGCCCGTCCCCTTTTGTCCGGCGGCGTCCAGAATCAGGTCTACCAGGTAACGGCCGTTTTCATCTTTGTACGCCAGAATATCGGCCGTAATCTCAATCAGGTAGGAATCCAACTCACCCTTGTTCCAATCGGCAAAGACGGCGCTCATCTCGTCATTGTTTAACCCCAACGCTTCTTGCATCAGGTCATACACCTCGCCAATCAACTGCATGTCGCCATATTCAATGCCGTTATGCACCATTTTCACAAAGTGGCCCGCCCCTTCTTCGCCGACCCAATCGCAGCAGGGGGAACCGTCGGCCACTTTGGCGGCGATGCCCTGGAAGATGGGTTTGACATGCGGCCACGCTTCCGGGTGGCCGCCGGGCATGATGGAGGGGCCAAACCGCGCCCCTTCTTCGCCGCCACTGACGCCGGCGCCAATGAACAACAGCCCTTGCGCGGCCAATTCCTGAGCGCGGCGGGTGCTGTCCGGGTAATGGGAATTGCCGCCGTCTATGATGATGTCGCCCGGTTCCAGCAGGGGCACGAGTTGAGCAATGGTGGCGTCTACCGGCGCGCCGGCTTTGACCATGAGCATCACGCGGCGCGGCCGTTTCAGGTGGCTGACCAGTTCTCCCAGCGAGTGTGCGCCAATCACTTTCGTGCCTTTGGCTTCGTTCGCCAGGAATTGGTCTACCTTTTCAACGGTGCGGTTGAAGACGGCAACGGTGAAGCCGTGATCGTCCATGTTCAATACCAGATTTTGGCCCATGACGGCCAGGCCAATAAGTCCGATGTCTGCTTGTGGGTTCATGGTTTCCTTTTGGAGATTAGAGATTAGAGATTGAATCTCCAATCTCCAGTCTCCAATCTTTAATCTCATTTTGTACAAATCATATTCAGAATTGTTTCTATTGCCTCGTCGGCCGGGATGGTGAGCGCTTCGTCGGGGTCGGGAGGTTGGAGGGCGTCGAATTGACTTTGCAGCATAGGGGCTTTCATGTAGTGTCCTTGCCGTGTTTGCATTCGCTGCCAGATCATGTCAAAACTGCCTTGCAAGTAGATGAACTGCACGGCCGTCAACGTATCCCGTAGTTGATCCCGATACCTTTTTTTAAGGGCGGAACAGGCGAACACGGCCGTTTCGCCTTTTGTCTCATGCGCCGCCATCATCTGGTGCAGCCGCGCCAGCCAGGGAATCCGGTCTTCATCCGTCAGTGGTTGCCCGCCTGCCATTTTAGCCACATTTTGCGGCGGATGAAAATGATCGCCGTCGTAAAAGGGGCAACCCAACCGGTCGGCCAATGCCTGGCCAGTGGTGGTTTTGCCACAGCCGGAAACACCCATGATAACAAAAATAGTCATAATAATTGAAGTGGCGGGTTGCCAATGGTGAGTGATTGTAAGACTGTTACCGGTATTTGTATAGGATATAATCATTTCCATGCAACGACCAGCGATTGAGCAACAAGTGACTTTCTTGTATACGGCCGATCTGGCGGCAACGGCCGTGTTCTATGAAACCATCCTCCAGCTTCCCCTGGTGCTGGATCAGGGCGTCTGTCGCATTTATGCCACCGGTGGTGACGCCTATATTGGCTTTTGCCAGGCGCTCAGCGCAGAGGCAGGTAATACACTTTCCACCCAGGGCATCATCCTGACACTGGTCTCCCCGGACGTAGACGCCTGGTATACCTATCTACTGGCCCATCACATCCCCATCGAAAAGCCCCCCACACACAACCCCCGCTTCCACATCTACCAGCTCTTCGCCCGCGACCCCAACGGCTACCTGATTGAAATTCAGACCTTTCTGGACTCCAAATGGCCGGCGCCGGTAGGACGTGGGGCGTAACCGGTTATCGATTATCCGTGTGCTGCGATTGGGCGTCTTGTCACCCCCTCACCTGCTCACCCCCTCACCTCCTCACCTGCTTATCTTGCCACCCCCATCTGCCGCCTGTAAACTTCCCCTATGCGCGCTGACCGACTGATTTCCTTGTTGATGCTGCTGCAAACACACGGCCGTCTCACTGCCGAAGAATTGGCCGAACGGTTGGAATGTTCTCCCCGCACCATTTACCGGGACCTGGACGCCCTGAGCGCCTCTGGCGTGCCGGTCTATGCCGAACGGGGGCCGCAGGGCGGTTGTATGCTCATGGAAAGCTACCGCACCAACCTGACCGGCCTCAAGGAGGACGAGGTGCGCGCCCTGTTCATGTTTACCGTGCCCGGTCTGCTGGCCGACCTGGGCGCAGACAAAGCAGGCGAAAGCGCCCTGCTCAAGCTAACGGCTTCGCTGCCCGCCCCGTTCCAGCAAGATGCGCAGCGCATCCAGGAACGGCTCTACCTGGACCCGGCAGCCTGGTTCCAGCAGGAAGAGCCGACGCCTTTTCTATCACTGGTGCAAACGGCCGTGTTCACCGACCGTCGCCTGCGCATCAGGTACCGCCGCGCCGACGGCCAATGGGTGAAACGGTTGGTTGATCCACTGGGGTTGGTAGCCAAAGCCGGCATCTGGTATCTGGTGGGCATCACAAACTTTCCCCATCCGCAAACCTACCGCGTGTCACGCATTCAAGAGGCAGAACTGTCAGAGGGTCACGGCCGTCGCCCGCCCCAATTTCAGCTTGCCGACTATTGGCAGCAGTGGTGCGCTCAATTTGAAGCCCGCAGGGAACGCTATGCCGTCACCGTGCGTGTGGCCCCGGAAGCCATTGCCCACATGCTGCGCTTCTTTGGCGAAGGACTGTATACGCTGCTGGAACAACCAGGGGTTACAGACGACCACGGTGTGGCCACCCTATCGCTGCCATTCGATTCCGACCAGGCGGCGTGTGAAGCGTTGATGGGATTGGGCACGGCCGTCGAAATCCTTTCCCCGCCGGAATTACGTGAACAGATACGGGTGACGGCCGTGCAGTTAGCTGCTTTTTATGCAGAGAAAAGAGGAATGGAAATCAGGAGATTGGGAGATTAGAAGATTGCCCGTCTCCCAATCTCTCAATCTCCCCATCTCCATCACAACCACCCACGCAGCCGGTAAATCAAAAGCCCCACATACTCCTTCATCACACTGGTCGTCAGTTCCAGCGATTTGGCATCTGGCAGCAGGCTCAATCCCCAATAAAACCAGCCGGCATTTTCTCCCTCGTTCCAATCTGGCTGCACAAATTCGTAATCGGTGGGCGCCGGGATCACGTCAATGCCCTGCTTTGCAAAAATGGCAGCGGAGCGGGGCATATGCCGCGCCGAAGTCACCAGCAAAGCCGTCTCCAGACCATGCGCCTGTAACAACGGTTTGCTCAATACCGCATTTTCATAAGTATTCACGGATTCCGCTTCCAGCAGCATGGCCTCATCTGGGATGCCCATCAGTTGCAAAGCTTCAGCCATCCGTTCTGCCTCCGAGATGGTATTGCCGGGCAGTTTACCCCCGGTCAGCAGCAGCCGGTCGGCTGTACCCTGGTGGTACAGCCAGGCGGCATACCACAACCGGTCGGCAGCTTCGTTTAGGCCCACAGTAGTCTGTGGATACCCGGCAATGGTTGTGGCGCCGCCTAATACCACAATTACATCCACTTGCGGCAGCGGCTCTGGCGGCAGGTAGCGCCATTCCAGCGACCGCGCCAGCCACAACGAGACCAGCGGATTGGCAGCCAGGTAAAGAAGGAAAAAGGCGATGAGCAGCACGGCCGTTTGCCACCCCCGCCGCCGCCACAAAAAAATCGCCAGCACCAACAGGATGCACACCAGGCCAATGGGATAAATAAAGAGGGGGAGCGTTTTGGAGAGGAAAAAGAACATATAGTCTACCACACTCGCCAGGGCTGGTTTGTTTGCCAGGCCTCTTTGAGCGTGATGTAATCTTGCAAGGTTTTCATGGACTGCCAGTAGCCATGATGCTGATAGAGGCGTAACTGACCCTGCGCCATCAGCAAAGGCATAATGTCTGTTTCAAACAGGTCCTCACGGTAGTTCTGGCGCAGCAGGTCCAGCACGGCCGTCTCAAACACCATAAACCCACCGTTCACCCAATGTGGCAGCAGCGGCTTCTCTTGAAAAAGGGTCACACGGCCGTCGGCATCCGCCTCAATCAGCCCATATTGCGAATGGCGCTGCACACCCGTCACCGTCGCCAGCGCCCCGTGTGCTTCATGGAAAGCCAACAGCGCTGCCAGATCAATGTTCGCCACTGCTTCCCCATAAGCCACAAAAAAACGGCCACCGGCTTCTGAACCGCCGGCAGCCGAACCGTCTCCCAAATAATCGGCCAGTTTCACCAGCCGCGCCCCCCGCCCCGTCTCCAGACCGGTATCCACCAGCGTCACTTCCCAGGG
>CAADGU010000230.1 GCA_900696625.1 uncultured Chloroflexota bacterium | reverse complement strand
TTAGGGCGATTGCATACTCAATTCCCGGCGATTGAAATCGCGGCTACAAACAGCAAAGCCCACCTTCGTGGGCTGGTATTCACTGGGTTTTAGTCGGCGAAGGCCGACTTTGCCTTTTGTAGGTGCAGATTTATCTGCCTTTTCTGGGAGTATGCTTTCCCCCTGTGGTAAGCGTGACGGGTGATGCCCAGTCCTAAACGTCCTGTGAGGCCGGCTAATGGGAAACAATAACGGCCGTCGCCGGTTCCTCCAATATCTCCACTTCACGCTTCGAGCGGCTGATGGCCCACCACAAACCCGCCAGGAGCAGCCCAACCACCACAACCATACCCAGGCTCAGCCCATGATAACGCACAATAATAGGCGCAATAATCAAACTAATGATATTGACCACCTTAATCATCGGATTGAGAGCCGGGCCGGCCGTATCTTTGAGCGGGTCGCCCACCGTATCCCCCACCACACTGGCCTTGTGCCGCTCTGACCCTTTACCCGTGCCCGCAGCCAGATTGCGCGGTTCATCCTCAATGGTCTTTTTGGCATTGTCCCACGCCCCGCCCGCATTCGACATGAAAACCGCTAACAACTGCCCGGAGAGGATGATCCCGGCCAGAAAGCCGCCCAACGCCTCCACATTCAGTATCAGGCCAACAGCCACCGGCGTCACCACGGCAATCGTGGCCAGGTTGATGAGATCCCGCTGCGCCGCGACGGTGGAAATTGTCACCGCCCGCGCATAATCAGGTTTCACCGTGCCCTCCAGGATGCCGGGGATGCGGAACTGGCGCCGCACTTCGGCCACCATTTGCCCCGCCGCCCGGCTGACTGCTTTAATTGCCAGTGAGGAGAAAAGCCAGGGCAAAGCGCCGCCCAATAAAAAGCCCACAAAAACGACCGGTTCCGATATACGGATGCCCCCGGCCAACGCCGTAGGATCAATACGGGTAACGTCGGTGATAAAGGAGCCAAACAGAGACACGGCCGCGATGACTGCCGAGCCGATAGCAATACCTTTGGTGATCGCCTTGGTGGTATTGCCCACTGCGTCCAGATCGGCCATGATCTGGCGCGCGTTCTCATCCAGGCCGGCCATCTCGCCGATGCCGTTGGCATTGTCAGAAATAGGGCCAAAAGAGTCCATGGCCACGTTATTGCCCGTCAGGGTTAACATGCCAATGCCGGTCAGGGCCACGCCATACAGCACAAAGACCATCTGCACGGCAGCGGCCGTAAACGCCGAACCGTTGTCAATATACTGCTGCACGGGCACCCCGGCATAGAGCAGAATGGCGGCGCCAATGGTCAGGGCAATGACCACCACAGACCAGACGCTGGATTCATACCCCACACTCAGACCGGACAGGATGGTGGTGGCCGGGCCGCTGCGTGTGCTTTCCTGGATTTCTTTGACCGGCGCACTGTGGGTGCCGGTGAAATAATCGGTCAGGCGATCAATGACGATAGCCAGGGCCACACCGACGGTGGTGGAGAGAAATGGCCGCCACCAGCCCCCCGGTACGTCGCGCATATAAAAGAAGGCGACAATGCCAAACAAAACGACGGAGATGGCGGCCGAGGTTAGAAAGCCACGAAAGATAGCGGCCATGGCGTCTTTGCTTCCGCCCGCCAGCCCTTTTACCAGGTACGTGCCGACGATGGAGGCCAGCACGCCAATCCCGCGCACCAGCAGCGGAAACAGAATCCACTCGATATGGCCGGTGATGGCCGTCAGGGCCAGACCCAAAATCAGGGCAGAGACAATGGTCACTTCGTAAGACTCGAAGATGTCTGCGGCCATACCGGCGCAGTCGCCCACATTGTCACCTACCAGGTCGGCAATAACGGCCGCATTGCGGGGATCATCTTCCGGCATATCTTGCTCCACCTTGCCTACCAGGTCAGCGCCCACGTCTGCCGCTTTGGTGAAGATGCCGCCGCCCACCCGCATAAACAAGGCCACCAATGTGCCGCCAAAACCAAAACCAAGCAGGGCGTCCGGCGCGGCCTTGGCAAAGATGATAAAGATGGTAGTACCTCCTAACAGACCCAGGCCGTCGGTCAACATGCCCGTAATGGTGCCGGTGCGGTAGGCGATGCGCAGGGCGTCGCTGAAACTGTGGCGGGCCGCCGAGGCCACGCGCACGTTACCCTGCACGGCCATGCGCATCCCAATTTGCCCCACCAGTAATGAGAAGCCGGCGCCCATGATGAAGGCTACGGCCCGGCCGGCGCCGACCACTAAGCGGATGGTGTCCTCGCTCTGCCCTTCAAACCGCTCCAGGGCTTCGGCGCTGGGGGGCACAATGTAGACGCTGAGAAAGAGGGCAACGGTCAGCACGGCGATGAACGGTAAGATCGTGCGCAACTGGCGGTTTAGATAAGCATCGGCCCCCTGACGGATTGCTTCCCACACCACCAGCATTTCTGGTGTGCCCTTGTCGGCGCGTAATATCTGGCGGCGCAGGAAAACGGCGTAGACAAGGCCTAAGATGGAGACGCCAAGCACGGCCCACACCGCGATTGTTTCAAATTGAGTTAAATCCATCGTACTCATGAGTGATCTCCTCTCAAAATAAAGTAATCGTTCAGACCTGACAGGCTTTTTCTCGTTCAACTTGAAACCATTCGGGCCAAAAACCAGTCAGGTCTCTTGAGGAACTGAACACTTGCAAAAAAAAAGCCGGAATAGTTCTTCCGGCTGACTTCAGATTGTTCTTACATGGATGTATTGGCCGACTGCCACCACCGGTAATACTTATTGCGCAGTTCATCGAGTGAGGGCAAGGGGAAGTAGACTAATTTATCGGCGTTGCCGATGAAAATGCCATTTTTGATGGTGCGATAGGGAAATTCGATGGCCTGGACGCGGTTGACCATCTTGGTATGAATGTGTTTTGTTCTGATTTCCACCAGGCATTCGCGCAGGTGGTGAATGTTGGCGTAGGGTAAATCTTCTACTGCTCCTGATTCGGGATTGTGGGCCAGTTGACCTAACTGTAACTCTACGAAGGCAATGGCCGGTATATGAATCATGCTTTCGGGGTCTTTGATCAGGAAGTCGTAGAAATCAAGGGGGTTGGCCGTGCTGACGACTAAGGGCGTCACCGGTGCAATTTCCTGGTACATATGCAAACCGGGGTCATTTTCTGGGTAATCAAAAGATGGCTCCAGGGCTAATGATTGGCCGTAGGCGGTCACCAGATGCAGGCGCTGCATGGCGGCGATGGGCACATGTTCCAGAACGCGGTAGGTGGCAATGTAAACGGATCGTTTGGGTGAGCCATCGGCATGGGGGACGCAACGGGCCAGCCCTTCGTCAATGCGGAAAAAATCGTGGCGAAAGGTGGGGTCTAGTTCGATGAACATGGCTTCACCGTGCCGTTTTTTGGTGGTGCCCACGGTGTAGTAGGTGCTAAACTCTTCTGGCGACAGCATGGAGGCAATTAATGCTTCGGGGGTGAGGGATAAGTATAAGTGGATAGTCATCTATCGTACTCCTTCTTGAAAGGGATGTAGAGTCAACGCCACAAACCAGCCAGCATAACTTTTTCTTGATGAATAAAGCTGATGGAGACAGGTGTGGTATGCTTCAATAGGCCATTATAGGCAATGGGGTGGGGCTGTCTAATGACATTCCTCATCCTATTTTCAAACGTATATCAACCAACCCCGGCTCTTTGGGATTTCGTGGGGTTTGGCGTGAGGCGTGAGGCGTGAAGCGTGAAAAGTGAAACGTGAAACGTGATGTTTCGCTGGTCACGTTTCACGTTTCACGGGTTGTCAACTCCCTGAATTCCTGAAGCCCCCAAAACCGTTTAGCCGTCCAGCCCCAATAGTTCGCGCAGGTTTTGTTGGTTGGTGGGGTCGGCGTCTTTGATGGCGAGGCTGGAGAGTTGGCGGGCACGGCCGTACCACCCCCGCAGCGCCTCCATATCTGCCTGATATTGGGCGCTGGCCTCCTGGTAATCTTGAATGGTGTCTTGCTGGTTTGTGTCTGCATCGGCAAATGCTTCCACCAGGGCGGCTGCGGCTGTTATCCGCGTGCTGCCCCAACCTGCCGCTGCCAGTTCTGCCACTTGCGCCGCATCCAGTTTTGTCACATTGGTCACCAACTGCCGCCAACGACTGATCACTTCTGCCGTTGCCTGGGGGAGTGATACAGCCTGCTGTTTGCTTTCCCCCGTTTCAGGATCAATTACTGTTTCATACTGTGTTTGCAGCCCCAGAGACGTTAGCGTTGGTTCATCATCGGCAAAGAGCAGCCGCGCTGTTTCTGACAGGCTGACCATCTCTTTCTGGGCCGCCTGGCGCGCGTTTTTCTCGGCGCGGGTGGCGCTTTTCTGCGCTGCGAGCAGTTCTTTTGTATATGCCTGTCCGGTCTTGACGGCCGTGACCAGCGTTTGCCCATCGCTGAGGGCGGCGGGCGCATAGCCCACGCCGGCAATGACGGCCTGCGCCTCTGGTTTGGCGCCATTGGTGATGAAAATTTCGGCCTGTCTTGTCAGTTGTGAATGTTTCAAGCGTCCCATGTTTAATCTCCCTTGTGATGTGATAAAAGTTTGAGATAAGTTGGCGCGGTCTGGAAACCGGCTGCGGCACAGTATAACAGAAATGATAGGGTCTGGAACGAATAATTTTGATGGTTACTTTCCGAACTTACCAGCAATAATTACCATCAACTGCTGATTTCTGGCTTTTTGATGGTGATCCCCACTGTGCAGAGGGCAAAACG